>JBBQVO010000329.1:0-1526 GCA_038211505.1 Dehalococcoidia bacterium | reverse complement strand
GCGCGTCTCGTACTTCGCGCCGGCGGCTCAGTCCTTCGGCTTCGCCTTCTCGCGATCGCGGCGGAAGCGGTAGGCAAGCAGCATCAGCTCGGGATCGCTCCACGTCGCCTCTTCCGGCACCATCTGACGCGCGAGCGCGCTCGTCGCCGACTTCGTCATCGAGAGCGTCAGCGGATCCTTCGTCAGCAGCTTCTCGGCGAGCTTGCGCGCTTCGGGCACGACCGTGTCATCCGCTACGACGTGATTGACGAAGCCCCAACGCAGCGCGTCTTCGGCCGAAAAGCGATTGCACGTCATGACGAGCTCTTTTGTGCGCGCCGGCCCCAGCTCGCGCATCAGGCGCGGCAGCGAGTTCCACGTCAGCGGCAGATCGAGATCGACCTCCGGAATCGAGAACCACGATGATTGGGCGGCGATGCGAAGATCCATGCAGCTCAGCAGCACGACAGCGCCGCCGATGGCGAGGCCGTTACAGGCGCCGATCGTCACCTGCTCCAGCCGTTCGAGGGCGGCGCTCGTGCGGCCGCCGGCGTTGACACGCTGCCGCCGATCGAGGTCGCCGCTTGGACGTCCGGGTCGCACATCCGTCAGCTCGGCGCCGGACGAGAAGGCGCGTCCGGCGCCGGTGACGATTACGACGCGCGTGTCGTAGTCGTCCTGCAGCTCGCGGCAGACGTGCTGCAATTCGTCATGCAGCTGATTGTTGAGCGCGTTGAGCTTCTCCGGCCGGTTGAGCGTGACCGTCATCAGCCCCGGCAACGACGCATCCCGCTCGACGATCAGCGTCTGAAGTTCCATCGAAGCACGCTCACTCTCTTATTCAATCCCGACGTGTCGGTAGGCATAGACGTCCGCCGCATCATCCCGTACGACGGCGATAGGATCGAGCACCCTCCGCGGGCCGCGGATCGACTGGCGAGTGACCGCCGCGGTGCTGGTTCTTACGAGCGAGAGCGACGCTCCTTACAGGCTCACCCGAAGCTCACCGGCGCGATCGATGTGCAAACACCCTGCTATACTTGCTTCGGATTTCGCTCCCTCCCGCCGATACATCTACGTCCGGATCGATGCCTCTCGCGGCTTTGCGCTGCGACCGAGAACTCGACGCCGGATGCGCAGGATGCGTCGTCAGCCAGGCTGGATGTGTACGAGAGGATTGGGCGAGCGCGCATGACGACCATAGGTGCCCCTGGTACGGATCCCCGCGACGGCACCGAGCAAGCGGCCCGCGATCGCGCGGCGCAGATCATCGCCAAGGCGCTGATCGAGGCCGATGCCGTTCTCGCTGCAGAACGCGACTCGCGCGTTCCGGAAGCGCCCCCGATCCCGCCGCAGGTCGTCGAGACGACGGAGCGCTTCAGCGACCTGCTGACGCGCCTCGTCGAGCACACGGAAGCGCTCGCGGCGCGCATGACCGATCTCACCGAAGCCGTCACCACCCTCGCCGAACAGCGTACCCACGCGCCCGAGGCCGCGCCGCCTGCTCCCGCGTCGAAGCCGCAACTGCCGGAGATGGAGCCGTCGTT
>JBBQVO010000328.1:0-1600 GCA_038211505.1 Dehalococcoidia bacterium | reverse complement strand
AGATCAAATTCTTAGATCCTCAAATCCTCAAATCCTCAAATTCGGTAGAATGAGGCCCCGTGAAGATGTGGCCGATCCTCCTCGTGATGGCGCTGCTGCAGTCGGCGGCGGCGCCGAAGAAAGGCGGCAATCCGGACGCCGCCAGAGTGAAGAACCCGGTGACGGCGTCGCCCGAGTCGATTGCCGCGGGCAAGCGCGTCTACACGCGGATGTGCGGCCGGTGCCATGGCGCGGAAGGCAAGGGGGACGGCACGGCGGCGACCGCGCCGGTGCCCGATCTCACCGACGACACGTGGGACTACGGCGGCAGCGACGGTGAGATCTTCACGGTCGTCCACGACGGCGTCTCGGCCGACATGGACGGCTACGCCGCCCGGCTGAGCGACACCGACATCTGGAACGTCGTCAATTTCGTCCGAAGCGTCGGCGCGAAACGGTGAGCTTCGGCGCGGCCCGGTCGCGGAACAGCTGCGTGTATGCTCTCGCGTCAGCCGACCGATCGGTAGGTTACGGTCTGGTGCGACGACTTACGGAGAACGAGAGCCGGCATACGGAAATTTGGAATTGGCAGCCGGTGATCCCGGCGAGCCTGACAAATACGGGCGATAACCGGCGCGGAACAAGAGTACAGTCTCGGCACGCCGAGTGCAGCCACGGGCTAGGCTCTCAGCGATCGTCACGGTTATCGAGGAGGAGATTGCGCATGCGCATGTTTGCACGACTCACGTTCGCTGTCGCGCTGCTGGGGCTGCTGCCGGCCGTCGCGTCGGCACAGACGAGCGCCATCAGCGGCACCGTCAAGGACACCTCGGGTGCGGTCCTGCCCGGCGTCACCGTCGAAGCGGCCAGCCCGGTGTTGATTGAGAAGGTCCGTTCGGCCGTGACCGACAACAACGGCCAGTTCAAGATCACCAACCTGCGCTCGGGCACGTACACGATCACGTTCACCCTGCCCGGCTTCAGCGTCGTGAAGCGCGAGAACGTCGAGCTGACGTCCGACTTCACCGCGACGATTAACGCCGACCTCAAGGTCGGCGCGCTCGAGGAAACCATCACGGTGTCCGCCGAGTCGCCGATCGTCGACACGCAGAGCATCACCACCCGCACGGTCATGACCCGCGAAGTCATGGACGTGCTCCCGACCGGGCGCAACATCCAGGCGGTCGGCATCATGATTCCCGGCACGTCCATCGCCGTGGGCGGCGGCGGTGCGCTGTCGCGCGACGTCGGCGGCTCGGGCAACTTGCAGCAGTCGCCGCTGCAGTATCGCGGCTCCGCCGACACTGTCCGGACGGTCGAAGGCATGCGGCTGAACAACCTCTGCGCGCAGGGCGCCTACAGCGGCGTCTACTGGAACGACGGCAGCTTCCAGGAGTTCAGCTACGTCACCGGCGCCGACTCGGCCGAGATGGGCCAGGGCGGCATGCGCGTCAACATGGTGCCCAGGGACGGCGGCAACTCGTTCCACGGCGTCGTCTTCGGCAACTACTCGCCGTCGGCGTGGGCGTCGGACAACTGCAATTCGCCGGGCGTCGGCCAGGCGTGCACGTCGACCAACCTGACCGGCGACACGACGTTCAACAAGACCTCGAACTTCCTC
>JBBQVO010000327.1:0-1618 GCA_038211505.1 Dehalococcoidia bacterium | reverse complement strand
GCCTCGTCACCGCGCACGATGCTTCATCCATCCCCTTCCAGGAAACGGAGGCCAACGTACGCCTACCCATCGCCGTATAACTCGCCCCTCTCAAGGCGAGGATGATGCCAGCGATTTACACCACTTGACGGGACGTGACCTGCGCGCTCTCCAGGCACCGCGCGTCGGGCACGCTCACGTCCTCGTTTGGAACTGTGTTGCACTCATCCTTAGACTCTTCTTAGTCTTCCCTCAGGTCGAATTCACATGAGCGTGGGACGCTGAGTCATCTGAGCCACGAGATATTGCCCAGCCCACAGGAGACCATCATGGACACCGACGACGTACAGGTAGGACGGCTGCTCACCCGGCGCGAGATGCTGGTGCTCATGGCCGGCGTCGGCGTTGTGGCTGCCGTCGGGTGCTCCGACAGCGGCAAACCGTCGGCCACCGCGACGACGGCTCCGACGGGTTCGGCAGCATCGTCGCCCGCCGCGACACGAGCCGCGACCGCCGCGGCCACGAACGGCGCGGGCAGCGCATCCGCGCCAACGTGCGTGGTGATTCCCGCCCTCACCGAAGGCCCGTATTTCGTCGACGAGAAGCTCAACCGCGCCGACATCCGCAGTGATCCGTCCGACGGCGCCGTGTCCGCTGGCGATCAACTCGATATCGCCGTGAACGTCTCGAAGGTCGGCGCCAATGGCGGCTGCGCGGCGCTCGCAGGCGCCCAGGTCGACGTGTGGCACTGCGATGCCCTGGGCGTCTACTCCGACGTCTCCGACATGGGTTTCACGACGACCGGCAAGAAGTTCCTGCGCGGATATCAGGTCACCGACACGAACGGGCGGGTCGCCTTCACGACGATCTATCCGGGCTGGTATCAGGGCCGCGCGACACACGTGCACTTCAAGATCCGCACGAGCGACGGCTACGAGTTCACCTCGCAATGGTTCTTCGACGACGCGCTCTCCGACGCCGTCCACTCCCAGGGCGCATACGTCAGCAAAGGATCGACAGGCCGGCTCAAGAACAGCGGCGACAACATCTTCCGCGACAGCAACGGCCTGCTGACGCTCGCCGTCGCGAAATCTGGCGGCCGTTACGCCGCCAGCTTTGACATCGGCCTACAGTCGTAGGTTCGGCCCCGGACGTGTCGCCAGAACCGATGCCAGTGATTATTTGTTCGCAGATGTGCGAGGTGTGGAGGACTCACGACCCGCGCGAGTCACGCTTCGGTAAGCGGCTCCTTCACGCATCGACGGGAACGGCCGTCGATGCGCCTTGACCGCGAGAGTCGTGGCGGTAGGATGCTGCAATCGGAATCGAAGACAACGCGGGAGGGCGCATGGCAGGACCGGTCGTCGTCATTACGGGAGCAAGCACCGGCATCGGGCAGGTCACGGCGCTGCATCTGGCGCGGCGCGGGTTCAATGTCTACGCGACGATGCGCAACCCGGATCGCGGCGCTGCGGCGCTGATCGATGCAACGAAGTCCGAGAAGCTCGCGCTCACGACGCTGAAGATGGACGTCGATGACGCCACTTCGGTGCAGGCGGCGATCGGCGAGGTGCTGCGCGCCGAGGGCCGAATCGACGTGCTGATCAACAACGCGGGCATCGGCGACCTGTGCATGATC
>JBBQVO010000326.1:0-1730 GCA_038211505.1 Dehalococcoidia bacterium | reverse complement strand
GGAGCGCGGGCTTTCTTCGGTGCGGCGTTGCGAGTGACGGGAGCGTCGACGACATCACGGACGTCAGGACAGCCGTGGGCGGCTATCCTACGCGATCTACGGATGCCGGCGGGGTGGCTGCGGCATCCCGGCTCGCGCCATTCGTGACCGACCATTTGCGCTGTCGTACACTTGCGTCATTCGTCAGCGCAGATCGCGTTGTAAGGGGCAATCACCGCGCGCGGTTGTCTGTTGTGAATGAGGAGTTGCTATGTCATCGAAATGGGCGCTGATACTGGGGGCGTCGAGCGGGTTTGGCGGGGCGACGTCGGTCGCGCTGGCGAAGGCGGGCTACGGCGTCTTCGGTGTGCACTTCGACCTGCGATCGACGCTGCCGAATGCGGTGAAGGTGCAGGATGAGGTGAAGGCGGCGGGGCAGGAAGCGATCTTCTTCAACGTCAACGCGGCCGATGCGAAGAAGCGCGCCGCGACGCTCGACGCTGTGCGCGAGAAGATCGGCGGCGACGGCTACGTGCATGTGCTGATGCATTCGCTGGCGTTCGGGACGCTGCTGCCGTTCATCGAGGACGATCCGAAGGGCCGGATCAGCCAGATGCAGATGGACATGACGCTCGATGTGATGGCGCACAGCCTTGTCTACTGGTCGCAGGACATGGCGACGCGGCGCCTGCTCGGCAAGAACAGCCGCATCTTTGCGATGACCAGTTCGGGCTCCACGCGCGTGATCAAGTCGTATGGCGCGGTGTCGGCGGCGAAGGCGGCGCTGGAGTCGCACATCCGGCAACTGGCGTTCGAGATGGCGCCCCTCGGCGTCACGGCGAACGCGATCCGCGCCGGCGTCACGAACACGGCGGCGTTGCGGCGCATCCCCGGCGGACCGGAGCTGCACGCGCGCGCCGAGGCGATGAATCCGAGCGGCCGTTCGACGACGCCGGAAGATGTCGCGCAGGCGATCGCGGTGCTCGCGGACGAGCGGCTGCACTGGATGACGGGCAACGTGATCGGCATCGACGGCGGGGAAGAACTGAGCGCGTAGTCCAGGGGGTTAGTCGTTGGTCGTTAGTCGTTAGGGGCGACGTAGACGTTCGGGCGTTGCGATCGATTCGGCGGGGAGAGTGGCGTTCTTGCGGAGCGTACTCCCTAACGACCACCGGCTAACGACCAACCCCTAGCTCAGAACGTCACAGGCGCGCTGGCCTCGTCCAGGAGGGTGACGGCGCGGGCTAGTTTGCTGCCGCCGTCGAAGCGGCTGCGGGCGTAGAGGCCTTCGAGGGCGCGCATGGAGTCGACGGTGCTGCCGGGGGCGAGGAGGACGGCGACGTCGTTGCGGCCGCCTCGGACGCGATCGAGCAGGTACGGGCTAGGCTCGCCGCCGCCGGTGATGACGAGGCAGTCGAGGTCGGTCTGCAGCGCCGCGAGCTGGATGTCCGTCTTGTCGAAGCGGGTGATGATGCAGGTGCGCTCGCGCTGGCCGAAGTAGGGCGACGCGGCATCGGACGAGACGGTGCCGATCATGATGCGTTCGATGCCGGTGCTGGCGTCGCCGCCGGCGAGGCTCGTCGCCTGGAGCGCGGCGGCGATATCGGCCACGGAGGGCGCGGCGAGGATGCGATCCTCGGCGAGTACGGCGAGGACGTTGGCGCGGCGGGCGACGCTCTCGGCGTCGGAAGCGACGATGCGAGTGAGGATGACGCCGGCGATGCTCGCGGGCGGCGCGTCGATGTCTGATG
>JBBQVO010000325.1:0-1773 GCA_038211505.1 Dehalococcoidia bacterium | reverse complement strand
CGCCATTCCTCCACGCTTGGAACTAAAAGGTGATCGGCCCGTTTGCGAAGATCGCCCACGGATCGCCCGGTTGCGTTCCCTCCAAAAAATACTCGGTGTAACGGCGCTCAGGGGCCGTGGTGCTGTCCGCCGGCGCCATCGTGTCGCGATCGAAGTCCATCGCGACGATTCCCGCGGGCAGATTCCATTCGCCGCTCGAGCGCGACTGGTAGTAGTGCCCCATCATGTCGCCCCAGATCGGCGCGGCGACGGAGCCGCCCGCGGCGCCCGGCGCGATGGGCACCGGCTTGTCGAAGCCGACCCACACGCCCGCCACAATCTCGGGCGTCATGCCGATGAACCACGCGTCCGTGTCGTTGTTCGTCGTCCCCGTCTTCCCCGCGGCCTCGATGCGCTCGGGGAGGTAGCGTCGCACCGACGTCGCCGTCCCGCGCGTGACGACGTCGCGCATCATGTCGCGCACGATGAACGCGACGCGCGGATCGAGCACCGAGTCGCGCACGGCGCTCCTCTCCGTATACAGCTGGCGCCCGTTCGCATCGGTGATGCGACGGATGAAGCGCGTCTCCACCGAGGAGCCATCGTTGTCGAACGCCGCATACGCCGCGACCATCTCGATCGGCTTCGCCGCACTCGCGCCGATCGCGCTCGCCGGATACGGCGAAATCGGTGTCGTGATCCCGAGAGCGTGCGCGAAAGCGGAGATCGTGTCCATCCCTTCAACGAGCCCGAGCTGCACCGCTACCGGATTGCGCGAGCGCACGAGCGCATCGCGCAGCATCATCGGTCCGAGGAACTGGCCGTCGTCGTTGCGGGGACGATAGACGCCGTTGCGATCGAGCGGGATCGCAAGCGCAGTGTCGTAGACGATCGATGCCGCGGTGAAGGTGTCGGCAAGCGCGGTCGAGTAGACGATCGGCTTGAACGACGACCCCGGCTGCCGCAGCGCATTGAGCGCGCGATCGAAGTGCGAGTCGGCGTAGTTGCGGCCGCCGACCAACGCGAGCACGTCGCCATCCTCGGGGTCGATCGCCACGACGGCACCTTGCAGATAGTCGCTGCTCCCCGCGGTGCGCGCGGCGAACGTCGGATGCTTGTAACCCGCGCGCGCCTCCGCACGCGAGAGCCCCGACACGAGCGCGTCCGTCGCGAGCGTCTGCAGCTGCGCGTCGATCGACGTCGTGATCTGGAAGCCGCCCGTCATCACCGGTATCCCGGCCGTCTCCGCCTCGCGCCGCACGACGTCGACGACGTACGGCGCTGCCTCGATCACTATCGATGCCGCGGTCACCACGGGCTCCGCCCTCGCCGCCGCCGCCGCCGCCGCAGTCAGGTATCCCTGCTGCGCCATGAGCGACAGCACGAGGTCACGCCGCTCCTTCGAGCGATCAGGATGCCGTAGGGGATCGTAGAGCGCTGGACCCTTCGGCAGCGCGGCGAGCGTCGCCGCCTGCGCGAGTGACAGTCGCGCCGCCGGGATGCCGAAGTAGTGGCGCGCTGCTTCCTCGATGCCGTACCATCCGTGGCCGAAGTGGATCTGGTTGAGATATGCCTCGAGGATCTGCTGCTTGTCGTAGTGACGCTCCATTTCCCGCGCGGCGTTCTGCTCGTGGATCTTGCGCGCGATCGAGTGATCGGAGCGATCGATGATGTCCGGGTGCATGTTGCCGACGAGCTGCTGCGTGATGGTGCTCGCGCCGCGCGCGCGCCCGCGCAGCGCATCCTTGAGCGCCGCTGCCATTCCGACCATGTCGACGCCGTCGTGCTTGTAGA
>JBBQVO010000324.1:0-1888 GCA_038211505.1 Dehalococcoidia bacterium | reverse complement strand
GACGATCGCGTCGGAGTGGCCGCTGCTGTAGCGATAGATGAAGTCGACGGCGTCATCGTAGGTCTCGACGACCTTCACGGAGGCGATGAGCGAAAGCCACTCTTTGCCGTAGTCGCCGTCCGTCGCGCGCGTGACGCCGCCGCGGCCTTCGAGGATCTCGTAGGCGCGATCGTCGCAGCGCAGCTCGCACTGCTTCTCGGCCAGCGCCCGTTGCAGGTCGGGCAGGAATGCGCGCGCGACATCGGCGTGCACGACAATCGTGTCGAGGGCGTTGCAGATGCTGTACCTACGGGTCTTCGCGTTGACGACGATGTCGCGCGCCTTGTCGAGATCGGCGGCGCGATCGACGTAGGTGTGACAGACGCCGATACCGCCGATCAGCACGGGCATCGTGGCGTTCTTTTCGACGAAGCGGATAAGCTCCTCGCCGCCGCGCGGCACGACGAGATCGATGTACTCCTTCATCTGCAGCATCTCGGCGACGATCGCGCGATCGCTCGACTCGATGATCTGCACCGCGCCTTCCGGCGCGCCGGCCGCGGCGAGCGCGGCATCGATGATGCGGCCGAGGACGATGTTCGACTGCAACGCTTCCTTGCCGCCGCGCAGGATCGTCGCGCTGCCGGCCTTCAGGCAGAGAGACGCGATATCGATGGTGACGTTCGGGCGGTTCTCGTAGATGGCGCCGATGACGCCGAACGGCACGCGCATCTTGCCGACGATCATGCCGTTCGGCAGCGTTCGCTGCTCGATCGTCTCGCCGACGGGATCGGGCAGCGATGCGACGTTGCGGACATCTTTGGCGATGGCGGCGAGGCGCTCGGCCGACAGCGTCAGCCGGTCGAGCACGGCCGGCGTCAGCCCGTCGCCGCGCCCGCGCTCGATGTCCCGCGCGTTGGCTTCGAGCACTTCCTCGCGTCGGTCGATGAGCGTGTCGGCGAGGCCGAGCAGCGCCGCGTTCTTGACTTCCGTCGAGAGCGTGGCGAGCTTGCGGGCCGCCCGCTTGGCGGCCTGCGCCTTGTGTTCGATCTCGGATGCGGTCGTCGTCATGTCGCCGGCCTCGAATTGCGGTTCGTCGCGGTGTAAGACTAGTGTAACGAACGACGCAGGGATCGTGATCGAGGTGTTGCTTTGAATCGTGCCGAACGTTTGCCGTGGTTCTTCGACGAGTTCCGCGATTTCGGCTGGCTGGCGGCGGACGAGATCGAGGGGTACGAGCGGCGCGTCGGCGTCGATGCAGCGGCTGAGCGAGAGCAGCTGCTGGGCTTCGGACTGGCGGCGGAGCACACGTTCGTCGATCTCGGCGCCGGGGCGGGATCGCTGGCGATTGAGGCGGCGAAGCTGTGCCGGCGCGTCGTCGCCGTCGACGTCTCGCAGCCAATGCTCGATCACGCAAAGAAGCAAGCGGCCGCCGCCGGGGTCGAGAACATCGAGTACGTCTGCGCCGGTTTCTTGACGTACGACCACGCCGGCGACCCCGCCGATATTGTCGTGACGCGCCGGGCGCTGCATCACCTGCCCGACTTTTGGAAGATGGAGGCGCTGCTGCGGATCCACGCGATGCTCAAGCCGAGCGGCGTCTTCTACCTGGAGGATCTCGTGTACTCATTCGATGCTTCCGAGATGCGACGCTCGATCGATGCGTGGATCGAGGCCGTAGCGCGCCCGGCGGGTTCGCCTTCCGGCTTCCAGCGCGCGTTCTTCGAGGAGCACGTGCGCGAGGAGTGGAGCACCTACGCCTGGATCATGGAAGGCATGCTCGAACGGACCGGCTTCGAGATCGTCGAGTCGAGTTTCCGGCTGGGCGCCTATGCAAGCTATCGCTGCCGCAGGCGCTGATCACAACGCCCATTGGAGCAGCCAGAGAGCGGTCATGCCGGCGCCGATC
>JBBQVO010000323.1:0-1896 GCA_038211505.1 Dehalococcoidia bacterium | reverse complement strand
TCATGGTACCGGGTACGCCGTACCAGGTACATCAGTCACGTTTTTCAGGGCACCGTCCGTCCAAGTAGTGCATTCCACAGCAGTGGGTACGTCGCCATGGTTTGCGCGCGGTATTGTGGCCGGAAACCAAACAAGACGACGTGCCCCCTTCCGCGCTTGACGTCCACCATCGCGGCCTTGCCGGCAAGCTTCGGTGCGCCGAGCAACCAGCCGGACATGAGCGGGTCGGTGGTCGCGGCCGGATAGCGTGCGACCACGGACGCACGCGTGGAGTCGGTCACGGTAAATGCCGGTGATCCCTCGAACCACACTGCCTGCTCCGGCGCGGTGTAGCCCGCCGCGAGCGGATTCGATCGGTCGATGACCACTTTCAGGATCGAGCCGGGCGCGTAGAAGTCGTTCGAGCGAATACCGGCGAGCTCGTTCTTCACGGGGAGCGCCAGCGCTTCAATGGCGTAGTTGCTTGCTTCATTGAACGCGACGACCGTTCCGCCCTGGTCGACGAATGCGCCGAGCGCCGCGGCGCCTGGCGCGCCGACGCCGCCCTTCAGTGAGTCCGGGTAGGCGCCGGCCGGACCTCCGGCAATCACGCGTGCCTGCTGGTCGGGCAGGATGATCGCGTCAAAGCGCGATCCGAGATCGCCGGCACGAATGTCCTTCGCCTGGATGATGGTGAACGGGATCTTGTATTGGTCGAAGACCCAGCGGGTCCAGCCTTCGTCCATCGACGGCTGCGCGTTCTGGAAGATCGCGATGCGCCGGGCACGACTGTTCGACAGCCCCGTCGCGATCCACGGTGTCGCGGTGATCCTGGCGAGTAGAGTGGCTTCGACGGTGACGGGTGCATCGATCATCGCGACGTCGAACCCGAAGAGCAACGGCAGCGTATGCGCGACGACGTCATACGGACGCTTCGGTGGTCCACCCGGATATTCGTGCAGGTCGGGATAGTGCTGCCGCTCGAGCAGCGTCTTGGCGAAACCGCCGTACGGCTGTGCCGTCGAGATGAGGTAGCTGCCCGAGGG
Organism: Dehalococcoidia bacterium; assembly: GCA_038211505.1. Lineage (GTDB taxonomy): Bacteria > Chloroflexota > Dehalococcoidia > DSTF01 > JACRBR01 > JBBQVO01. The sequence continues at coordinate 871 of JBBQVO010000323.1, read as the reverse complement.
AAAGCTGCGACCTCCCGCCGTGAACCCGACCGACGCGCGGCGAATCTCTACCTGGCCGCGCTGGAGGATGCGCAGCGCGAAGTTCACCGCCGTGTCGCGCGCCGGCTGCGCCGGAATGACGATCGTCGCCGGCCAATCGTGTCGGCCGACCGCCTGGTTGCCCTGCACCGAATGCCGCTGCACGGCGCTGAAGCTCGACAGCCAGAGCGCGCGGTCGTCTGCGGCCTGTGACAGGAGTGCCCACGACGCGGCGACCTGATACTTCACGATGTCGCCGATGCCCCAGGTGCCTCCCTGCCAGCGCGTGAGGAAATCAACGCCCGTCACCTTCGGGTCGACGTTGTATCCCGCGCGCAGATCGTCGAAAGCGACCGTGATCGGCGAAGCGAGTGACGCGCTTGCCGTCTCCGTGAGGATACGGATGGCGCCATGGTAGTGCTGATACGCGCGCGCCGGAGTCCACGCATCGTACGACGTGTTGTTCGCGACGCCGACGAGCCCCTGCATCGTGAGCCGCCACGTCATCGACTTGCCCATCTGCGCAACGCCGGCCGCGAGGATCGGGTCGATGTTCGGCTCGATGGGATCCATGTACGGCGGAATGAAGATGCGCGTGCCGTTCGAGCCTTGCTGGTGGATGTCGTTCACGATCTGCGGATGCCACTCACTGTAGAGCGAGTCGATCACCATCTGCGTCTCGACCTGCGTGAACGCATACCAGTCGCGATTGTTGTCGTGGCCCGTGTAGTAGTGATACAGCGTTGGCGGTTGCGTGCCTTCCCATGCCGTGCCGAGCGACTTGCGATACCAGTCGCCGACGATGTCGACGCCGTCGGGGTTCAGCGACGGCACCATGATGACGACGGTATTC
>JBBQVO010000322.1:0-1934 GCA_038211505.1 Dehalococcoidia bacterium | reverse complement strand
GAATGCCGGCCCGTGGTCTGCGTAGGGGCGCTGCTCGCCGCGCCCCGGTCGGCCGGCGATTGTGCTCGTTCATCGGCGTTTGATCGCCATTCACGAAGGGCGCAGCAAGCGGCGCCCCTACGGCGATCGCGCTATGATTCGCGCATCCTCACGCCGCGGCTTGGAATTGAAATTTGAGGCAAGCATGACTACGGACACTCACGATGAAGCAACGACCACGGATGCCGTGCCGACCGGCATCGCGCTGACGCCATTCGATCCGGCATTTGCCGAGAATCCGCATCCGGCGCTGGATGCGCTGCGGGCGGGCGAGCCGATGCACCACGATGTGCAGTTCAACCGCTACCTGCTCAGCCGTCACGATGACGTCGACGCGGTGCTGCGCGATCGCGCGCTCTCGGCTGATCCGCGGAAGGCGGCGCCGGGATCGTTTATGGCGTTGTTCGCCGGCGAGCTCGATCGCGAGCCGAGCATCCTGCTGATGGACGCGCCGGAGCACACGCATCTGCGCGGCCTGGTGACGAAGGCGTTCACGCCGCGCGCCGTCGAGCAGATGGCGCCGCGCATCGCCGAGATCGTCGGCGAGTTGCTCGATGCTGTCGGAAATCTGCCGGAGTTCGAGCTGATCGCCGCATTCGCGGGTCCGCTGCCGACGATCGTCATCGCCGAGATGCTCGGCGTCGATCCCGCTGATCGCGACGACTTCAAGCGTTGGTCCGATACTGGCGTCCAGATCTTCGACCCGACGCTCTCGGCGGAAGCGCGCGAAGCGCTGCGCATCTCCGGCGAAGAGCTCGAGGCGTACTTCCGCCGCGTCATCGCCGAGCGTCGCGCGGCGCCGCGCGCCGATCTCATCTCGAATCTGATCGCGGTCGAGGAGGGTGGCGAGAAGCTCAGCGAGCAGCAGATCATCACGATGTGCGGCCTGCTGCTCGCGGCCGGAAACGTGACGACGACGGATCTGATCGGCAACGGCGTGCACGCGCTACTCGCGCATCCGGAGCAGCTGCGGAAGCTGCGCGATGATCCATCGCTGATCAAGAACGCCGTCGAGGAGATGCTGCGCTACGACAGCCCCGTCGTCGAGACGGCGCGCCAGCCGCTCGATGATGCGACGATCGCCGGCTGCGCCGTCGCCGCCGGCCAGACGCTGGTGCCGCTGCTCTCGGCGGCGAATCACGATCCGGATGTGTATCCCGAACCGCACACGTTTGACATCACGCGCGCCGACACGCATCACCACTCATTCGGCGGCGGCATCCACTTCTGCCTCGGCGCGCCGCTCGCGCGGCTCGAAGCGCAGATCGCGATCGGCGCGCTGATCGCTCGCTACCCGAACCTGCGGCTCAGCGATCGTCCGCTGGAGTACCGCAAGCTGCCAGGCTTCCAGGGGCTGATGCGCCTCGACGTGCTGGTGTAGGTCGCTCACGTGACGGCGCTGCAGCACCCGAAGTCACACGTGGTGAGTGTGCGAGATATGGCTGTCGACGCGCGAGTGCGGACGGTGGCTACGTCCGATGCCGCGCCGGCATCCGAACGCGGGAGGCCACATCGGGCCTCCCCTACACGGTGCGGTGACGCGCCGACGGGCTATCTAGCGACGAAGCTCGCGGTGTCGCGCCGCCGGTGGGGCATCTCAGGTCTTCTCGAAGCGTTCTACGTCCATGACGAAGAGGATGGTGCCGCCCGTGCGGACCTCGATCGGCTCCTGCATGACGGAGCCTTCGCCGAAGAAGGGCAGCGTCTGCACCGGGACGTATTCGGTGCGGGCGTAGCACTCGCTGCGCACCATTGCGACGATACCGTCGACTTCGTTGGCCTCGACGCCGGAGAGGATCGTGGCGTTGCCCTTGCGGAGGAAGCCGCCGGTGCTGCTGACCTTCGTCGCCGGGTAACCCTGATCGACGAGTTTGCGAGTGAGCTTTTCGGCGTCG
>JBBQVO010000321.1:0-2010 GCA_038211505.1 Dehalococcoidia bacterium | reverse complement strand
GGTTCGAGGTGGCCGAACCGCGATGGAATCCCACAGCGACGCCGCCATAGACGCCTCAGTCCGGGAGGATGAGGTGCAGGTCGCCGAACTCGTGCCACAGGTAGCGCTCTCGCAGCGCCGCCTCGTAGGCAACGTGCAGGTGGCCGCATCCGGCGATCGCCGCGAGCATCAGCAGGTGGCTGGCGCGCGGCTCGTGGAAGCCGGTCAGCAGACCGTCGACCGAACGCGCGCCGCGCTCCGGCGTGACGACGAGATCCGTCCAGCCTGCATCGCCGTGCGTGACGCCGAAGCCGTCCGTGACAGTCTCGAGCGTGCGCACGACCGTCGTGCCGACGGCGATGATGCGCCGTCCGGTGCGTCGCGCTTCGGTGATGCGGGCCGCGCTCGCGTCGCTGATCCTGAAATACTCGGCGTACGGCTCCTCGCCCTCTTCGAGGCTCGATACTCCCGTGTGCAGGAGCAGCGGCACGATCTCGACGCCGCGCGCCGCCAGCTGCGTCAGTATCTCCGGCGTGAAGGCGCGGCCGGCCGACGGCATCTCGGCGCTGCCGAACTCGGTGGCGTAGACGGTCTGGTAGTACGACGCGGGCCAGCGCTCGCGCACGTAGCCGTAGCGAATCGGGAAGCCGTGCCGCGCCAGGTATTCGGACGCCGGCGCCAAGAGATCCAGCGTCGCGCGCCACAAGCGCGGGCGGGCGCCGCGCGAGTACGACTCTTCGAGTGTCGCCGATGCGCCATCGGGTAGCGAGACGCGTTCGCCGGCCACGCCATCGAACGCGGGCTGCGTACCCTGCGACGTTGCCGTCCGCAGCTCCACCACCCACGACGTGTCGCCGCGACGAGTCGAGAGATGCAGTTCGATGGCGTCGCCGTTCGCGCGCATAGCATCGAGGGCCGCGTTGTAGGTGCCGCTCGTGTTCACGACGAGCACGTCGCCTTCGCGAAGCGCGGAGGTGATATCGCCGAACACGACGTGCTCGACGCTGTTGTTGTTGATGCGAGAGATCATCAGCCGGACGTCATCACGCGACCGGCCGCGCGCCTCGGCCGGTTCCGGCGCCTCGAGCTCGGGTGGCAGGACGAAGTCCATCGCCCCGCACGGCATCGCCGCGATGTTCGTTGGCTTCTCTTGTTTCTTCGTTGTCGCCGAGGCTTCAAGTAACGTTGTCATCTCATCTCCTGTTTCTTCTTCGAACCTGCGAGGTCGGCCCTAACCCCCGGCCCCTCCCGGTGCGGGAAGGGGAGTGCATTGGGAGGCGGCGTCATTCCCGTGGGGGACGGGAGTTGATTCGGCGGCAGCCTATGGGTGTACCAGGAGCGCCCGCGCGCTGTAACGCCCGCTCGGTAGATCGCCTTCGATCAGTTCGATCAGTCCCGGCACGCTTGTCTCGGGCGGCGGGCGATCGCTGATGTCCTCGTCGGGGAAGGCTTCCTGGTGCATGCGGGTGCGCATGTCGCCGGGATCGACCCAGTAGACGCGCGTGTTGGGCAGTTCGACGGCCAGAACCGCCGAGAGCCGTTCCAGCGCCGCCTTGCTCGATCCGTAGCCGCCCCAGCCCTCGTACGCCTCGACGGCTGCGTCGCTCGTGATGTTGATGATGCGGCCGTTCGTGGCGAGCGCGTCGCGCCCGTGGATCCGCTGGAGCAGGGCCAGCGGCGCGATGACGTTCGTCCGGTAGACGTTCTCGAGCACGTCGAGCGGGTAGTCGAGCAGCGGCGGCTGCGGGCTCGGCCCGAGAATGCTGGCGTTGTTGACGACGAGATCGATCGTTCCCCCAGCGCGGGCCGCATCCGCAAGCGCGGACCGGTGCCGCGCGTCGGCGATGTCGCCGGCAATCGCGACGACGGTGGTGCGAGCCGCGAGCTCTCGACGCGCATCTTCGAGCGCGTCCGCTGCCCGGCCGTCGATGATGAGCTCCCAGCCGCGGCCGGCGAGCTCCCGTGCAAGGGCAAGCCCGAGTCCGCGAGATGCTCCGGTGATCAATGCTGTGCGTGCCATGTGGTGCCTCC
>JBBQVO010000320.1:0-2010 GCA_038211505.1 Dehalococcoidia bacterium | reverse complement strand
CTGTTTCCCAGCGACGACACCGGACTGCTGAGCGCCACCACCGAGGCGGCGCAAGGCACGTCGTTCCCCGAGATGACCCGGCTGCAGTTGCTCGTCAACGAAACCCTCATGCGGGACACGAACGTTGCCGGATACATGGCGTCCGTGAATGGCGGCAACCGCGGTGACCTCAACATCGTCCTCAAGCCGGCGGGCAAGCGCCCGCCGGCCGATCAGATGGTGCAGATCCTCACCCGACGCCTCAGCGGCATTCCGGGTATCCAGGCGTTCGTGCAGAATCCGCCCAGCATTCGCATCGGTGGCCGAGGCTCGAAGACGCTGTACCAATTCACGCTGCAGGGGCTGGATGTGCAGAGGCTCTATGCGGCGGCCACCAAGCTCGCGGCGGCGATGCGCGCGCTTCCGCTCATTACGGACGTCACGAGCGACCTGCAGAACAGGAATCCGATCGTCACCGTCAAGATCCAGCGGGATCGCGCGGCGATGCTCGGCGTCACGCCGCTCGCCATCATGCGAACGCTGGCCAGTGCCTTCAGCGAGCAGCAGGCCTCGACGATCTATACGCCGACGAACGAATACTGGGTGGTGCTGCAGATCCGGCCGGAAGACCAGGCCGACATCTCCGCGTTGTCCAAGCTGTACATCACCAGTCGCACCGGCGCGCTCGTGCCGCTCTCCGATGTCGCCACGTTCACGCCGGGCGTCGGCCCGCAGAGCATCGCCCACTCGGGACAGCTCGCCTCCGTGACGATCTCCTTCAACCTGCCGCCGAATGGCAACCTCGGCGCAGCGGTCGACGCGGTCAAGAAGCTCGCGCAGCAGAATCTTCCCGCCACGATGACGGCGAACTTCTCCGGAACAGCGCAAGCCTTCCAGGATTCGCAGGAAGGACTCGGCATCCTCCTGCTCATCACCGTCTTCATCATCTACATCATCCTCGGCATCCTCTACGAGAGCTTCATCCATCCGATCACGATCCTCACGGGCCTGCCGTTCGCCGCCTTCGGCGCGCTGCTGGCACTCTGGGTCTTCAAGCAACAGCTCGACGTCTACGGCTACGTCGGCGTCATCATGCTCATTGGCATCGTGAAGAAGAACGCCATCATGATGATCGACTTCGCCATCGAGAAGGAGCGGGCAGGGCATACCACGCCGGCCGAAGCCATCGTGCAGGCGGCGAGTGTCCGCTTCCGTCCCATTCTCATGACGACCGTCGCGGCCATCGTGGGCACCCTGCCGATCGCCATCGGCATCGGAGCCAGCGCTGCGTCACGTCGCCCGCTCGGGATTGCGGTGGTCGGCGGGCTCGCCTTCTCGCAGATCGTGACCCTCTATGTCACGCCGGTCTTCTACACGTACCTCGACGATCTCCAGTCGTGGCTCAGTCGCGTCTCCGACAAGCTGCCCTGGTCCTCCAGCGATCAGCCACCTGTGGACCGGCCTTCGCTCGCCGCCGGCGACTGACGCGAGCACCGACATGAATCTCACGACTCTCTTCATCAAACGGCCGATCATGACGACCCTCGTCATGGTCGCCATCCTGTTCTTCGGCATCGTGGCCTACCGCCAGCTGCCGGTGAGCGACCTGCCGAACGTCGACTTTCCCACGATCACTGTTTCCGCCGTGCTGCCGGGTGCGAGCCCGTCCACCATGGCGGCGACCGTCGCGACGCCGCTCGAGAAACAATTCTCGACGATCGCTGGCGTCGACAACATGACGTCGACGTCGAGCCTGGGCCTCACACAGATCGTCATCCAGTTCTCGCTCGACCGCGACATCGACGCCGCCGCGCAGGACGTGCAATCGTCGATCACGCAGACGCTGCGCGGCCTGCCACAGGGCATTCTCCCGCCCTCGTACCAGAAGACGAATCCCGCCGGCGCGCCCATCCTGACGGTGGCGCTCACGTCGGACCAGGTGCCGCTCTCACGACTCGACGAGTACGCCGAGACGACGATCGCGCAGCGGTTGTCGACGGTGAGTGGCGTAGCGCAGGTGCTCGTGTTCGG
>JBBQVO010000319.1:0-2020 GCA_038211505.1 Dehalococcoidia bacterium | reverse complement strand
GAGATCGAGCTGACGTGGATCGACGAGCACGTCGACGGCAAGCCGTATGGCGTCGACGTGGTGATGCCAGCCAAGCTGGCCGAGGGCGCGGCGGACGCGACGAAGCAGCAGCTCGAAGCGATGATCTCGCAGAAACACCGTGACTTCGTCGAGGAGACGCTGACGCGCTACAACGTGCCGCAACTGCCTGTTGGCGCGACGCCGCCGGAAAGTCTGCTCGGCTGGACGCCGGCCGGCGGGCATTCAGCCGTCGATGTGGCGCTGCGTCACGACATCAAGCTGCTCGTCAACGCGCTCGGGCCGCCGCCCGCCGACGTCGTCGCGCAGGCGCATGCGCGCGGCGTGCCAGTAGCGGCGCTCGTCGGCACGCCGGAGCAAGCGCGCAAGCAGGTCGACACCGGCGTCGACATCATCGTCGCATCAGGAACCGAGGCTGGCGGTCATACGGGCGAGATCTCGACGATGGTGCTGACACCGCAGTGCGTCGATGCCGTCGCGCCCGTGCCCGTGCTCGCCGCCGGCGGCATCGGCAGCGGCCGTCAGATGGCGGCGGCGCTCGCGCTCGGCGCGCAGGGCGTCTGGACGGGCAGCATCTGGCTGGCCGTGAAAGAGAGCGATCTGCAACCGCTGATCATCGACAAGGTGCTGGCCGCATCATCGCGCGACACCGTCCGTTCGCGCTCGATGACCGGCAAGCCGGCGCGGCAGCTGCGCACTGACTGGACCGAAGCATGGGACGCGCCCGACTCACCCGGCTGCCTGCCCATGCCGCTGCAGTTCATGGCGACGGCGGAGGCGATCTCGCGCATCCACCGCAGCCTGGAGATCGAAGGCTCGCGCGCGTCCGATCTTGTCACGACGCCCGTCGGCCAGATCGTCGGCATCATGCAGTCCGTCCGCCCCGCCCGCGACGTGATCTTCCAAATGGTGCAAGAGTACGTCGAGACGATGGAGCGGATGACGGCGCTTCAGGCGGACGTACGCTCTCGTGAGGACCGCAGTTAGAGACCTCAGGTTAGTTCCTGAGGTCGTAGGGACGCAGCTTTAGCTCCGTCCGCGTTCGTATCGGCGCCAATCGCCGACGGCGACGCCACTCGTCGTCCGAGGATGGACGGAGCTAAAGCTGCGTCTCTACGTTCTCAACCGCCGATCAACAGCATCACGGCCGCGCTATAATCGCCGCACATCGATCATCCAGGAGCCCCATCATGACCACGACGACCACGACGACAACGACGACGACAGCCACCGCCGCGCCGGACATGCTCGCCCGTGCGCGCGATCTCGCGCCCACGATTCGTGCCTTCGCCGACGAGACGGAAGCGATGCGCCAGTGTCCGCCGAAGCTCGTCGAGATTCTGCACGAGCAGCGCATGTTCGACATGATCCTGCCGAAGCGGTACGGCGGTCTTGAACTCGATGTGATGACGATGGTGCGCGTGCTCGAGGAGCTGGCGATCGCCGATGGATCGACGTCGTGGGCGGTCGGCATCGGCTGCGGGACGAGCATCATCTCGGCGCATTTGCCTGAAGCGACCGCGCGCGAAGTCTTCACGCCGCGCTGCGTCACCGGCGGCGCCCAGGCGCCGAACGGCCGCGCGACGCCGGTCGACGGCGGCTTTCGCGTGAGCGGTCGCTGGCCCTTCGCTAGCGGGTCGACGCACTGCTCATGGCTCGTCGGCGGTTCGTTCATCTTCGACGACGAGTCCGGCCCGCCGCGCATGAACAATGGATTCCCCGAATGGCGCACGATGCTGTTTCCAGTCAGCGACGTCGAGATCATCGACACCTGGCACGTGTCGGGCCTGCGCGGCACCGGCAGCCGTGACATGCAAGTGAGGGACGTCTTCGTCCCGGAAGATCGCGCCATCGGATTGACTACGAAGCCGCGCGTCGTCGACGGCGCGACCTACCGCTATCCCCCGCTCGGCTTCCTCGCCCTCACGATCGCGCCGATCCCGCTCGGCATCGCGCGGCGCGCCATCGACGAGCTGGTCACGCTCGCATCGACGAAGTCGCC
>JBBQVO010000318.1:0-2039 GCA_038211505.1 Dehalococcoidia bacterium | reverse complement strand
AGGCGGACAGACATCGCGCGTGGGCAGCCTGACCGGGCCCGAGAGCCGCCTCGTCCGTGCTGAGGACGCCGTCATTATCTGCGTCGGGATCGCAGGCATCGCCGAGGTTGTCCGCATGCGGGCGCGTCAGGTCGTTGAAAGGCTTCCCATACGCCGAGAGGCCGATGAAGTCCCCGTCGTGGTTCTCCTGACCGGGGTTATAGACGCCGGGGCAGTTGTCGGCGGAGTCCGGCACGCCGTCCGCATCGCCGGTCGCGACAGCGAGGCGACCGACCTTCCTCGACGAATATTCCGAGAACCAGACGTCGCCCGTCCGCGGGTCCTGGGCGATGCCGCCGAGGCCGATCGTTTCACCGGCGATGATCGGGAGCAGCGCGACGGCGTTATTGTTGTGCGTATCGATGAGGCCAACGCGCGGCGCAAGGTTGCCCATCGTGAACCAGATCAGTCCATCGCGTCCCACAATCAGCGAATGCATGTACGGCACTCCGCTGGCGTCGCCGGCGACATAAACCTCCTCCACGCATGGGTTGTGGCCGTTTGCGTCGATCCTGGTGCAATCATTCGTGGCCATCATCGACGTATGGATCACTTCGACTGTCGCATCCGTCGTCTCGTCGACCCAGAGATTGCCCCGGGCATCGAACGCGAGTGACCACGGCCCGCTGCCCACAAAGACGCCGAGGCCTTCCTTGACGATCGACGGCGGCAGGGGCACTTCGAGAATCGAGCCGTCCTCGGGGTGCAGCCGGCCGATGCGGCCGCCCCAGTACTCCGTAAACCAGATGTCTCCGTTCGCGTCGAGCGTCAGGTGGGTCGGCGAGCTGTGCGGATGCGGCAGGACATGCCTCGTGTGACAGCCAGGTATCGGAGCCGCCGTGCAGACCGGCACGCGCGCATCCGTCTCCGGTTCCCAGAGGCAGTTGGACGTTGATTCGCTGAGCTTGAAACTGCTGATCGCGTTGCCGTCGAGCAATGCGCCTTCGGTGTACCAAACGATCCCGCGCGCATGATCGATCAGCGCGGCATTTACTTCGGCATTGTCCTGAGGGACGTTGTAGCACGAGAACGCCGTGGCCAGCGGCAGCGCCGGATCGTAACGCACGATGCGGCTCGTATTGAAGTTCGCGCCGCCATAGAGATACGCGCCGCCCTCTGTAAACCAGATGGACCCGTCGCTGTCGACCAGCACATCTTCGCCCATGCCGCTGAGCGTGGAGCGGATGTCCACGGGCGCGACGTTGTAGGTGAAGATGCCCGGCGGCGAGGCTTGCGGGATCGACGGAGCTGTGAGTGCGTATGGATAGCGCGCGGGATCGATGGACTTGAGCTCCGTATGAAACTCGTCGTCGACCCACACCTTGCCGTCGGGTCCGACGGCAACGGCCAGCGGCGCCGCGCCGGTCGGCGGCGCGGCGGTTGACGCCGCTGTGTACTCGAACACGCGAGTGACGACCGGCCCACTCGCCACGCCGTCGACGACGACCGTAACGTCGCCACCGTGCACCGCCGCCGGCAGCGTGAGGTCGATCGTTGAGTCCGTCCACACCGTGACATTCGCGTCGCTCGCGTCGACGAACGTCGCCGTGCCGTCGTAGTCGAAGCGCAGTGATCGTGACGCCGGTGCGGCGCCGAATTGGGCGCCATGGAGTTCGAGGGTGCCACCAACAAATGTAGCGACGAAGCCGTCACTGATGACCGGGGGCGGCACGCTCGCGACTGATGTCGCGTGGTTGATCAGCATGACCGGGAGGATGAGCGTGAGCGCGCTCCAGCGCAGCAATCTCAATATGCACGCCTCCAGCTGATGCGGTCTCGGCGAGGATCGCGCGGAGTAAATCATGCGCCGCGGTGTGAGTCAATTCCGGTGCCTCTCCGACGTCCCCTGCGCGAGCGACTATAGCCGTCATCGGCGATCGGTGTTGCGTCGGCCGCGCTGGCGCGCTACGCGATTCGCCCGAACAAATGCTGGCGGTGTGAGATGACGACGGGCGTACGGATGGCGCGTGAGAAACGGCGTCAAGTTTTCGCGGATCTTC
>JBBQVO010000317.1:0-2055 GCA_038211505.1 Dehalococcoidia bacterium | reverse complement strand
CAAGGATGCGCGTCTCAACGAGCGCATCGGTGCTCGCGGATCGGCACGACTGGCGTTCGCGCGACGTGCGTCGTACGCTCCCGTCTATGACCCGGATCGCGATCGAAACGCTGCTCCGTCAAATGGATGCCGCCTACAAGAATGACCCCTTCTCCGCGCTTCGTCGCAACGTCGAGAGCGTTCGGCTCGAAGAGTGGGAAGTCCGCCCGGCGACCTGGAACGCCGACGAATTCGGCAAACAGCCCGAACTCTCGATCTGCGATCTCACATTGCATGTGGCGGGCGCGAAGCACATGTACGCTGATCGCGCGTTCGGCGATGCGTCGCTGGAGTGGACGGACATCCCGCTCCCCGCGCGCGACATGACGTCCGTGCTGGCGTGGCTCGAAGAGGGACATACGCTGCTTCGCGAGGGTCTCGCCGCGCTCGGCGACGATGTGGATCTCGCGGTCGAGCGACCGGCGCCGTGGCGGCTGCCGATGCGGCGCGAGCAGCTGATCAGCATCATGATCAGCCACGACCTCTATCACTCCGGCGAAATCAACCGGCAACGCTCGCTCATCCGTGGCGCCGCGGGTTGGGATCGCGGCCCCGCACCGGCCTGATGCGTATGCGGCGCCTACTGCCGCGCGAAGTGCGCGCGCGCCTCGAGCCACGCCGTCGTCGCAGCGCCTGCGGCGAGCGACGGCAGAAGCGCCAGATCCTCCGGCGAGTCGACATCGAACGAGAGCCGCTCCGACGCGATCTCGACGATGTCGAGCGACGCCGCCTCGGCCGCTGCGCGGTGTGCGTCCGCGCTGTTGCGGCCGTAGTGCATCGCGATCGCTTCCGGCGGACGGAGGGCGAGCGCGTTCGTGCCGTTGTCGCGCGAGCGCACAAGCACGCAGCGCCGCCGCGCATCCGCCGTCATTGCGTCGACGACGCCGCGGATATCCTCCGCGCGCGCCAGCGGGATGTCAGCGGGCAGGATCACGAGCTCATCGGCGGCGACGCGGCGCGCCAGATAGCGCTGTCCGAACGTCAGCCCGGCGTTGAGGCCTGAGAGCGTCGCTGGCTCCGCGAGCGGCTTCGCGCCGAGATCGCGCGCGTGCCAGAACACCTCACTGTCGTCGCTGATCACGCTCACAAGATCAAAGCACTTGCTCTGATTGCAGGCGACGATCACGTCAGCAAGCATCGCCAGCGCCAGCTCGCCGCGAGCGTCACGATCGAGGACGTCCGCGAGCCGCATCTTCGCCTCGGCGAGCGCCTTCATCGGGATCAGCGCCGCCCTCATGCCGTCACTGAGCGGCAGCGATGACGACTTCAGCCAGCGCGCGTTTCTCCGCCGGCCCGCGCATGATCGTCTGCGCGACGACAGCGCACACACCCGTCGCCTCGACCGCAGGCGCGAGATCCGCGTCCTCGTCGTCGATCACCAGCACGTCGAGGAAGTCGGCGTAGGCTTCGGCAACGCCCGTCGCTGTCGGCGTCATACCGAGCGACGCCATCATCCGGTCGGCCGGCCCCTTGATCGTCTTGCCACCGATGATCGGGCTGATCGCGATAACTCGAGCAGGTGTGAGCTGCAAAGCTTTGCGCACACCGTCGACGGCGAGCAGCGGTCCGATGCTGACGACGGGGTTGCTCGGCGCGACGATGACGAGATCAGCGGCGAGGATGGCCCGAAGCACGTGTTCGGTCGGTTGCGCCGTCTCGATGCCGTCGAATCGAACACCGCGCACTTCGTCCTCCGTACGCCGCTTCACGAAGTACTCCTGGAATCGCAGCGGTCCCGCGTCCGTCTCGACGATCGTGCGGATGCGGTCGTCCGACACCGGCAGCAACGTCAGCCGCAGCCCGAACGCCTCGACGATCGATCGCGTCACCTCCGTCAGCGTCGCCCCTTCATGTAGCATCCACGTCCGATGCAGATGCGTCGCGAGATCGCCGTCGCCGAGATTGAACCACGTCTCATAGCCGAATCGCTTGATCGCGTCGAGCGCGCGAAACGTCTCGCCGACCAGCCCCCACCCCTTCTCCGCATCGACCGCGCCGGCGAGCGTATAGATGACG
>JBBQVO010000316.1:0-2065 GCA_038211505.1 Dehalococcoidia bacterium | reverse complement strand
CCGCCGGTCTCGCGCCGGTCGTCGTCGGCCTGCTGGTGGTGTTGATCGGCGCGACGTTCGGGTTCAACTCCGGCTATGCGATCAACCCGGCGCGCGACTTCGGCCCGCGGTTGTTCACGTTTGTGGCGGGTTGGGGCGGGGAAGTGTTCACCGCCGGCCATGCCTGGTGGTGGGTGCCGATCGTCGCCCCGTGTGTTGGCGGCGTGCTCGGCGGCTGGGTGTACGACGTGTTCGTCGGTCATCGATTCGCGGAAAACTGAGCGGACCTGCAACACAGCTCATCCGCTGATTCTCTGCCGCCGCTCCCCGCGCAGGAGGACAATGGAGCATGCGCATTCTTCGCGTATTGCTCCTGCTGTGCTTTGCCATCGTTGCGCTCGCTCTGCCGGGCCGCGCGAGCGACCGCTTCGATCCGAAGACCGCCGGGTTCTCGATCACGTTCCACGGCGAATCGTCTGCGTACCGCGACACCGCGGTCGTCGTGATGCCGCGCGGTGTCACGATCTTCAACGCGGTCGGCGGGCCGCAGGGCGACTATTCGGCGGTGACTGAAGCCGGCACGATGGTGCAGCAGGGCGTCCGTCAGTGGCGATGGACCGCTCCGGATCGTCCGGGCACCTACCTGGTCACGTTCGACGGTCCCGCCAAGCACGATGCGATCGCCGTGCACGCGTTCGTGATGGTGCCCGCGACCGAGGTGAAGAACGGGCTGCTGAACGGCTACCGCATCGGCGAGTATCCGGCGGCGCCGCTGAAAGGCAATCCGATCTACCTGCCGCCGCCCGGTTTCATCGAGGTGACGAAGGACAACGAGGACACCAAGGTCTCGCCGCATTTCACGTTGAAGCAGTTCCTTTGCAAGGAAGACACGACAAAGTACTTCCCGAAGTACGTGCTGTTCAAGGAACGGCTGCCGCTGAAGCTCGAGGCGGTGCTCGAACGCGTCAACGCGATGGGCTTCGCCGTCGACAAGCTGCACGTGATGAGCGCGTTCCGCACGCCCTACTACAACAAGGCGATCGGCGACGTGAAGTACAGCATGCACCAGTGGGGCAGCGCGGCGGACATCTACATCGACTCGCTGGTGCCGGATTCGAAGACGCTCTACGGCGCCATCGAGCAGATGCTGTCGCACGCCGGCTTCGCGCATCTGCAGGGCGGCATGGGGATCTATCCCGCCACCTCCGCGCATCCGCCATTCGTCCACGTCGATGTGCGCGGCACAGCTGCTCGATGGAAGGGTTAGTGAACTGAAAACGGACGAGTGGAAGCCCGAAAGGAAAAGTTCATCTTCAACCTCGGATCTCGCGATCCTCGACGCCCGCTAGACGACGACGCCGTCGCGCACGCGCAGAATCCGCGTCGCGCACTCGCGGGCAAAGTCCTCGTCGTGGGTTGAGACGATCAACGTCCGGTTCTGGCGCAGCAGTCCCTTTAACAGCACGCCAAGTTCGACGCGGCGCTCGGGATCGAGCGACGCGGTCGGTTCGTCCATCAACAGCACCGGTGGATCGACGGCCAGCGCGCGGGCGATGGCGACGCGCTGCGCCTCACCGCCCGACAACTGACGCGGCAAGGCATGAGCGCGGTGCTCGACGCCGAATGCGGTCATCAGTTCGCGCGCGCGACGTTCGGCGTCCGGCCGCGATACGCCGTGCGCGTGGACCGGCGCCAGGCACACGTTATCGATGGCGGCGAGATGCTCGAACAGGCAGTGGAACTGGAAGACCATGCCGACCTTGCGGCGCAGATCGCGCAGGGTCGCGGCTGGAATCGCCGCGCCGCCAATCAACTCGACACCATCCACGCCGATGCGGCCGGCGTCGAATTGCTCGAGCCCGGCGATCGCGCGAAGGAGAGTCGTTTTTCCGGAGCCCGAGGGCCCCATGATCGCGACGAGTTCGCTACGACCGACGGTCACGTTGACGCCGGTCAGGATCGGGCGGCTGCCGCGCCGGAGATGGAGGTCGGAAACCGTGACCATCATTGCGGTGTCGCCCTCCAGCGTTCCTCGAGGCGGCGCGCCAGCGCGGCCAGCGGCAGCGACATCGCGAGGTAGAGCGCC
>JBBQVO010000315.1:0-2105 GCA_038211505.1 Dehalococcoidia bacterium | reverse complement strand
GTTCATCGCGGGCAACGAGCGCGTGTGCGAACTGAGCGGCCTCGAAGAGCTGACATAACGTCTTACACCTCCGCCGCGCGGCATCGACCGATTACAATCAGCGCGTGATCCATCTTCTCTACGGCAAAGACGACTACCGTGTGCGGCGAGCGCTCGCGCAGATCCGCGATGAGCTCGCTGACGGTGATCCGATCGCGCTCGCCAGCAACACGACGGTGCTCGATGGACGTGCGCTCGTGCCGCAAGAGCTGATGCAGCATGCGACGTCGGTGCCGTTTCTTGCGTCGAGCCGGCTCGTGATCGTCGAAGGGCTGCTGGCGGCGCTCGGGGCGACGAAGGGCGGGCGTCGGACGACGAAGAAGAAGTCTGACGACGACGATCCGTTGGCGCCATGGCGGGCGGTCGCGACGCAGCTTGGCGACAGCGCGGGCATGCCGGAGACGACGACGCTGGTGTTCATTGAGGGTGATCTCGCCAAGACGAACATCGGATTCTCGATCGTTGCGCCGATCGCGCGCGCAGTGGAATTCGGGCCCATGGCGCCGGTGGACGTCGTGAAGTGGGTGAAGGACGGCGCGAAATCGCGCCAGATGAAGATGAGCGACGGGGCGGTGCGGTTGCTGGCGCAGTCGGTCGGCGGCGATCTGTGGGCGATCGAGAGCGAGCTGGACAAGCTGGCTGCCTATGCGGGCGGCGAGATGCTCGACGAGGCGGCGGTCGGCGAACTGGTGAGCGCGGCGCAGGATACGAAGATGTGGGATCTGACGGACGCTGTCGTCGCTGGCAACGAGCGGAAGGCGATCGGGTCGATGCAGCGGCTGCTTGCGGATGGCGTCGTGCCGCCGATCCTATCGTCGATGATCGTGCGGGCGTACCGTCAGCTCGCGGTCGTGAAGGACATGCGCGACGCGCGCGCCGGGCAGGACGCGATCAGCCGCGCGACGGGCGTGCCCGGATTCAAGGTCGACGGTGTGAGTGCGCTGGCGGCGCGCTATTCGTGGGCGGATCTTCGATACGCGTACGCGAAGATGCTCGACGCAGACCTGAGTGTGAAGCGGGGGCTGCAGGACGATGAGTCGTCGTTGCAACTGATGGTGCATGAGCTGTGCGCGCTGGCGCCGGCGGCTTCGGCGGGCGCGCGGCGGCGGTGACGTGGATTCGCGAGTGAGTTTTCCGACGCGCGGATGCTGACAACGGGACTGGCAATTGTGTCCGACGCCGAGCGGATTCGCCGACGTGCGAACATCGGTGTGGGCGAAGAGACTGCAGTCGCCCGGACAAGATTCTTCACTTCGTTCAGAATGACAGTGATGGAACAGAATGACAGTGAGGGAGTTCCGCACTGCTGTCCACTTACGGGTGACGTGGGACTGCGGTTGTTGTGACATCGGAGAGACACGACGGGCACCTCCGGTTCGTCGGCTGCGCTGGGAATCGTGCATGCAGAGATCGCGCCCCGACACGCAAGCGGATGAAAGTCTGGTGCCGGCCGCGCACCTCACCCCGGCCTTCGGCCACCCCTCTCCACGCCGTGGAGAGGGGATCGTTTCGACGATTTAAAGCTGCGACGGGGAGACTTTCAAGGCACTGACTGTCGTTGCGCTCCCACGGGATCGCTAACGACCTGTTGCGAAAGCAATTCGAGGCGTGTCCTCGCCTGTTCGCGGAGTGGCGCGGGACCGCGGTTGTTGTGACATCGGAGAGATTCCTCGGCTGCGCTCGGAATGACAGTCGCAACTGGCGATCCGTTTTTGGCGGCTGCGTCGGCGACCAACGACCGGTCTTTGTGTGGCTGATCTCTGAGGCCACATTGAGCCGCCTCCGGGTAGTCGGTGCCATACAGCTCTGAGGTTGACAGCGGCTGATGGGCTCCGACGACGGTGCGAGAGCGTTACGTTGAGGCGGGGATGGAGGTGCGGTCGAGGACTTCGATGATGCGTTGTTTGAGGAGATCGAGGCCCCATTTTTGTTCGGCGGAGATGAGGACGGCGCCGGGGATGTTGTCGGTGAGGGATGTCTGGAATGTCGTGAGCTCGGCGAGCGAATGGACGGGCTGTCCGTCGGCGTCGGGGAGCTGATCGACTTTGTTGAGGACGGTGATGCGC
>JBBQVO010000314.1:0-2113 GCA_038211505.1 Dehalococcoidia bacterium | reverse complement strand
ATCGCCGTCGACGCCGTCGACGATCGACGACGCCTGGATCAGCACGCCCGCCTCGATGTTGTGGCCGATCGCCAGCAGCGCCAGCGCTCCAAGCGCGACAGCGAACGCCACGATCGACACCTGGTTCGGCGTGGCCGGCGTGCGCGTCAGCAGCAGCGCGATCGGTAGCGAAAAGCGGCGGTTGATGTAACGCGATACGAGTCCGTCGAGCGATCCGGCCACGCGCTAGAGCAGGACAGCCGAAGGCGGCTGTCCCGGGCGAACCGTGGTCGGTGATTGTGCGGGCGGGACAGCCGGGGGCGACTGTCCTCCGTGAGGCGTCGGTGCTGCGTCGACTTGCGACGACGCCGCACGCAGATCTTCTTCCGTATCAACGTCGAACCAACGGTTGCCGGTGACGTCGACGGCGTCGAGTTCGCCCGCGTGCGCGAGCGTGGCGAAGACATCGCCCGCCTCACCGTCATGCAGGTGCGGCGTCGCGCGCATCACGTCGAAGACTTGGCGCGTGCACCAGAACAGCCCCGTATCGAACGCGTTCCACTCGCCGATCTGCTTGCCGATGTCGATGATGCGGCCGTCCACGACGAGCGCGCGCGTCGCCTCGTCCGCGCGCGCGTCATCGCGCGGCGCGTACTCGATCGCCAGCGCGCATCGATCGCCGGCAGCGGCGATCAGCGCGCGCGGGATCGCCGGCGAGATCAGGTGATCTGCCATAGCGAGCAGAAAGCCGCTGTCGCGCTCGAAGGTCGCGCGCGCCGCCCAGATCGAGCGCGCGTTGCCGAGCATGTACTCCTCGTTCTCGACGAAATGAATCGTCATACCGCGCGGGTGCTTTCCCTCAACCGCGATACGCAGTTGCGGCGCGCGATAGCCGGCGACGAGCGTCGCGTCATCAACGCCCGCGGCGAACAACGCGTCAAGCACGTGGTTGATCAGCGCGCGTCCGTGTACGCGCAGCAGCGGCTTCGGCACCGTATCGGTGAAGGGGTGCAAACGACCGCCGTCGCCGGCGGCAAGAATCAATGCGCGCATATGGCCTCAATGCATCTCGCGGATCGGTCGCCGTCGCGTCGGAATCGCGCCGGTTCGGCAGTATGCCACGCCGACGCAGGAGATCACCACAGACTCTGGACGAGCCCGAGCCTCAACGCATTCCTGCTATACCTTGCCGACGAGTGATTTGAGGAGGGCGCGGGTGCGGGCGATCGACTCGGACATGTTGGGGCCGGCGGGGAAGACGGGGGCGAGGAAATCCGTGGCGCCGGCGCTGGCGACGGCGCGGATCTGCTGCTCCACGGCCGCTTCGTTGCCGACGATCGCGACATCGGCCGGGCCCGATGCACCTTCTTTGTCGAGCATGCGCTTGTAGTTCGGCAGTTGGCCGTAGATCACGAATGCCTTCGCGGCGGCTTCTCGCGCCGCCGCGACATCCTCCGTCACGCACACCGGCAGTCCAACGACGACGCGGGGCGCGGGCCGTCCGGCTTCGCTCGCGGCGGCGGTGACGCCGGGCACGACGTGCGTCTCGACGGTCTTCAGTCCCGTCATCCACGTGACGGTGCCGTCGGTCATCGAGCCGGCGATCTTCAGCATCAATGGGGCGAGGGCGGAGATGATCACGGACGGCGGCTTCTCGACGTTCGTGGCGATGGCGCCCTGCACGTTGTACGTCTCGCCCTTGAACGCGACGCGGCGCTCGTTGAGAAGCGGCAGCAGCACGGACAGATACTCGCGGACGTGGCGCGCCGGCTTCTGGTACGACATGCCCCACATGTTTTCGATGACGACGCCATGCGACGGACCGATGCCGAGCGTGAGGCGGCCGCCCGTCGCGGCCTGCACCGTCAGCGCCTGCTGCGCGAGGGTGAACGGGTGGCGCGGGTACGTCGGGATGACGGACGTGCCGAGCTGGATGCGCGATGTGCGCTGGCCGGCGAGCGCGATGACGGTTAATGCGTCGCCGCCCATGATCTGGCCCCACCAGGCGTTATCGAAGCCGTCGTTTTCTTCGTCGACGATCTCTTGCACCTGCTGTTCGAGTGTGCGGACGCCGTCGTCGCCGTGCATTAGTCCGATACGCATGGTCACAGTCCTTTCAGGAATTCGATGAGGG
>JBBQVO010000313.1:0-2135 GCA_038211505.1 Dehalococcoidia bacterium | reverse complement strand
GTGCCGACGGCCGCAACACGCCGGGCGTCGACGTGCCGTTCGCGTTCGACGGCGCGGTCACCGGCACGATTACCGCCAACGGCACGCTGACGATGGGCTTTGTGCTGGTCCGCAACGTCGCGAAGGAAGAGTCGCCCCTCGCCCAGCTGCGCACCAGCCCCAACATCATCACGACGATTGCGAAAGTGACGTTCTACGGCACCGACCGTACCGGCAACGCGGTCAGCGTCACCGGACAGATCGAGATCGACTTCGGCAACTTCGGGGACTTCTAAGAGCCATGGCATCCACATTCACTCGCCGCGCCGCCGTTGCTGTCCTGGCCGCCGCACTTGCGGCGACTACCAGCTGTACGGTGAAGAATTCGGAGACGCCGGCGCTGAGCGGGCCGTCGGGCCTGGCGCTGACGCTCAGGGTCAGCGCGATTCCCGACAGCATCAGTCAGGACGGCGGGTCCCAGTCGTCGGTGAAAGTGACCGCGGTCGGCCCGGACGGGAAGGGCGTCGCGAATCAGCCGATTCGCGTCGACATGATGGTGAACGGCGTTGCCGTCGATTACGGCAGCCTGTCCGCCCGGACGATCGTCACCGGTGCCGACGGTGTGGCGAGCGTGATCTACACCGCGCCGCCCGCGCCGCCCAACGGCGTCTACACGCCTTGCGCCTCGACGCTGCTGGCGTCGTCGCTGCCGGGATCGTGCGTCACCATCATCGCGAGCTCGACGGCGACGAATTTTCAGACCGCCGCACCGGAGTCGGCGGTGATCCGGCTGGTGCCGCTGGGCGTGATTCTCCCGGCGGCGGGCGCGCCGACGGCGGCGTTTACCTTCTCGCCGCAGACGATCTCCGCAGGGATCCCCGTGCAGTTCGATGGATCCAGCAGCGCTGTCGGTCAGGGCGCCTCGGCGATCTCGATCTACAACTGGAGCTTTGGCGACGGCGGAACCGCCACCGGGAAGAACCCGTCGCACACGTTTGCGGCCGGCAACGACTTCGTCGTGTCGTTGACCGTGACCAACGATCGCGGTCTGACCTCGACGACAGTGACCCAGATTCTGAAGGTGTCCTCGGCCGCGTTGCCGCAGCCGCTCTTCACGTTCTCGCCGTCGGCGCCTGGCGTGGGTGAGACCGTCTTCTTCAACGGCTCGACATCGCTGCCCGGCGTCGGCCACGCGACGATCACGTCGTATCGGTGGACCTTCGGCGATGGCGGTACCGCGTCGGGCGCCAACGTCACCCACGCGTTCGCGACGTCCGGTTCGTATGCGGTCCAGCTGTCGGTGACTGACGAGAGCGGGTTGTCGGCGACGTCCGCCGCGACCACCATCTCCGTCGGTGCGCCGCAGGCGCCGTCGGCGAACTTCACGTTTTCGCCGCAGCCGCCCAACGTTGGTGATGTCGTGGTGTTCGACTACCGCACGTCGACGACAGCGCAGGGTCAGCGGATCGTCAGCCTCGACTGGAACTTCGGCGATGACACGCCGATCGTCCATTGCCCCGGTAACGCAGCGTGCACGAGCGACGGCATCACGACACACACGTTCACGCGCACAGGCATCTTCAACGTCAATCTGGTGGTGGTCGATAGTGCGGGACGTACGAACACGGCATCGAAGGCCGTCACGGTCACTCTTGTGGGGCCGACCGCCACGTTGATTGTGAACAAGACCGGGGGCCTCTCCGTTCAGGGCGATGGCAGCCAGTCGACGGCCCCGAGCGGTTCCACGATCACCACCTACACATTCTTCTGGGGTGACGGCACTTCGAACAGCTCGGCGTCCTCGGGGTTCTCGCACACGTATACGGCCGGCACTTACACAGTGACGTTGCGCGTGACTGATAGCCTCGGCCGGACCGGATCGTCGACGCCCGTCTCAGTCACAGTTCCGTAGGACCGAAAACGCGATGGCCGACTCCTCCCGGATAGACGACCTCCGGCGCCGGGTCCAGAAGGATCCGGCGTCCATCGCGTTCGCCCAGCTTGCCGAAGAATGCCGCCGCGCCGGCCATTACGAAGAAGCCGTCACCGTCTGCCGCGCCGGCCTCAGCCTGCACCCCGGCTACCTGTCCGCGCGCGTGACCCTCGGCCGGGCGCTTGTCGAGTTGAACGAACTCGACCTGGCGCTCCCCGAATTC
>JBBQVO010000312.1:0-2162 GCA_038211505.1 Dehalococcoidia bacterium | reverse complement strand
GATGTTGACGATGCTGCCGGCCCCTCGCGCGATCATGTCCTTCAGCGCCAGCTGGCTGAGGATGAACGGCGCATGAAAGTTCACCGCCCACGACCGCATCCAGCGGTTCACCGGGTAGTCCTTGATCGGGATGAAGTACGTCAGCGCGGCGTTGTTGACGAGCACATCGACGGGGCCGTAGGCGTCGTGCGCGGCGGCGAAGAGCTTCTCGCACTCGGCGGGATCGGAGATATCGACGGCGACGGGTGTCGCTTCGCCGCCAGCGTCCTTAATGGCGGCGACGGTCTTCTCAAGCGAGCCTTCGTACTGATGCTCGCCCTCGCGCATTGTGCGCGCCGCGCAGACGACCTTCGCGCCTTCGGCCCCGAACAGACGCGCGATCTCGGCGCCGATACCGCGGCTGGTGCCGGTGACGACTGCGACCTTGCCATCGAGCTTGCCCATGATGTTCCTCCCACGGCCGATCTGCGGCCTACTCACGACGTTGATGCGATCCGCATCATGCCACGCTTGCCCCATAGGTTCGAGGGACGGAGAATCGGTGAGGAGAACTGATGCGCATCGAAGCCATCCACATCTCGCCGGTGAAGTCGCTCGCGCTGGTGCGGGTCGAGCGCGCGCAGCTCGGGCCGCACGGCATCGTCGATGACCGGCGGTTCTTTGTCGTCAGCGACCGCGATCGGCTGATCACGCAGCGTGAGTGCGGCTCGCTCGCGCAGGTGCGGGCGGAGTATACGATCGAACCGGAATGCTTGCGGCTGACGTTTCCGGGTGGCGCGGTGGCCGATGCGGCGCCAGCCGACGGAGCGGCGATCACGTCGCGCTTCTTCGGCACGCGTGATGTCGCGGGGCACGTCGTCGAGGGGCCGTGGGCGGCGGCGCTGTCGTCGTTCACCGGCATGGATCTGCGGTTGGTGCGCGCCGAGCGGCACGCCTTCGACGGCTTTCCGGTATCGATCCTATCGACGGCGTCCGTCGATGCGTTGCGGAGCGAGCCGGGAGCGGCGGCGATCGACGAGCGGCGCTTCCGGCCAAACTTCTACGTCTCCGGCGTCGCGGACGCATTTGGCGAAGACGCCTGGATCGGCGGGGACGTGCGGATCGGCGAGACGGCGCGCGTGCGCGGGGTCATGCGCGATCCGCGCTGCGTGATCACGACGCTCGATCCGGATACGGGCGAGCGTGACCTGCGGCCGATGCTGCGGATGATCAGCGATCGCCGCGGCGATGCGTCGAAGGAGATCAATTTCGGTGTCTACGCCGGCGTCGTCACGCCGGGCGAGGTCGCCGTGGGCGACGAGATCGTGCCAATCGAGCGCGAAGAGAAAGAAGCATCATGAACGAGACCATCGAGCAAGTCGTCACGGGAATCGTCGAGAACCGCAAGAAGTTCGAGGCGTTCTGCTTCACGCTCAGCGAGGAGGAGCTGGGGCGCCCGGTGCCCGAGAGCACGTGGATCGTGCGGGACTTCGCGGCGCACCTCGACACGCTCGATCCGGCGCTCGTACGGTGGTTCGGCGCCGCCGCATCGGGGGTCGAGCGCGCGCAGCCGATGAGCGACGGCGGCAACCCGATGGACATCGACGAATTCAACGACGCGGAGGTTGCCGCTCGGCGCGATTGGCCGCTCTCGCGCGTCTTCGAAGAGGCGGCGACAAACCGCGTGAAACTGATCGAGACACTGCGGACGCTGACTCAGGCGCAAATCGATGCGCCGGTGCATTTCGCCGGCGACGCGAAGCGGCGCGCCGGAGACATTCCGCTGAAGCTCTTCCTCGCGGGCTGGTCGCAGCACGACCCGATCCACGCCGCCGACATGTTGAAGGCGCTGCCGGAGCGCGCGGCAGATCCGGAGATCAAGGCGTGGATCGACAACCCCTTCGTGGCGGGATACCAGGCGGCGATGCGGTAACGCCTCGCGTCAAACAGAAGCGTGGCACCCGCGCGCGAAGGGTTCACCACAGAGGCACAGAGACACAGAGCTTTTGGAGGGGAGGGATGCGGGGTGGTAGCGCCGCTGGATCCGTCTGAGGCCGCGAAGAGCGTCGGTTTCCAACCCGCACTAGCAGTGGCACCCGCACGGTACGCGAAGGGTTCACCACAGAGGCACAGAGGTTTTGGAGGGGGAGGGATGCGGGCGTCGCCCCTTTCGACCGGGCGTA
>JBBQVO010000311.1:0-2213 GCA_038211505.1 Dehalococcoidia bacterium | reverse complement strand
ACCACAGAGGCACAGAGGTTTTGGAGGGGGAGGGATGCGGGCGTAGCCCCTTTCGACCGGGCGTAATACGGGTTGAACAGTCCTGGACTCGGACGTGCGCGATCGGGCAGCATGCGACGCACCTCGACGACCCCCGTCAAGGGACAGGCTGTTGTCGCAGGGTCAAGATCGCTGTTGGTGATGTGTGGGAAAACGAGATCGGCGCCGCGACCGGGGGAGCATGGTCGCGGCGCCGTTCATCGAGGCCATCATATGCCGCGCCTTGTTAACGCGTCCTCCGCAAGATGTTAAAGATTGTCCAACTCGCGGGGAACATCTCCCTAGAGCGCCGGTGGTCGAACGCCGAGAGGCTGCTAGGCTAGGTTCGATCGGGCACAGATTCGTCGAAGGAGGAGCCATGGCCGTCGACTACGAACGCACCGGCAGCGCGGCGATCGTCACCATCAACAGGCCGGAGCGCCGCAACGCCGTCGATGCGCCGACCGCCGCGGCGTTGCACGAGGCGTACGACCGCTTCGTCGCCGACGACAACGCCCGCGTGCTCGTCGTCACCGGCGCCGGCGGCGTCGCCTTCTGCGCCGGCGCCGACCTCAAGGCGATGAGCAACCCGATCATGGCGCCCGAAGGCCCGATGGGCTTCACGCGTCTGCAGTCACCGAAGCCGACAATCGCCGCGATTGACGGCTGGTGCGTGGCCGGCGGACTTGAGATCGCCTGCTGGTGCGACATCCGCATCGCCAGCGCGTCATCGCAGCTCGGCTGCCTCGAGCGGCGCTGGGGCGTGCCGCTGATCGACGGCGGTACGCAGCGCCTGCCACACCTCATCGGCGTCGGCCGCGCCCTCGATCTGATCATCAGCGGCCGCCTCGTCGACGCTCAGGAGGCTCTTTCGATCGGCCTCGTCTCGCGCGTCGTTCCGAAGGGCGGCGCGCTTGCCGCGGCGCTCGCTCTCGCCGAGCAGATCGCCGCCTACCCGCAGCCCTGCGTGCTGTCGGATCGGCAGGCAGTCTACGACGGCCTCGGCACGTCGATCGCCGAGGGACTCGCGATTGAAGCCGAACTCGGACGCAGCGTCATCCCTAACGTGGAGGCGATGCGCTTTGCCTCAGGCGAAGGCCGCGGCGGCATCGGGACGATGTGAGGCTGGAGGCTGGTGACTGGTGACTGGGGATTGGTGATTGGTGACTGGTGATCATCGCCCGAACATGACCACCGCGATCGACGTTTCGTACCGGTTGATGACGGAGTCGGATCTTCCAGCAGCCTTGTACATCGGCAAAGCGGCAATGGAGACGCTCGATCCCGGCGCGGCGCCGCGCTCGAGTTGGCTTCCGTCGTTTCCGCGGATCCCGGCGCATCTCGTGCGCACCGATCCAGCCGGCTGCATCGTCGCCGAGATCGACGGACTGATCGTTGGATATGCGCAGGCATTGCTACGAGGCGACATCTGGATCCTCTCGCAACTGTTTGTCCAGCCGGAGGTGCACAGTCGCGGGATCGGCGACGAATTGCTTGAGCGCGCGCAACGCTACGGTCGAGACAACGGGGCGCGGACGTTCGCCGTCGCGTCCACCGCACAACCCGTGTCGCAGTCGTTGTACATGCGTCATGGCATGTTCGCCTGCGGTATTGGGTATGCGATGGCGGGCGATCTTAGGCCGCTCCGCGCGCTGACCGGGGCCGACGCTGACGCGAGTCGGATCGTCGATAGCGGCGATTGGCAAGATCAGATGGCCGATCTCGATCGCGCCGTGTTCGGCGCCGAGCGTCGGCAGGATCACGCGTTCTACCACGATGGCGGCGCGACGGCGGGCGCGGTGACGGCGTTTGGACTCGCGCAACGAGGCCATCTTCTCGGCTACGGATACGCGATCGCGGACGGCGGTTTCATCGCCCCGATCGCCGCGCATGAACCGGCGCACCAGTTGCCGCTCGTGGGTATTGGCGCCGAATGGCTCCTCGATCGCGACGTGACCACCGGCAACATCTGGACGACATCGCGGAACGCGACGCTGATGACCGCGCTGTTGTCCGCTGGCTGGCGGATCAACGACTGGTCATTTCTGCTCGCCTCGGCGCCGTTCGGGCAATTCGACCGCTACCATCCGTGCGGCGGCATGCTTCTCTGATAGACCTTCGCTTCCGCGTCCGCATGTCTCGTCCGCTTCCGCGCGTCTCGTACTTCGCGCCGGCGGCTCAGTCCTTCGGCTTCG
>JBBQVO010000310.1:0-2232 GCA_038211505.1 Dehalococcoidia bacterium | reverse complement strand
GTTCAAGGATGTCGCGCACGAGTACGTCCACACCATCAACGATCCATCCCAGGCGCGACACATCGTCGATCGCGCGATTCGCATCGCTCAGGATCAGCGCACCGTCACCTGCATCATCGTGCCGAAGGATGTGCAAGAGATGAACGCAATCGAGAATCCGGGCCGCGGGCACGGCACGATTCACACCGGCACCGGATACACACGCCCACGGGTGCTGCCGGCCGATGATGATCTGCGCCGCGCCGCGGCCGCTCTCAACGACGGCCACAAAGTCGCGATGTTGATTGGCGCGGGCGCGATGGGCGCCGCACCTGAAGTGATCGAGACGGCGACGTTGCTGCAGGCTGGCATCGCCAAGGCGCTTCTCGGCAAAGCAGCGCTGCCCGACGATCTGCCGTTCGTTACGGGATCGATCGGCCTCCTCGGCACGCGGCCGAGCTGGGAGATGATGCAGCACTGCGACACACTGCTGATGGTCGGCAGCAGCTTCCCCTACTCCGAGTTCCTCCCGAAGGAGGGTCAGGCGCGCGGCGTCCAGATCGACCTCGATGGTCGCATGCTCAGCATCCGCTACCCGATGGAGGTCAACCTGATCGGTGACAGCGCCGAGACGTTGCGCGCGCTGATCCCCTTGCTCCACCCCAAGACGGACACGACGTGGCGTGACGAGATCGAGTCAAACGTCCGCGACTGGTGGCACGTGCTGGAGGCGCGCGCGATGCACGACGCCGATCCGATCAATCCGCAGCGCGTCTTCTGGGAACTCTCGTTACGCCTGCCCGACCGCTGCATCATCACCTCCGACTCCGGCTCGGCGGCGAACTGGTACGCCCGCGACATCAAGATTCGAGACGGCATGATGGCATCGCTCTCCGGCAATCTGGCGACGATGGGCCCGGGCGTTCCGTACGCCATCGCCGCCAAGTTCGCCTTTCCCGATCGGCCGGTGATCGCGCTTGTCGGCGATGGCGCGATGCAGATGAACGGCAACAACGACCTCTTGACGATCGCCAAGTACTGGCGCGAGTGGAGCGCCCCCCGTCTCGTCGTCCTTGTACTCAACAATCGGGATCTCAATATGGTGACGTGGGAGATGCGCGCGATGGAGGGGGATCCGAAGTTCGAGGCGTCGCAGGACATCCCCGACTTCCCGTACGCCCGCTACGCCGACATGGTCGGCCTTCGCGGCATCCACGTCGATCGTCCGGACGACATCGGCGCTGCCTGGGACGCTGCCCTCCGCGCCGACTGTCCCGTGGTGATCGAGGCGATCACCGACCCGAATGTGCCGCCGCTGCCACCGCACATCACGCTCGATCAGATGAAGGCGTTCACATCGTCCGTGCTTCACGGTGACGTCGACCGCGTTGGGTTCATCAAGCAAAGCGTCAAAGAGATGGTCGCCGGCATCCTTCCGGGGCCGCGCTAGAGATCACCACCCACGCCGCCGCCGCCGCCGCCGCCTCGAGGATCGCCATCGAAGAGATCCGCGCGGCGCCTGTCGGCGATCTCTGATCCGAGCGCGCTACGGCGCAACTCGCACTCTTCTTTTTGAGGCGCCACGGCTGCGCGTCAACAGAGCCGCTGCGCTCGGCTGCGGCCGCTTCTATACTCACGACGCACACTAGGAGCGACAGCATGAACGTTCAAGCAACCGCGGGACTCGATGCGAGCCGTCTCGCGGGCATCACGGAGCATCTGCGGCGGAACTACATCGAGCCGGGAAAGATTGTCGGGTGCCAGGCGCTCGTCGCGCGCCACGAACAGGTCGCGTACGCAGAGAATCTCGGCATGATGGATCGCGAGCGCGCGCGGCCGATGGCCGACGACACGATCTTCCGCATCTATTCGATGACGAAGCCGATCACGTCCGTCGCGCTGATGTCGCTGTACGAGCAGGGTCACTTCCAGCTCAACGATCCAGTGTCGCGCGTGATACCGGAGTGGCGCGATCTGCGTGTGTACGTCTCCGGCGAGGGCGAGTCGATGGAGACGCGCGAGCCGGCGCGGCCGATGACGTTTCGGCACGTCCTCAGCCATCAGGGCGGACTCTCCTACGGCATGACGCGGCATCCGGCGGATCGCGCGTATGGCATGAACGGGCTGCAGCAACGGCGCGGCGAGACGCTGCGGTCGTTTATCGAGAAGCTCGCGCATGTGCCGCTGCGTTACGATCCGGGCGATCGCTGGATGTACTCCGTCTCGACGGACGTCTGCGGCTACCTCGTTGAG
>JBBQVO010000309.1:0-2240 GCA_038211505.1 Dehalococcoidia bacterium | reverse complement strand
GAGAAGCTACAATGAACCACGACGGCCATTCTGAAAACCACCAATGTCATTCTGAGCGAAACGACCCTGTCCAGAACGCAGTGAGGGAAGAATCTCTCCGATGTCACGCCCCATGCAGTCCCAATGCATGATCCAGCCGTTCGCCCCCACCCGAACTGAGGTCCGTTGGACGTACTGACGCACTCCATCCTCCCCTTCGCCGGCATCCTGCTCGGTCTCGTCGTCATCCACGAGGCGGCGCATTACGTCACCGCGAAGATGTTCGGCGTGAAGGTGCTCGAAGCCGGCATCGGCATCCCGCCTCGGATATGGGGCTTCCGCTGGCACGATACTGACTACACCATCAACGCCCTGCCGCTCGGCGCCTTCGTCCGCATGCTCGGCGAGGAGGATCCCACCGACCCGCAAAGCCTCGCCGCCCAGCCGAAGTGGAAGCGCACCATCATCATCGGCTCCGGCGCCGTCACGAACCTGATCGCCGCTGCCGTTCTGTTTACGGTTGCTCTGATGATCCCGCATCCCGTCTCGCTCGGCGGCGCGCAGATCGGCGAAGTCGCCCCCGGCAGCCCTGCGGAGACCCAGGGCCTCAAGGCGAACGATCAGATCCTCGCCGTCGACGGCCGCAAGGTCGAGAGCACGAGCGACGCTTCATACTTCTTGAAGGTCCATCAGGGCTCGAAAATCGACCTCACGATCAAGCGCCCGGATCCGAATGTCCGCGGCAGCTCCGACATCATCCCGATCACCGTGCGTTCGCGCTGGAACCCCGGCAACTACCCGGACGAGTGCGGCGTCGAACACTCCCAGGGGCCGATCGGCATCACGATCGCGCCGGTCACCCATACGCCGATCGACTACGCGCCGGGCGAGCGCGCCAAGCTCGAGACGCAGGCGCGGAAGGACTTCGTCGACTACAAGAAGAAGGTTGCGACCGACGCCCCGGCGAGTTGCCTGTTGGGCAGCGCGTTCGGCTTCGGCGCCATCTCCGCCGGCGTCTGCAACGATCTCGATCCGGAGCAGAAGGCGAGCGCGACGGCGCTCCGCAACGACCTGTTCCCGCAATCCAACGACCCCTGCTACAAGTTCACCGCCCCGCCGATCTTTGAGATCCCGAGCGAGTCGCGCTCCGAAGCGCCGTGGGTGGCCGTGCCGCACGCGCTGCGCCAGAGTTACGAGACGGTGATCCTCACGCGAAATCAGATCTGGGCGCTTGCCCGCGGCTTCAGCGGCGCATCGCCCGTCACTGGGCCCGTCGGCATCGCCCAGGCGACCGGCGAAGTCGTCAACGAAGCCGGCTGGAAGCCGCTCGTTGTGCTCGCCGCATCGATCAGCATGAGCCTCGGCATCCTGAATCTGCTGCCATTGCCGATGCTCGACGGCGGTCGCCTGTTCTTTATCGCGCTGGAAGTCGTCCGCCGTGGCAAGCGCGTCGCCCCCGAAAAGGAAGCCTTGGTACACTTAGCTGGTTTGGTAGCGATGTTGATGCTGTTCGTCGTGATCACGTTCTTTGACGTGCAGCGGATCGTCGATGGAGGAAGTCTGCTGCGATGATGAGTCCGCGACGCGTTTCGAAGCCCGTACACGTAGGAGACGTGCAGGTCGGCGGCGACGCACCCATCGCGGTGCAGTCCATGTGCGCGACGATCACCGAGAACGTCGACGCCACGATCGCCCAGCTCGACCAGCTTAAGGAAGCCGGCTGCGACATCGTCCGCATCGCCATCCCGGACAAGCCGGCCGCCGACGCCGTGCCCGAGATCGTCAAGCGCGCGCCGTTGCCGATCATCGCCGACATTCACTTCGACTACCGCTGGGCGCTCGCCGCCATCCGCGGTGGCTTCGACGGCCTGCGACTCAACCCCGGCAACATCCGCGACCCCGAGAAGGTGAAACAGGTTGCGCGCGAGGCGAAGGAGCGCGGCATCCCGATCCGCATCGGCGTCAACGCCGGCTCGCTGCCACCGATCCGCGCACTCGCCGAGGGCGAGCTGCCACCGTCGCTCCCCGATCGCATGGTCGAGGCCGCGCTGTGGGAGATCAAAGTCCTCAACGACGCCGGCTTCGACGACATCAAGATCTCGATGAAGGCGTTCGACGTCCCGACGATGGTCGAGGCCTACCGCCGCCTGGCGGTGATGGTGCCGTATCCGTTGCATCTCGGCGTGACGGAAGCGGGCACGCCGCGCGCCGGTTCCGTCCGCAGTGCGATCGGCATCGGCATCCTGTTATCGGAAGGCATC
>JBBQVO010000308.1:0-2254 GCA_038211505.1 Dehalococcoidia bacterium | reverse complement strand
CCCCCGAACACGAGCAGTTCCCGCCGCGAGTCGTCCCACACGGCGCTCTGTCCGGTTCGCACGGGGGGCGGCGTACCGGCAGGGGTCAGCAGCGTCCATGGGCCGCCCGGTAGCGGAAAGGCCCAGAGGTCGTTCTGATAGCTGCCCGTGCCCGCATCACCGCCGAAAAGGAGCAGTTGGTGGTTGAATACGTCGAACGTCAGCGTGTGGCCGTGGCGCGTTCCCGGATCGTTCGTCGACGCGATCAGCGACCACTCTTCGCCGGCGCCCTGCGACACCGAGTGCTGCACCATCGTCCACGCGCCGATGACGACGAACAATGCGGCGAGCGACCAGCCTGCGATGCGGAGGCGTCTCGTCATGGGATGCAGCACCTGTCCAACCGCGCGACGAAGCGACGCGATTCACTCACGGAACGGAACACGGTTCGGGCGGGGATCGGCTGCGCGCGAGTGCGCGCGGCCTGTGGCGGATTATACGTGAGCGTATCCGCCAGCGGGAAGATCGTTATGTACTTTCTTGAACTGTAACTACGCGGCCCACGCGTTGACGCCGGATCGCTGCCCCACCTACACTCGGCCGTGGAGATGGCGTGAGTTCGAACATCGATGATCCGCGGAAAACGGGGCTGTGGCGCGATGCGTACGCGTTGCGTCGCTATTGGTGGTTTGTTGCCGGATCGCTCATGGTCGCAGTCGCCGCGGCACTGCTGCTCGGGGTCGTCGCCTCGACGCCGGACGAGGCACGCTTCCGCGAGAGCGTCTTGATCGACGCGTTGCCGCCGCTCTTCGGCCCACCCGTCACGCCGGGCCCGTTCGACTACGCCCGCCTCGCCACCAGCGACGATGTGCTACAAGCGGTCGCCACGAATCAACGGCTGAGCATCGACGAGTTGCGGCCGCGGCTCACAGCATCGGCGAGTTTCAATCGTCCCGACATCGATCTGAAGGTGACGGGTGCGAACGCGCTCGCGATTTCGCGCACCTGGCGCGACGCCTTTGAGCAGGCGGTGCGCGCGCAGAGCGGCGATCTCGAACGAGAGCTGACGGCCACGTACAACCGGCAGCTCGACGAGGCGAACAAGCAGCTCGATCGTGAGACTTCGTCAGCCCGCCAATCGCCGAACGACGCCGCCGCCCAGCAGCGGCAGAAAGCGGCGCAAGAGAATTACGAGACGGCGTCGCGACTATCGCAATCGTACGACGTCGTCGCATCGACGCTAAAGGCCCAGCCGATCGCCGTCGTCGGCCCGCACATCCAGAGCGCCGGCATCGGCTCGATGCGCGGACGTCTCGCTGCGGCCGTCGCCATCGGCCTGCTGGTCGGCGTCGGCGGCGCGCTGCTTCTTGCGTTCGTCGCCGGCCGCGTAGCATCGCCGTCAGGCGCCGTGGTCGATACCGACGCCGACGCGCCGGCCGAGATCGCCCGCGCCCGATCGACGCGCATATGACGGCGACGGTGAACGCATGCGACGCGCCGTGAACGACGGGCTACGAACGTCGCCCCACCGCATCCTGCTCATCTGCGCGCTCGACGTCTGGTCGCTCGATCGGGGCGCCGGCGCGCCGACACTGGAGCGCACGC
Source organism: Dehalococcoidia bacterium (assembly GCA_038211505.1). GTDB lineage: Bacteria > Chloroflexota > Dehalococcoidia > DSTF01 > JACRBR01 > JBBQVO01. Next base: position 670 of record JBBQVO010000308.1, on the reverse strand, counting down.
TGCGCGCGTACGGCGAGCGCGGGCACGCCGTCGATGTCGTGTTGCCGGACATCGGCGCCAACCACTTCTACCATCGTGGCGGCGTCGCGGCGAGCGAGTCGCGGCCGGAGATCGACAACGTCGCCTTCCATCCGTTCCACATGCCGAGCCTGCGCGATCTCCCCGGCCTGGCGTCGCTGCCCGCCTCGATCGAGCGTCTCGATCAGAAGCTGCGATTCGCGACGCTGTTTCCGTGGCTCGCGGCAGCCCGAGCGGAAGCGATGCTGCGCGATGCCGACCCGCCGTACGATCTGGTGTATGCCTACGAAGTGCATGCCGTGCTGGCGGCGCGCCTGCTGCAACGGCGAGGGTTTCGATTGCCGCTCGTCGCCCGCTTCCAGGGCACGGTGATGCATCCGGCGCTGAATGACCGGTTGCTGTACGCCCGTCGATACGAAGAAGCGCTGGCGCTGAAGACGTCCGCCGACATGTACGTGATGACCGACGACGGCACGCGCGGCGACGACGTTCTCGCGCGCCTCAATCCGGCGTCGCGCGGGCGCACGAAGTTCTGGCGCAACGGCCTGGATCTCAATCGCCTCCATCCGGCGTCGGACGCTGAGCGTATGACGGCGCGGGCGAGCATCGGCATCGAAGACGGTGCGTTCGTGTTACTGACGGCGTCGCGGCT
>JBBQVO010000307.1:0-2287 GCA_038211505.1 Dehalococcoidia bacterium | reverse complement strand
ACTGTGAAAGGGTAACGATGCCAGAGCGAAAAGGCCGACGCCGCCGTCCCCGCGATCGAGATCGCGAGCGCCGCGCGCCGGAAGATCGAACGTCCGACTCCGGCGATGACGCACGCACGCCACCCGTTCAACGACCGGCGTCCGTTCGAGCGCCACGCGCCACATCAGCGCGCGGCCCTCAGCCCGCGGCCGACGGCCCGTTGCCATCGAGAAATGCCCGCGCATCCGGCGTCGTCCTGGCGATCGTCACGGCCACGCTCGGCGTCGTCCTTCTCTACAGCGCGATCCTCAATGCCTCCGGCATCAACCTGATCGGCCGCATCGTCGGCGGCCTCTTGCTCATCGCGTTGGGCGCCGTCGTTGCGCTGCTCTCGGCCGCGCCCGGCGCCGTCCGCGACTACGTCGCGCGACGACGGGCGTAGCTCGCGGCCCGCAATTCAGCGATCCGATCTGCCATCGTGCGGCGCTCCGCCCAGCACGTCTCTCCGAACCGCTACGGCGGGACACTCTCGATTCCCTTAAGGGTTGCCGATACTTCCCGTAATGGGCACGAGGCTTGGCGTCCGCATTTGCTTGATGAGCCGTGGGGCGTTGCTCGTCGCGCTGTTGGTCGCGATGGCCCTCACGCTGCTCGCCGGGGTGGCGGCAGCACCACGGCCGGCGGCGGCCGCCGGCGATTGCACAATCGACGCTTCGATGGACACCGAGGAGCAGGCGTTCCTGACGCTGATCAACAACTACCGCGTCCAGAACAGCCTGCCGAAGCTCCACCTCTCCTACATGCTCTCCCGCGCTTCGGCCTGGAAGTCGAAGGATCTCGCCGTCAACGCCTACTTCGCGCACGACGATCTGAGCCGCACGTGGGTGCAGCGCATCCGCGACTGCTCGTACGGCTACAACACGTTCCTCGGCGAGAACATCGCCGCCGGCTACGTCACCGCGCAGTCCGTCTTCGACGGCTGGAAGGCCAGCCCCGGCCACAACGCCAACATGCTCGGCGCCAACTACACCAGCATCGGCATTGGCCGCTACTTCGTCGCCGGCAGCCCCTTTGGCTGGTATTGGACGACCGACTTTGGCGGCTACGACGATGGCTACACCACGAAGGCCACCGATGCTCCGCTGCGTCCGCTCACACCACCGACGTTGACGCCGACCGCCGTCCCGACGCCAGCGGCTCCGCGCGGGGCGCGCCAGAAGCCGGCGTCGCCGCCGTTTTCGTGGTGGTGGCGCCTGAATCCGCTGCTGTTCTGGTAATACGAGCAGCCCGCCCGCGTGCCGGCCCAGCGTGCATCAGATGTCAGATGGCGTCGCCCGCGGGCAGCGCCGGCGGCATCGCATCATTCCCCGTATCGAAGGCGAACGGCGGATATTCATCGACGAGTGATGCCATGTAGGCGAGCAGCCGCGCATGCCAGCGCACGTACCCGCGCAAGAAGGCGTAGATGCCCTCCGGATACTTCTCCTGCACGAGAACCATGATCGCCGCGATGAGTGTCAGCAGCCCGGCAACGATGCCCAGCAACGCGAGAATGATGATGTGCGGGATCGCCAGGATGATCCGCAGCAGCGCCTGCCCGACGCTCGGCGTGCCCGTCGGAGTCACATCGAACCGCACCGCCTGCTGCGCCGACTCATCCGGCAGCCGATCGCTCAGCAGGCATAAATACGCGTAGGCGCCGATGATGTAGCGCAGCCACTTCGTCATCGTCGTCTCGGACTCGGCGATGTAGCGTTCCGGCCCCTTCTGCGAGATCAGCACCGCCGCCAGCACCGGTACGCCGAGATACATGATCCCGTGTATCCACCCCAGCGCCCCGCCCAGGACCGACAGGACGATCACGATCGCGATCCGCAGCGCCACCTGCACGCGATCGTAATGCGCGGGCTGACTCGCCTCGAACGTCGCTCCGTACGTTTCCATCTCACATCTCCGTCGCTGAAATGACCGTCGCACGCATCAACACACCGATGCGTCGCGCGTCACCCCACAACCTACCACCTCCCAGGCATGACCCCCGCGCTCACCGACGCCGATTGACACCGCCGATCCCGCCACACTACGATTCCGCAGGACGAGCGGGAACGGAGGCTGCGTGCAGGACAACGGCCATCTCAAGCTAGTGATCATCATCGCCGCCGATGCCGACGCCGAAAAGCTCACTCGCAAACTCGTCGATCAGGGTTACCCGGCGACGAAGGTCAGCAGCACCGGCGGCTTCCTCCGCAAGGGCAACGCCACGATCCTCTCCGGCGTCGAGGCCAACGAAGTCGACGGTATCGTCGC
>JBBQVO010000306.1:0-2309 GCA_038211505.1 Dehalococcoidia bacterium | reverse complement strand
ACGTATTCGCGACGCTCGCCCGGGCGGGTGAACTCGACGCCGTCGACGTCACCGGCAACCGTTGGTTCGATGTGGACACCGAAGCGGATCTGCGTGCGGCGTCGTCGCAAGTCGACGCAGCACCGACGCCTCACGGAGGACAGTCGCCCCCGGCTGTCCCGCCCGCACACTCACCGACCACGGTTCGCCCGGGACAGCCGCCTTCGGCTGTCCTGCTCTAGCGCGTGGCCGGATCGCTCGACGGACTCGTATCGCGCTACATCAATCGCCGCTTCTCGCTGCCGATTGCGCTCGCGCTGACGCGCACGCCGGCGACGCCGAACCAGGTGTCGATCGTGGCGTTCGCTGTCGCGCTTGGCGCGCTGGCGCTGCTGGCGATCGGCCACAACATCGAGGCGGGCGTGCTGATCCAGGCGTCGTCGATCGTCGACGGCGTCGACGGCGATCTGGCGCGCGCGAAATCGCTGGCGACGACGTTCGGCGGCCTCTTCGATGCCGTGCTCGACCGCTATGCCGATGCGGCGATCGGCGGCGGCATGGCCTGGTACGCGTTCTCCTACGAAGACTGGCCGCACCCGCTCGTCATCGGCTTCGCCGCGATCGTCGGCTTCATCCTCGTCTCATACTCGCGCGCGCGGCTCGAGACGGAGGGCGGCCGCGATGTCGCGTCGGACCTGCTCGGCATCGCCTCGCGCGACGTGCGCCTGCTGGCGCTGGCGATCGGCGCCATCGCTGGCCAGTGTTGGTGGACGCTGATCATCGTCGGCACGCTGAGCTACGCGACGGTGGCGTGGCGGTTGTGGCGCTTTCGGGAGATGGCATAGTCGCAATCACGTTGACGCTCAGTCGCGGCAGATGGCGCAGACTGACAACGCCACGCAGTCCGAACTTCTGCGGTGTCCCCCGCGCGGGCTGGAAAGCCCGCGCTACGAATCGAGTAGCGGGCGCGCGTCCGATTAGGTCGCAAGTCAAGCAAGCCGTATTGCGCGCCCAGACACCGTGGTATCATGCGCGAACTTGCGATTTTAGCTTCAAGGACGCTTTTGTGAACGCCCTGCTCGAGCTTTCGCCGCTGTTCGTCGCCACCTTTCGGGACTGGGTGATCATCGTCATGGGGATCGCCGTCGCGGCGTTCTTCATCGCCGCGCTCGTGATCACGATCGTCCTCGGCCTGCTGCTACGCGTCGTCCTCAAGAAGACGTCGTCGATCCTCGATGACAACGTGAAGCCGCTGCTGAACACGGCGAAAGAGACGACAGCGAACGTCAAGGGCACGACGTCGTACGTCTCGCAGGCAGCGGTGACGCCGATCGTCCGCACGTTCGGCGTCGTCGCCGGCGTCCGTCGCGCCGCGAGCGTGCTTGCCGGCCTGACCAGCGCGAGCACCGACAACACGAAGCCGAAGAAGTAGCTGCCGTCTCCGCAGCCCGCACTCGCAATCACGGAGGTCCGCATGGCAGACGAGGAACGCGCCGCATCACCGACTGCCGTCGCCGATCGTCCGGAGGTGAAAGACGCTGTCGATGCTGCGCCGGCAGTCGCGGGCGACGTGCTCGCCGGGATCGCGAAGAACGCCGGCAAGCAGAACAAAAAGAGCAAGAAGAAGCAGGACGACGAGGACTACGAGCTCGAATTCGAGACGCCGTTCGGGAAGCTCGAGTTTGAATTCGAACCGACCGCCGTCAAGCAGCGCAAAGAGCAGGAGAAACGGGAGAAGGCGGCGGAGGACGCCGCGAAAGCGGCCGCGAAGGCCGAGAAGAAGGCAGCGAAGCAGATCGCCAAGCAAGGCTTCGTCGCCGCCGATGTTGCACCGAGCAAGGGCGGCGGCAAGCTGCTGCCGATGCTGCTGATCTTCGCGATCGTCGCCGGCGCGATCATCCTCGCCGTCTGGCTCTTCGCGCGTCCGGGCGAGGACGAGCCGGAGACGGTGCCGCCGGAGTTCCTCAACGAAGACGCGATGCCGCAGCCAGCGCCCGCGCCGCAAGGCCTCGCCGCGAAGGCGCAGGCCCGCATCCGCGAAGCGATCCGCGCCGGCCGCAAGGCATCGCGCGAGGCGCAGCATGAGCAGGAGCAGAAGTTCCAGGACATGACGCGCTGACCTAACCCCCAGCCCCTTCCCGGTGCGGGAAGGGGGAGCGCCAGCAGATGCGCTCCATCCGACAGGTTGCTTCGGACCGGTTTGCCGGAGCCGCGTCATGACGCATGTGACGAAGCCTGCGCGGGGCGCGTGACGGGCGAACTGCCAGACTCGCGCGGTGCGAACTGTAGGCTGTAAACTCGCATCTGGAGAGGTGTCCGAGTGGTTGATG
>JBBQVO010000305.1:0-2353 GCA_038211505.1 Dehalococcoidia bacterium | reverse complement strand
GGCATGAACGGGCTGCAGCAACGGCGCGGCGAGACGCTGCGGTCGTTTATCGAGAAGCTCGCGCATGTGCCGCTGCGTTACGATCCGGGCGATCGCTGGATGTACTCCGTCTCGACGGACGTCTGCGGCTACCTCGTTGAGGCGATCTCGGGACAGCGATTTGATCAGTACCTCCGAGAGCACATCTTCGAGCCGCTTGGCATGAAGGACACATCGTTCTCCGTCGCGCCGGAGAAGGCGAGCCGTCTCGCCGCGAATTACCAGCGCCAACCCGACAAATCGCTGCAGCTGCTCGACGATCCGGAGAGCAGCGCTTTCCTCAAAGAGCCGACGTACTTCTCCGGCGGCGGCGGGCTGACGAGCACCATGGCCGACTACCTGCGCTTCTGCGAGATGCTGCGACGCGGCGGCGAGCTCGATGGCGCGCGCATCGTGGGTCCCCGCACGATCAAGCTCATGACGCAGAATCACCTGACGGGCGGGCGCGATCTGACGACGATGGCGCTCGGCGCGTTCTCTGAGACGGCGTATGAAGGCGTCGGCTTCGGCCTCGGCTTCGCGACGACGACGGATCCGGTCGCGGCCGGCACGCTTGGTGGCGGCGATTACTACTGGGGTGGCGCCGCATCGACGATCTTCTGGGTCGATCCAAAGGAGGATCTCGTCGTGATCTTCATGACGCAGTTGATGCCGTCGGCGACGTTCAACTTCCGCGGCCAGCTGAAGAGCATCGTCTATTCGGCGATCGTGGACTGATATGCGTGCTTGCGGCGCCATTCGCTTTCGTCATGCTGGTCTCATTCTGCCGTTGATGCTCGCGCTGGCGGCGTGCGGCGGATCTTCGTCGTATTCGCGCAGTCCGACTGCGCGCACGGAGCCATCGGGTGCGGCGACGACGGCGCAAACGCCCGTACCCGCAGCGCCAACATCCGACGAGCTGCTCGCCGCGTCGAAGCTGATCCGTCGTGGCGATCTCCCGTCGGACTGGCTCGAAGCGCAAACAAAGACACACCACGACGAAGACATTCTTGGCGCCGCGTGTCCGGAAGCGGCGGCCGGAACCCCGACCGCTCGCGTAACGAGCAGCGACTACCTCTTTGACGGCGACTCGCCGGCGCTCTCCGAAATCGTCTCGGTGTTCGCCGACGAGCAAGCCGCCCGCGCGAGCATCGATGCCGCGGGTGCCCGCGGCGATTGTTTCGCGGACGCCGTCAATCGCGGTCTCGTCATGCGGCGTGATGTCACGCTCTCGGATGCCAAGAGCGTCGTCATCGCGGTCGATACCGGCGGCGATAGCACGCGTGCGTTCGAGATTCGCGGTCTGGTCTCGCGGGCCGGATCGCAGGCTCCACAGGCCGTGACGTTGTATACGCTCGTCTTCTCAAGCGTCGGTCGGGTCGCGTGCGAGGTCTTCATCCGGGGCAATGGCGACTCGCTCGATTCCGAAGACGTGTCGGCACTGGCAAGCGCCGCCGTCGCGCGCGTCCGCGGACACTGAGGCACGCGCTGACTAGGGTCGAGCGTCATCGACGGGCGGGTCGGACGGTCGCCCGTCGAAGCTGCCTCGCGCGCGGGCTGAAACGCCCGGGTTACAGACCGGGCGGAAAGCCACCGCACCTTTGTTACGCAAGCGATGCCCGCTACCCTGACGGCCACATCGCTCACGAGCCAACCAGCCGCACTTCGACGCGCGGGCGACGAGCAGTGCGACGGAGCGGCGCGCACGAGAGGAGCCGATATGCCTGACTTCATCGAGACCGACTACGCCGCCGACCGCGAACTGCTGGGCCGCGCCGAATGTTCGCGCGCAGTCGGCGCGCTGCTCGCCGGATCGCGGCCGTTCGTGTTGACCGGCGATACAGCGCACTACCCGCGCGATCTGGCGGTCGATGTCCGGCACATCAAGCTCGAGATCAAGATCGATCCGAAGGCGAAGCACATCGCCGGCACGGCGACGCACACGCTTAGCGCCGTCAACGACGCTGTGCGCGCGATCTCGTTCGATGCGGCGGAAATGACGATCAGCAGTGTGACCATCGGCGGCAAGCCGGTGAAGTTCGACTACAGCGACCCGGTGCTGCGGGTCGAGATCGGCGGCCGCGGCCTGAAGGCCGGCGCCGAGACGAACGTGGCGATCGCCTACTCGGCGTATCCGCGACGCGGGCTGTACTTCACGGCGCCGGACAAGGCGTACCCGAACAAGCCGCTAGCGGCGTGGACGCAGGGGCAGGACGAAGACTCGCGTCACTGGTACCCGTGCATCGATTTCCCGAACCACCAGCAGACGAGCGAAGTGATCGTCACCGTGCCGAGCGGGATGATCAGCATCGGCAACGGCGAGCCGCGCGGGTTC
>JBBQVO010000304.1:0-2422 GCA_038211505.1 Dehalococcoidia bacterium | reverse complement strand
TCATCGTGATGCCGTCCGGCGGCGTGAGCGACACATAGCCCGCATCGGTGCCGCGGAAGATGTGCACCGTATCGGCGCAAGTGCTCGCGCCGCAGATCGACGTCTTGTAGGCGAGCGCGCCCTTGCCATCGCCCGTGAGATCGCCTGCGTCGATCAGCACGTCGAGCGGTTGTGTCCGGGTTGTGGGAACGACGTTGATCAGCGGGGATTGGTAGGACGCCGTCCAGCGACCGCTAGTCTGGTCGAAGACCGCGATCTCAAACTGGCCGCCGCTTGCGGCAGTCGAAGGCGTCCCTTCGATCGAGAGCACCGCGACGATCTCGTCCGCTGGATCTCCGTCGGTGTTTGCCAGGCGACAGCCGTTCGCGGTGGACACGAGCGGCATCCCCCACGCGACGAACAGCGCATCCGGGCAGGCGATCGGCCCGTGCTGCGACGCGGTGAGATAGTCGGCGATCGCCGAAGCGTATCCACTGATCGACGACGGCTTGGGCGGGATGGGCGCTGGCGTTGGCGTCGGTGGCGATGCTGTCGCCGGGATCGACGTAGCGATCGCAACACTGGCGCCGGCGACTAATGGGGTTCTCGTCGAGCCGCCGCCGCCGCACGCGGCGATCGCGATCATCATCACGGGGGCGAGCAACCAGACGATCCGTGCCCTGCTCATCGTTGACAGCGTACCGGATGCGATCGTCGCGACTACGGCAGCGCCAATGCATGCAGCGTGTTGTCGTTCGTGGTGCCGAGGTAGGCGAGGCCGCTGCCGAAGATCACGTGGCCGTCGGCGATGGCGGCGCCGCTGGCGATCGTGCCGGCGGTCTTCAGTCGATAGAGGATCGCGCCGGTTGCGACGTCGAACGCCTGTATCTCGCTGTCGGCGGAGACGAAGCCGACGCCGTTGGCGATCGTGATCGGCGCCCACACCCAGGCCGGCAACTGGCGCTCCCACAGCACGTCGCCGTTCGCGGGATTGAGCGCCATCAACGCCGACGTCGCGCTGCCCTTCGCCGACGGCTCGCTGCCGGCGCCGGTGCTCTTGCCGGTGTTACCGGCGATGATGATGCGCTGGCCGTCGAAGGCGCCGTTGTTGAAGACGCCGCCAATGAGAGCGCTGCCACCGCTCGCCTTGCGGCTCCAGACGATCTCGCCGCTCTCGCGATCGAGCGCCCAGAACATGCCCGACTTCTGGCCGGCAGCGACGAGGTTGCGCGGAGCGCCGTCGATCGTTACGTCAATCAGCATCGGGTTCGTGCCGAAGTCGGAATCGGGACTCTTGGCGGCCTGGATCGTGAAGACGTCGCCGGTGCTGAGCTGGCGGTTCCACTTCAGCGCGCCGGTGGCGAGATCGACGGCGAAGATCGAGTCGGACGTGCCGCTCGCCTCCCCGATGTAGTTGTTGCCGGTGCTGGCGTAGACGAGGCCAAGCGCTTCATCGACGGACGGCGTCGACCAGATCGAGACGCCGTTGAACGGCGGCTCGACCGTATAGTGACGCCAGATCTCGGCGCCGGTGGAGGCGTCGAAGGCCACGAGACTGCCGCGGAACGAGGCGCTGTCCTTCGCCACGACCTCCTCCGTCGACGCGCTGCCGACGATCACACGGCCGCCGGCGACGACCGGCGACGAGAAGCCGCCTGCGAGCGGATGCGGATCGATCTTCGCCTGCCACTCCTCGGTCCCGGTCGCCGCGTCGAGGCGATGCAGCACTGCCTTGCCGTCGTTGACGTAGAGCTTGCCGTCGGCGTACGTCGGCGACGACGTGCCTTTGACGGCAGTGTTTTGCCACAGCACCGCGCCGGTGGCGACGTCGAACGCGTACAGCGCGCCGTTGGCGAGCACGTAGGCGCGGCCATCGACGATCGCCGGCGTGCCGGTAACGCTGGCCGCCGTCTTGAACTGCCACGCTTCGTGTAACTGCGCCGCGGTCGCGGCCGAGATGGCGCTCTCATCGCTGCTCGCGAAGCTCGATCGCTCGTCGTGCGCGAGCATCGGCCAGCCCTGCGGCGACGGCGCGACGGCGACCGTCGTTGCGGTCGGGACGACCTTCGAACTGCTGCCGCCGCCGCAGGCGGCGGTGGCAGCGATCACGACGAGTGTCGCGATAAGGCGACGATCGATGATCATGACGTCACCCGTTGGTACACGATCTCCCCTGCCAGGACAGTCACGTCGACTTGCGCATCGAGTATGCGCATCGGATCGACCGCGGCGAAGATGTCGTCGGACACGACGACGAAGTCAGCGTACGCGCCAGGCGAAATGATGCCGGCGTGCGGATCGCGAACGGCTGACGCGCACCCACGGGTGTAGGCGCGGAGGGCATCGGCGATCGAGATGCGCTCGTCGGGGTACCAGCCGTCGGGTGGCGCGCCGTTGGCGTTGCGCCGCGTGACAGCGGCGTGGATGCCGGCCAGCGGATCCA
>JBBQVO010000303.1:0-2433 GCA_038211505.1 Dehalococcoidia bacterium | reverse complement strand
GCGATATCTGTGAAATCTGCATTGTCCCGACGAGCAGCGAGGAAGGATGGTTTCCCCCGGTCAAGCAGGGTCAGCCGCCGATGTACGACATCTCGATCTTCTCGCCGGGCGGCGTCGCGGCCGCGCGCAGCTCGCTGTAGCGATCTTCGCGCACACGCCAGACATCCGTGATCCATGACGCGATCTCGTCGTCGGATGCGTCGCTGCGCACGAGCGCGCGCATGTCCGTACCGGTCGTCGCGAAGAGGCATGTATACAGCTGACCCTCGGCCGAAAGACGGGCGCGCGTGCAATCGCCGCAGAACGGCTGCGTGACCGACGTGATCACGCCGACCTCGCCATCTTGATCGCCAACGTAGCGCCAGCGTTTCGCGACTTCGCCGCGATACTCCGACTCGACCGCCTCAAGCGGCATCTCGGCGTTGATGCGCGCGATGATCTCGTCGCCCGGCACGACGTCGTCGAGACGCCAGCCGTTGCTGTGCCCGACATCCATGTATTCGATAAAGCGCACGGGATGCCCCTCGCGCCGGAAGTGCCGCGCCAGATCGACGACCGTATGATCGTTGACGCCGCGCCGAACGACGGCGTTGATCTTCACCGGGTTGAGTCCCGCGCGCGCCGCCGCGTCGATGCCTTCGAGCACGCGCGCGACGGGGAAGTCGGCGTCGTTCATCGCGCGGAAGACGCCGTCGTCGAGCGAATCGAGGCTGACCGTCACGCGCCGCAGCCCCGCATCCGCGAGCGCCTGCGCCTGATCGGCGAGCAACGATCCATTCGTCGTGAGCGCGATATCGACGTCGGGGATCTGCGAGAGCATGTCCACGAGCGACGGAAGGTGCGAGCGCAACAGCGGCTCGCCGCCGGTGAGCCGCAGCTTGCGCACGCCGAGCGATGCGAAGATGCGCGCCAGCCGCGCGATCTCTTCGAAGGAGAGGATCTGATCACGGCGGAGAAACTGCCAGTCGGCGCCGAAGACTTCGCGCGGCATGCAATAGCGGCAGCGGAAGTTGCAGCGATCGGTGACGGAGATGCGCAGATCACGCAGCGGCCGCGCGAACCGATCGCGCACGGTCGCCGCGTCCGCTGCTTCCATGAGATCAAGTGGTTGAATCGCCACGGGCCAGTTCTTTCAGGATGTCGCACGCCTTCGCCGCTGCCTGCCCACGATGGCTGATGCGGTTCTTTTCGTCCGGCGGCAGCTCCGCGCTCGTCACACCGCGCCCCGGCACGACGAAGATCGGATCGTAGCCAAAGCCGTGCTCGCCGCGCGGCTCACACCCGATGCGCCCCTCGAAGACGCCGTCGGCGTACCGCACATCGCCGCCGACTGTCGCGATGGCGATGACGCAGCGGAAGCGCGCCGTCCGCCGCTCGTCGGGCACGCCGGCCATCTCGGCGAGCAGCAGTTCCAGTTGCCGCGACTCGCTGATCGCCGGATCCGTTCGGTTCCCACCGGCATATCGGGCGGAAAAAATTCCTGGGCGGCCGCCCAGGTGATCGACTTCCAATCCCGAATCGTCGGCGAGCGACGTCAGCTTGCAGAGCCGCGCCGCTTCGACTGCCTTCAGTTTAGCATTCTCCGCGAATGTCGTTCCGGTCTCTTCGACATCGAAGTTGACGCCCAGATCGGCGGGCACGACGAGGTCGAACCCGCAGCCATCGAGCAGCCTGCGGAACTCGCGCAGCTTGCCCTGATTCGTCGTCGCGATCACCAGTTGCGCCATGATTCGCAAGCGTATCGCGCACTGCGACACATCTGCCAGCCCTCGCTGCCTGAGGTTTCCCATGCGACATGGCGCCCCCGATAAGTTGGATGGTGACGTGCGGTGGAGAGTTCAGACGCGACGAAATCGCAAGCCACACAGAGAACGCGCAGGCACGCAACCAAAAGGAGTACGCACAATGGCCGTGAATCCCAGCCAGATCAAGGAAGACATGCCGGTCGTCTGCTCGAACAACGGGCAGTTCGCGAAGGTCGATCATCTCGACAGCGGCAACAGCATCAAGCTGAAGAAGGACGACAAAGGCCAGCACCACTGGATCCCGCTCAACTGGGTGACGACCGTCGACGACAAGGTGCACGTCGACCGCCCGGGCGAGCAAGCGATGAAGGAGTGGATGACGGCGCCGCCAGCCGGCGTCACCGCCTGATCGGGACGTGGACGCGAGATTCAACAGGGAGTCGCTCAGCGGCTCCCTGTTTGGCGTCCAAGTGGCAAGGCGCGCGCTGACGCGATGGCTTCGTCTGCGGCCTCATCCTGGCCCGGGAAGCACGGCTGCTCCAGCTCATCCGAGAGCCGCTCATTCTCGATCTGGATCGTCACGTGCTCGATGCCGAATCGATCGCGCAGCCGCTTCCGGAGTTCGATCAGAATCGCATCGCGATCGACATCATCGTCCACTTCGACGTGACCGCTCAGCGCGACAAAC
>JBBQVO010000302.1:0-2454 GCA_038211505.1 Dehalococcoidia bacterium | reverse complement strand
TCGCGCGCGCCGTTGACGTTCGCCTCCGTCGGCAGGATGAAGAGCGACTCGGCCGCTTTCTCGCCACGCAGCGCGATCGCGAGATTCGCCGCCGCACGCGCGCCATTGCCGGCGGCCGCGGCATCGAGCGGCGACGGCGCGTAGATGATCGAGACGGTCTCCTTGTGATCCTTCGCTGCCGCGAGCACGGCGATCGCGGCCGCGATGGCTGCGTGTTGCTCCGACGCGTCGGCGGTCGCCGGCGGCATGTCGGCAGTCTCGCCGGCCGCATGCTTCGCGAGCGCATCGACGAGCGCCGCTTCGTTGCCCGGCCGAGGCTGCAGCCAGACGCCACCGTACGGCTCGGCAAAGTCCGCCATCTCGCCGTAGATCGGCGAGATTAGTAACAGCTTGCCGTGATGCGGCGCGGCAGGGTTGCCGACGATCGCGTCCTTCGCGCGCAGCGCGAAGATGTTGTGGCTCGATTCGAGATCGTCGGCGATGACGATCACGACGTCGCTGCGGCCGATCTGCATCGCGTCGGCGGGCAGCGCTTCGGTGCCGAACGCCGACTCGATCGCTTTGGCGACGGCGCGATTCGGCGCCCCTTCGCTGAAGTCGATGTGCGGCGTGCCGATGACGTCGCGCGCCAGCTTCTGCGCCAGATAGTTCTCTTCGTTCGTGTTGAACGGCGACCCCAGCACGCCGACGGACTCCGCGCCATGCGTCGCGATGATCGCCTTCAGTTGTTCCGACGTGTGCGCGATCAGTTCGCCCCAGTGCGCCGGGAACTGCGGCGTGCCGGTCGCGCCGCGGCGCACGTAGTGCTTCTGCAGCCGCTGCTTGTCGGGCACAGCGTCGTAGTGATAGCGGCCACGCACGCAGATCTGATCGGCGCTGACGGGGTTGATGCGATCGGGCTTGACGATGACGCCGCTGCCGCCGCGCGTGCCGACGCTGATCGTGCAGCCGACGGAGCACGAGTTGCACGTCGTGCTCGTCCAGTCCTCTGTGCGCGCGATCCACTTATTCGGCTTCTCCATCAGCGTGGCGGTCGGACAGACGTCGATGCAGGCGCCGCAGAAGTCGCAGTTCGACTCATCGACGCGGCCGCCGGCGCCGAAGGCGATGCGCGTCGGGAAGCCCTTGCCGGCGAGCGTGATCGCCGTCGTGTGACGGATCTCATCGCAGGCGCGGACGCAACGCGTGCACAAAATGCACATCTGCGGATCGAACTCAAGAAACGGGTTCGCCCGATCGGGATCCGGCTGCTCCGACTGGTAGTACGAGCGATCTTCGAGGATCCACGGCTCGACGTTCTCGAAGCCCATGTCGAGCAGGTCGTTCGTCGTCTGCAGCTCGCAGCGGTAGTTCTTCGAGCACGTCAGGCAGCGGTGCGTGACCACGTCGTCGCGCAGACAGATGTCGCCCGGCATGCACTTGACGCGACGATGGCACGTCAGGCAGCGGTCGGAGTGGTTGGCGTTGATGATCGCCAGCACCTGCTGCCGCGCCTGCTTCACATCCGGCTGCTCGGTGTTGACGACCATGCCGTCGGCGACCTTCGCGGTGCACGAGAGCTGCAGGCCGCGCGCGCCCTCGATCTCAACGAGGCAGGTGCGGCAGCCAGCGTACGGCACGAGGCCGTCGATGTAGCAGAGGTTTGAGACCCAGACGCCATTCTTCTTGATCACTTCGAGGAGCGGCGCGCCGTCCGGCGCTTCGATCGCGACGCCGTTGAGTGTGATCTTAGCCACGCAGGTTCGCCTCGACGACGCGCTCTCCCTTGGAGACGGATGGCGGCTGGTGCGCCGACGACTGCGGCTGCGCGCTCGCTTCGACCTGGATCAGCTCGATGTACTCTTTCGGCGCCTGCTGGCCATGCGGGTACGTGAAGTCATTGCGGCGCAGGTGCTCCTTCGCAAGCTTCGTCAGCGAATGCTTGTCCTTGTACATCGTGTCGAACTCATACACCGCATCCTCAAAGACGCCGCCGGACTGAATCGCCTGGTACGGGCAGGCTTCGACGCAGAGCCCGCAGTACATGCAGATGCGGAAGTCGATCTCGTAGCGCACCTTCTCCAGCGTGCCGTCGGGGTTCGGCGACGTCTCGACGAGGATGCAGCCGTCCGGGCAGGCCTGCGCGCAGGTGCTACAGCCGGTGCAGCGCTCCTCGAACCACAATAGATTTGTGCGCGCGCGCGGCGACATCGGCCGCGTGACCTCGGGAAATTGGATCGTCGCGACGGGGCGGACCATCCGCTTGATGGTGACCATCATGCCCTTGAGAAGGCCGATACCGTACATATGGGCTCTTGGTCGTTAGTCGTTGGTCGTTGGTCGTTGGGGCGGCGCGCTTCGATCGCGCCACCGAATCTGATTGTAACGGATTTCACTTACGGGGCAATTCGGGTTGGAGACTGGAGTTTGGAGACTGGGTCTGGAGGCGGAAGTCTTCGCTGGCGGTGATCAGAC
>JBBQVO010000301.1:0-2529 GCA_038211505.1 Dehalococcoidia bacterium | reverse complement strand
CTGGAAGAAGGCGACGCCGATGAACGACCAGATGATCAGGCTGCCGAGCACCTTCATCATGCCGCCCGCGATCTGCTGATCCGTCTCGGCGCTGATGCCCCAGATGCGCGGCGCCCGCTCGTAAAAGGAGTAGACAGCGCCATCGGCGAAGGTGACGAAGGCCGCGATGACGGTCGGGATCAGCGATTGCATGAAGAGGTACGCCATCTGCAGAGGCGCCGACATGCGCGGCAGCACGGGCACGGTGCTAAGGATCGGCCACCACATCAGCATCGCCGTCGCGACGAGCGCCGCGTGTACGAAGAAGTGGAACCAGTGATGGTTCAGCGAGTAGTCGACCGAGACGGGCAGGTGCGTGAACACCATAGTCAAGTTGAACAGCCCGAAGGCGACAACCGGATGCGTTAATCGCTTCGCGGCGAACATCGCGCCACGCTGACGAAGCAGCGCTTCCCACAGCCACGCGGGGATGCCGGCGAGCAGCAGCGGCGCTGAAACGAGCGTGAACACAGTGTGCTGGAACATGTGAACGCTGAGGAGGTACTGCTCGCTCAGCTCGTGCACAGGCGTGCCGGCGACGCCGTAGATCGAGAGAACGCCGGCAGTGAAGAGCCACGCCTGCCGCTTCCGCACGCGGCCGGCGTCGGAGACGAGATCGCGGAGCTGCGTGACGGCGTAGAGATAGCTGGCCTGCAGGAAGATACAGAGCAGGATCACGTCCGGATGAATGTTCCAGTAGAACTGATAGGGGCCGCTGGCGATATGGAGGAGTGGGAGTACCATGTGATCCCCTGTGCCGTGCCCGCGGCATCAACCGCGCGGGCGGGGGTGCGTCAAACGATGTTGCTGCCGAGCGTCACGATCAAGACGGTGAACACGCCAAACGCCAGCACCATGCCGCCGACAAATGCCGTCGTGAAAATCCTGCTGTCAAACCTCAGGTGCATAAACCACATGACGACGATCGCGAACTTCGCCGCCGAGAGCGCGATCAAGATCGCGACGAACAGGTTGCGTGGGACATTGATGTAGTAGATCGCCACTTCGATCAGTGTGATCGCGGCGAGCGTCAGTCCGACTTTGATGTACTCGGCTTCGTCAGGATGCCCGCGATGTGCACCGTGAGCGTCCGTCGCGCCGCCGGCGGCACTCAGCGCGGGCTTCGGGGCGAGCAGCGCCCCCGCGGCGACCACGAGGCCGAAGGCGCCGAGAATGATGAACGGCAACCCGACCAACAGTGCGGGATCTTCGAAGAATGCCTTCATGCGTCGCGTTCTCCTATGACGGCTTGACCCAGTATGACACGAGCATCGCCGCGACGAGGAGCGCGCCGGCGATGCCGAGAATCAGAAACGGCAGGCCAATCAACAAGGCGGGATCCTCAAAGAAGGCCTTCATGCGCCACCCCTATGTCGACGGCTGGACGAGATAGATCATCGTGAAGATGATGATCCAGACGATATCGACGAAGTGCCAGTAGAGTCCGGCCAGCTCGACCTGCAAGGCGTGCTCTTCGGTGATGCGTCCCTTAAGCGATCCGCTCCAGAGCGACATGAGGATCAGCACGCCGATCGTGACGTGGGCGCCGTGAAAGCCGGTGAGCACGAAGAACGTCGTGCCGAACATGTTCGTATCGAGCCGCAGGCCCTCGCGGTAGAACTGCGTGAATTCAAACGCCTGTCCAGCGAGGAAGACGAGACCGAGGAACGACGTGCAGAGCAGCCAGATGCGCATGCGGCGCAGGTCGCCACGTTGGATCGCGGCGAGGGCGAGCACCATGCTCAAACTGCTCGTGAGCAGCACGAAGGAGCTGACGGAGGTGAAGGGGATGTCGAAGAGATCCTTCGGGTAGGGGCCGCTGATGCTTCGGTTGCGATACAGCAGGTAGGCGGCGATGAACGAGCCGAAGAAGAGGCACTCCGACCCAAGGAAGAGCCACATGAGGAGCTTCCGGTTATCGAGCCCGGTGTTGGTCTCGAGATGTCCGGCCGGCTGGCCGATCGCTGTCGCCATGTGTACTCCCGTTATTCGTTCACGGGCTCGAGAGCCCAGCCGTAGATGCCGACCAGCAGCACCGCCACGCCGACCGCGATGAGCGCTGGCGTGTAGATCAATCCAAAGCCGATGATCGGCAGGCCGGCGGCGGCGATCAACGGCATGTACGACGGATCGGGCAGGTGGATCTGATGTCCGTCCCCATGCGCGTCAGCGTCGTCGTGGGTCGCGGCGGCGTGATCGGATGCGCCCGCCGGAACGGGGATGGGCGCGCCGTGCGTCGTCTCGGCGTACTTGCGGTGCCAGAAGTCGTCGAGCGCATGCACCTGCGGGATCTCGTCGAAGTTGTGCGCCGGCGGCGGCGACGGGATCGACCACTCGAGCGTGCGCGCGTCCCACGGGTCATCGCCCGCGATCTCGCCGTTACGCAGGCTGCGGATGACGTTGATGATGAAGAGCAGGATGGAGAAGGCGATGAGGAACGCGCCGGCCGTGGCCATCGCGTTCCAGAAGCCCCAGCCGTAGTTCTCCGGG
>JBBQVO010000300.1:0-2531 GCA_038211505.1 Dehalococcoidia bacterium | reverse complement strand
CGTCTCGCGCGAAGGCGCCGTCGCCACCATCAAAATGACGCGCGCGTCGACGGGCAACCCGGTCGACGCGCAGTTCGTCGATGATCTTGATCGCGCCGCGGCGACGATCCACGACGACCGCGACGTGCACGTCGTGCTGCTCGTGTCTGAGGGCGACGTCTTCTCGACGGGCACGCCGGCCGGATCAGCGCCGCCGCTTGCGAACGGCGCTCTGCCGTTCCGGGCGCTGGAGCTGATGGCGCAGCCGGTGATCGCCGTCGTCGATGGAGCGGCGACGGACGCCGGATGCGAGCTCGCGCTCGCCTGCGACCTGCGCGTCGCCGGCGCGGGCGCGTCGTTCGCGATGCCGCAGATCGCCGGCGGTGCGATGCCAGCGGGCGGCGGGACGCAGCGGTTGCCGCGGCTGATCGGGCGCGCGAGAGCGGCGGAGATGATCATGCTCGGCGAGACGCTCGACGCTCGCGCGGCGGAAACGTGCGGGCTGGTGAACGTTGTCGCGACGGAGACGGATGGCGCGCGCGCGGCGGCCGAGCGCATGGCGGCGCGCATCGCAGCACAGGGGCCGCTCGCCGTTCGCTACGCGAAGGAGGCGATCGGGCGCGGGCTTGATATGCCCCTCGACCAGGCGCTGCGCTACGAGACGGATCTGACGGTGATCCTGCAGACCACGGCCGATCGCGCGGAGGGCGTCGCGGCGTTTCTCGAGAGGCGACCACCGCGGTTCACGGGCGAATAGGCGCCGCCACGCGCGGCATCGGGAGCCGACTGCGGGCGGCCACGCGGGGCCGGCCGCCACTACGATCCGCAGCCGCGTCGGTGTGACTCGTGCATCGCGTTGTTCGCCGTCACGTCGTCCGCCTGTCGCCCAATTGCTGGCGCAACGCGCGCACCATCGCATCATCGATCTCGCGATCTCCATAGCGGGACGCGTTGAATGCCGCCGTGATCTCTGACGGCGTATGCGCAGCGAATCGCGCGTCCAGCGGCGGCGCAAACTCGAGCGGCGTCGCGGCATCCGGGCGAACGAGACCGCCGTCGGCCGCCTGATCGAGCATGTCTGCGTAGAGACGGCGGATCGGGAGCGCTGATGCGTCGCGCGGCGAGCGCCGGAAGCGATTCGCCAGCGCGCCGAACATCGCGGCAAGATCGTCGACGAGCAGACCTTCATGCGCGACGCTCTCCCTGCGTTCGTGCGTCGTCTCGCGACGTCTCACCAGACGTCGCACGAGCAGCCACATCACCACCATCGCCCCGACGGCGAGCAGCGCCAGCCCGCCGCCGACGAGCACCCAACCGAGGATCTGCTGCCACAACGGCGTCGTGGCGTTGTCCATGTGCTTCGGCATGACGGAGTTGTTCGTCGGCGTGGGCGCGTCGTGATGCAGCGACGGCAGTAGCGCCTCAACCAGCCATGCAATCCCAGCGGCGATCGGGCCCAGCACGAATTCAGCAATCACGGCGAGCGCCAACACCAACGGCCGTCCGATCGGCGACAGCACGCCGAACGACGACGGGTCGAACGCCGCCGCAACAATCGTCAGCAGCGCGGCGACGCCGATCAGCGCGACGATGGCGCCCGCCCATTGCGCGCCGAAGCGTGCGATTGGCCGCTCCGGATCGGGTGACTGATAGAGCGCGAGCGTGCACAGCGCGAGCACGACGTAGACGATCGCGATCGCGCCGAACGGCGCCAGGCCGCGCACGACGGGCGACGATGCGGCGGCGATCGTGATCGGCACAAGGCCAACGCCCAGATTCGCGGCGACGTGCTCGAAGTCCGGCGGTTGCTGGCCTCCGACGACGCCGCGCATCCAGGCGACGACGAGCACGACGGTGCCGGCGATCACGGCGCGGTCGGCGTCACGATCGACGACGAGCGCGCGCAGCCATGCGAGATCCCATGGCGGCTGCGTGAACGCGTACTCGCCGTGTACGATGACCACGATCGCGGCGACGCTGACGGCGACGGCGATCGCGCGCAACGTCGATTCTTCGACGTCGATCTCACGCAGCGCACGGCCAAGCGAGTGTGCGCCGAGCAGCGCGACGGCGACGGCGATGAACGACGGCGCCGGGCCGTCGCCCGCCGTGACGATCTGGACGACGACCGCCGCGGCGGCGAATACCCACAGCAGCTCGAGCAGCAGCGCCAGCGGCCGTCGCGCCGCGCCGACGGTCATTGTGCCCACTCCGATTTCTGCTCCGGCGCGCTTTCGGCAGCGAATTCGGCATGCGCATACGTGATATCGGAGACGTCTCGAACAACGACGCCCGGAAGTTCGTCCGCCCACATCTCGCCGGCGGTTGAGAGGACGACGAGCGGGTGGCCGCGACGGCGGAGTCGCAGCAGCGTCTCCGCGAGATCGTCCGGCAGCACGGACGTGATCACGGCGATCGTCGTGCCGGCGGTGAGATGGTGCTCTTCGCGGTCGATCATCGCCGACAGCGGCTTCAGCACGAACGGCGTGATCACCGCCAGCGCCTCAAGCATGCGGATGAACTGCTCCGGCCTCCGGCCCGGCGGGATGCGG
>JBBQVO010000299.1:0-2531 GCA_038211505.1 Dehalococcoidia bacterium | reverse complement strand
CCGTTGCGAAGAGATCATACGCGCATCCGACCGCGTGGACGCGCTGTCGATCGGCGGCGAGGACTACGCGGCGGAACTGGGCGCGCCGGCCGATGCCGGCGCCGCCGCGATCGCCCATCTGCGCTACACCGCCGTCACCGTTGCGACGGCGTACGGGATCGCCGCCATCGACACGCCGCACACGAACGTCAAGGATGAAGCGGGACTCCGCGCCGAGGCCGTGTTTGCGCGCGCGATCGGCTTCAGCGGCAAGTACGCGATTCATCCGTCGCAGGTGGCCGTCGTCAACGACGCCTTCACGCCGTCGCGCGACGAGATCGCCCAAGCGCGGCGCATCGTCGATGCCGCCGCCGTCGCCGCGAAGAGCCGCCGCGGCAGCGTCGCGCTCGACGGCCGCATGATCGATGCTCCGATCGTCGACCGAGCGCGGCGGCTGCTCGCGCTCGCCGATGCGATCGCCGCTCCGGCGCCGGTGAAGCGCGGGCGCTGACGGCACTGCGCGAAAAGAAATCCATCGCGACGCCGTCGGCGCCTGTCGATCTCGTCCCGAGTCGTTCGTCGTCTACACGAAGCGGCGATGTGAGCCGCGCCACGACACACGAAGGAGTCCCTCTATGCGCTACATCCTGCTCATCCACAACGACGAGAAGGCGCCGCCGCTGATGACGCCCGACAAGCAGATGGAGGCGTACGGCGTCTTCACGCAGGAGATTCAGTCGGCGGGCGTGATGGTGGGCGGCGAACGGCTGCACCCTTCGACCGCGGCCAAGAGCGTGCGCGTTCGCAACGGCGCGACCGCCGCCACTGATGGCCCCTTCGCGGAGACGAAGGAGCAGCTCGGCGGCTTCTACATCGTCGACTGCAAGTCGGAGGCGGACGCCGTGGCCTACGCCGCGAAAATCCCCGGCGCGCTCGACGGCACCATCGAAGTCCGCCCGATCTGGGAGATGTAACACACCCGCGATCGCCGGGCGGGGTAACGCTCCGCCCGGCCGCGGGCGTGAGCATCCAGGAGTTCCAGCGATGAAGTACATGTTCTTGATCTACTCCGACCCCGACGATCCGCGGAGCCAGGGCTCGGACGCGGACATGGAGGGGCACGCGGTGCTGACGCGCGACGCGATCGCCCGCGGCGCTTACGTCGCCTGCGACGCGCTCGCCGCGCCGGCGTCGGCGACGACGGTGCGCGTGCGCGATGGCGATGCGCTGATCACCGACGGCCCGTTCGCCGAGACGCGCGAGCAGCTCGGTCGCTTCTACGTGCTCGATTGCCGCGATCTCGATGAAGCGCTCGCGTACGCCGCTCGCATCCCGCCGGCCGCGCGCGGCGCGATCGAGGTGCGTCCGATCGTGCAGATCCCGGGGTGGGAAGAGCGCGTCGGGTTGTGAAGCGAGCAAGAAGTAGCAGGCGTTAGTGTGGCGACGCGAACCTTGAATATCAGCGACGAGATCGAACGCATCTTCCACGCCGAATACGGGCGCATCGTGGCGGCGCTGATCCGCGCCTGCGGCGACTTCGATACGGCCGAAGACGCGCTCCAAGATGCTCTGGCGATCGCCCTCGTGCGCTGGCCGGCCGATGGCGTGCCGGACAACGCCGCCGCTTGGATCACGACGACGGCCCGTCGCAAGATCATCGACCGCCAGCGGCGCGAGGCGACGTTGCAGGACAAGCTGCCGCTGCTCGCGGTGCAGATCGAGGACACCGTGGAGTACCGCGATGACGGCGCCGATGCTGATGGCACGGCGATCGAAGACGATCGGCTGCGGTTGATCTTCACCTGCTGCCATCCGGCGCTCGCCATCGAATCGCAGGTGGCGCTGACGCTACGGACGCTCGGCGGCCTGACGACGCCGGAGATCGCCCGCGCGTTTCTGGTCCCGGAAGTGACGATGGCGCAGCGTCTCGTGCGCGTAAAGCGCAAGATCCGCGAGGCTGGCATCCCGTACGTCGTGCCGCCGGATCACGCACTCCCCGATCGCATCGATGCCGTGCTGGCGGTGCTCTACCTGATCTTCAATGAAGGCTACGCGGCGACGGCCGGAGACGCGCTCGTACGGCGCGATCTCTGCGCCGAAGCGATCAGGCTGACGCGCATCGTCTGCGACCTGATGGCGGATGAGCCGGAAGCGCTCGGACTGCTCGCGCTGATGATGTTCCACAACGCCCGCCGCGACGCTCGGGCGACGGCCAGCGGCGATCTCGTGATACTCGAGGAGCAAGATCGGACGGCGTGGCATCACGACGAGATCGACGAGGCGTCGAGCATGCTGGATCGGGCGATGCGGATGCGACGTCCGGGCGCGTATCAGCTACAGGCCGCGATCGCGGCGTTGCATTGCCAGGCGGCGGAGGCGGCAGACACCGACTGGCCCCAGATCGCGTCGTTGTATGGCGAGCTGCATCGGTTGCGCCCGGATCCGATCATCGCGCTCAACCGAGCCGTCGCAATCGCCATGGCAACGACGCTCGACGACGGGCTCGCGCTGCTCGACGATGTCGCGCTCGCGACGCCGCTCGACGGCTACCA
>JBBQVO010000298.1:0-2546 GCA_038211505.1 Dehalococcoidia bacterium | reverse complement strand
GATCCGCGTTGGCGATTCGACGCTCGACGTGCTCGGCATGGATGCGAGCGAGGAGACGCAGATCATCGCCAGCGCCGACGGTGCGCTCTACCGCACGCGCGTCGCCGACGGTCCGGGCGTGACGCGGGTGCTCGAACCGGTGGCGCCGGCCGCGCCCGCGCCGAGAGTACGCGGCCTCGTGCCCGACGAGCTCATGGACGCGCCGATCATCTCCGAGCAGGATCTGATCGATAACGGCGTGCAGGTGAAGGTCTGCGAGTACGCCGCGATCGGCGGCGGCATGGGCAGCTTCGTCTTCACCGACTACCTGCGCTGCTCCGGCGTCGACGCCAGCGACATCACCGTGATGAGCAACGAGGAGAAGGCGTACAGCCGTTATCAGCGATTCTGCAACAATTCGCAGATCCCGGCGCACGAGCGGCTGCGTTCCAACTCGGAGTCCTGTCCGGACAACGTCTGGGGATTCCCCGGCTACGCGGTGCGTGAGTCGTGGCGCGAGATCTTCCGCGGTCATTTCGGCATCGCCGCATCCGTCCTGTGGAGCATCTTCGCGGAGCCGCTCTCGCAGACGTACACGCCTCGCTCCGGCGACGTCTTCCGCTCGATTGACCGTGAGGCGGCGCGCATCGGCTGGTCCGACATGATGGTGCGAGGACGCGTCCGTCGCATCCGCAAGACGCGCGAAGGCAGACTGCTCGTCGTGGTCTCCCAGAGCGACGGACAGAACCGCAAACACATGGCCGTCAGCGCGAAGTACTTGCACGTGTCGATTGGCTATCCTGCCATCCAGCTGCTGCCCGACCTCGCCGAGTATCGCGAGAAGTACAACGATACGACGCGCGTCGTCAACGCCTACGAATACCACGATCACATCTATCAGCATCTGCGCGAACACGGCGGCACGGTGATCCTGCGCGGCCGCGGCATCGTCGCCTCGCGCGTCATCCAGCGCCTGTACGAAGAGCGCGCGCACAACAAGAACATCAACATCGTCCACCTGCACCGCAGCCGGCTCACTGCGGGACATCGTTACGGGAATTCGAAGCGCGCAGTGATCGCCGATGCTGAGTTCCAGCCGTTCAACTGGCCGAAGGGTGCATGGACGGGCGAGCAGCGCGGCGAGATGCTCGATGCGTCCGACGAGAAACGCAAGGAGCTGCTCGAGATCTGGGGCGGCACGACGACGGCGCGGCGCGGTGACTGGGATCGGATCATCGCCGAAGGGCTGAAGGAAGGCTGGTACCGACCCGAGTACGGAAAGATTCTCGACGTGACGCAGGCGGCAGATGGCCGCGTCGTCACGCATGTCCAGAACGTCCTCTCCGCCGGCGGCACGCTCGAGCTCGCCGTGGACTACGTCATCGACTGCACCGGGCTCATCGCCAGCCCCGATCGCAGCCCCCTGCTCAACGATCTCATGAAGACGTATCAGCTCCCGCGGAATCCGTTGGGACGCGTGCATGTCTCGAACGATTTCGAGGTCGAGGGAATGCGGCACGAAGGTTGCCGCATGTACATGGCCGGCGCGACCACGTTGGGGGGGCCAGTCGCCGCCGTTGACAGCTTCCTGGGCCTGCAATATGCCGGCCTCCGCGCCGTTTCGCATCTGCGAGGGGCATCGCCGAAGGGCCTGCATCGGCTCGCCGGGCTGTATTCGATCGGGCAATGGCTGAAGTGGGCGAGAGGGGTGAAGCCGTGACGCCAACACTCATGGGCCGATGGCAGACGCGCATCGTCATGCTTGCCACGCTCGGCCTGCTGATCTCGTTTCTGTTCGCCATCGGGTACGACGACACGACGTTTTACAAGGTGCTGTTCTATGTCGCCGTGTTCGGCGTCGTCTGGGACATCATCTACATCCAGCTCCAGCATCTCCGCTGGGATCGCGATTGGCCGGCCGTCTTCCAGATCGCCAACGGCATCATCGAAGGCGCGCTGATCTACCTACTGATCGACAACTTCGGCCTGCCCGGCATCGACGAAGGCTCCGTGCCCTTCGGCCGGTTCTTCGCCGACTACGGCCTGATCTGGCTGACGATCTTCATCTGCGTGCAGGGGCCGATGCGCGTCGTCTCGCCGTTCTGGAGATTTCACGGAGGACGATTTGTCTAATATCCGCACATCGACTGCCGGCGATCGTGGTGGTCGTTGCACCGCTGGTTGCGAGGAGAGCGACGAGTCGTGATTGAACACGTGGCATCCGGAGTGAACCTGGGACGCGCGCTACTCGCTACCTCCGCCGGCGGCACAAACCCCGATAAGGTGCTGCTGTACCTGCTGCTTGATCTCGCGATCATCATCCTGGCGGCGCGCGCGTTGGGGACGGTGGCGAAGCGGCTCGGGCAGCCGGCCGTCGTCGGCGAGATCATCGCCGGCATCCTGCTCGGCCCGACCGTGCTCGGCCGCATCAACGGCGACGCGCCCGGCGCGATCTTCCCCAGCTACGTGCCGCTGAAGGCCTTCGCCGATCTCGGCCTGATCTTCTTCATGTTCCTCGTCGGACTTGAACTCGACACGCGCCTGATGCGGAGCCAGGGGCGGCGGGC
>JBBQVO010000297.1:0-2556 GCA_038211505.1 Dehalococcoidia bacterium | reverse complement strand
GCGGCGTTGCCGCCGGCATCCTGTCGCTCGCGCCGTTTGGCGCCGGCAACCCGCGGCCGGTGTTCGCCGCGCGCGGCGTCGAGATCGTCGACGGCCCGCGGAAGCTGAAAGAGCGACACCTGAAGATGTCGCTCAAACAGGAAGGCCGCATCTTCCGCGCCGTCGCCTGGCGCGCCGCCGAACGCCACGAGTTTCTGACCGAGCACAAGGCCGCCCTCGACGTCGCGTTCTCCCTCGATCAGAACCATTACAATGGCAACACCTACGTCGAGCTCACGCTGGCTGACCTGAAGAGCTCGGGTTCGATCACCTGATGCGCTGGCAACGAAGCGCGCGCCTCGTGCTCGCCGTATTCGGCGTGGTGTTTGCGATTTTCGTCGCCCGCCAGTTGCGGCATCGCGACCCACCTCCGGCAATGACGCCCGTCCTGCGTACCGATCCGCGCGCCATCGTCGAAAGCCACGGCGGGAGTTCGTCCCGCATTGAAGGCACGCGGCAGATCGCCCAGCTGGCCTACAAGCACCAGTACCTCTACGACGATGGCACGAGCCGGCTCGAAGGCGTGACCATCGACAGCCAGGAGCGCAACAGCGATCGCACGTTCACCATTACGGCGAAAAACGGTGTGCAGGGAAAGGGCGACTCCAGCTTCGACCTCGACGGCGCGGTGCGGATGGAAGGGTCCGACGGGATGCTCGTGCTCACCGAGCACGCCTCGTACACGGCCAGCAACGGCGTCATTCGGGCCCCTGGCCCCGTCGACTACAAGCGCGGACGCGTGCATGCCACGGGCATCGGTATGACGTGGGATCAGGCGGCGGATGTCTTGACCATCCTCGACCAGGCCGTCGTGCATGTCGGCGCGGAGCATGCCGGCGACGCCAGCTCGGACGTGAACTCTGGCGCGGCCGTCTTCGCGCGTAAAGAGAAGTTTCTTCGCTTCGAGCGGACGGTGAAAATTCGCCGTGGCGGACAGAACATCGAGGCCGAGACGGCTGTGATGTACCTCAGCCCGGACGAGAAGCGCGTCGAGACTGTTGAACTGCACGATCGCACGCAGATCACTTCGTCACAAGTCGTTGCGGGCGGCCTTCAGGCGATGAGCGGCAGCCAGATGAATCTGAAGTACGCCGCGAACGGCGAGTCGTTGGAGCACGCGCTGGTTGCCGGCGACGCGAAGATTCAGATCGCCGGCGAGCCGGGCAAGCAGGGACGTGAGATTGTGGCCAACACGATCGACATCGTCCTCGCGCCCGACGGCTCCACGCCAATCGCGCTCATCGGCCGGGAAGCGGTGCAGTTGACGTTTCCTCCGGAGACCGGCACGGCCGGGCGCGTCATCCGCGCAGCGACGCTCGACTCCAAGGGCGAACCGGGGAAGGGCCTGACCCGGGCGTCCTTCGGCGGCAACGTGCAGTATCGCGAGCGCGGCGGAGAAGCCGACCGCTCGGTGAATTCCGGGACACTCGACGTTGGCTTGAAACCGGGAATGAGCGCGATCGACGATGCGCGCTTCGTGCACGGGGTCCGCTTCGAGGAAGGCAAGATGGCGGCGCTGTCGGCCGCCGCGCACTACGACATCGACAAGGGGACGCTCGCCTTATCGGGCACCGAGCCCGGCGCCATCGTTCCCCACGTCGTCAACGAACAGATCCAGGTGGATGCGGTCGCGATAGACGTCACGCTGGCGGGGCCGAAACTCAAGGCTACGGGAAATGTGCGAAGCATCTTGAAACCGTCGTCAACGGGCGCCAAGCCCGGCGAACAGGCCAACGACGTCAAGATGCCGACGATGCTGAAACAGGATCAGCCGGTGAATGTGCTGGGCGAGAAGCTGGACTACGACGGCACGATATCGAAGGGCGTTTACACCGGCGCCGCGCGGCTCTTCCAGGGCGAGACGACGATCAAGGGCGAAACCATCGTTATCGACAACAAGGCCGGCAATCTCGGCGCGACAGGCGGGGTCACCACGACGACCGTGCTCGAGGCGACGGGCAAGGATAAGGACAAGGACAAGGACAAGGACAAGAAGAAAGGTCGCACGCCCTCAATCGCCAAGGCCAACGAGTTTAAGTACGACGACGCCTCACGGCGGATGACGTACACCAAAGACGCCCACATGAGCGGGCCGGAAGGCGACATGACCGCCGACCGGATCGAGCTCTTCCTGAAGCCGTCTGGCGACGAACTCGACCGCGCCGAGGCGTATACGAACGTCGTATTGCGCGAGCAGAGCCGCGAGACGAAGGGCAGCAAACTGATCTACACGACGGCGAACGAAACCTACGTCGTCACCGGCGCGCCGGTGAAGATCGTCGACCAGTGCGGGCGAGATACGATTGGCGTCACGTTGACGTTCAACAAGGGCACCGATAGTATCGTCGTCGACGGCAACTCGCGGATCCGCACGCAGACCAAGGGCGGCAACGGCAACTGCACGTCCTGACGCATGGCCACTCTTCGCACGCATAACCTCACAAAATCCTATGGCGGCCGCAAGGTCGTCGGCGGCGTCAGCCTCGATGTGTCGTCGGGCGAAATCGTCGGGCTGCT
>JBBQVO010000296.1:0-2583 GCA_038211505.1 Dehalococcoidia bacterium | reverse complement strand
TGTTCTTCCTGTTCTGGGAAGTGATGCTGGTGCCGATGTACTTCCTCATCGGGATCTGGGGCAGTGCGAACCGCCTCTACTCGGCGATCAAGTTCTTCCTCTATACGCTCGTCGGCAGCGTGATCATGCTGCTCGGCATCCTGGCCCTTTACTTCTACGCGCACAGCGTGACGGGCGTGTACTCGTTCGACGTGACGGCGTTCCACAAATTGAATCTGCCGTTCAACCTGCAGTGGTGGATCTTCCTCGCGTTTTTCCTCGGCTTCGCGGTGAAAGTGCCGATGTTCCCGTTCCACACGTGGCTGCCCGACGCGCACACCGACGCGCCGACGGCCGGCTCCGTGATTCTGGCGGCCGTCATGCTGAAGATGGGCACCTACGGGTTCCTCCGTTTCAGCCTGCCGATCCTGCCGGACGCCACGCGCGCATTCGTGCCGATGATGGTCGTGCTCTCCATCATCGGGATCGTCTACGGGGCGCTGGTCGCGCTCGCCCAGAAGGACTGGAAGCGGCTGGTCGCCTACTCGTCGGTCAGCCACATGGCGATGGTCATGCTCGGCATGTTCGCGCTCAATCCGGTCGGCATCACCGGCAGCATCATCCAGCAGCTCAATCACGGCATCTCAACCGGCGGACTCTTCCTTCTGGTCGGTGTGGTGTACGAGCGGCGGCACACACGCGAAATTTCGGAATACGGCGGCCTCTCCAAAGTCATGCCGGTCTACGCCACGATCTTCCTCATCATGACGATGTCGTCGATCGGCCTGCCGGCGCTGAACGGCTTCATCGGCGAGCTGCTGATCCTGCAGGGCGTGTTCATCGCCAACAAGGTCTGGGCGGCGTTCGCCGGGAGCGGCGTGGTCCTCGGCGCCGCCTACATGCTGTATCTCTACCAGCGGACGATGTTCGGCAAGATTGAGAATCCGAAGAACGAACATCTGCTCGATCTGAGCCATCGCGAGTTCGCGACGTTCGCGCCGCTGCTGATTCTCGCCGTGTGGATGGGCCTCTATCCCTCGCCGTTCCTGCAGCGGCTCGACGGCTCGGTGCAGCACATCATCGCGCGCGTGAGCCCGCAATACATCCAGAAGAACGCGGCGGTGGACTGCGGCACGTCTCCGGCGACGCCCGCGGCCGCGGCCGCGCTGGTGGCGTCGAACAACGCCGCCGCACCGTTCCTCGCGTCGGTGCCCTGCGGGCCTGACGGCAAGCCGCTCTCGTCCGGAACCGGGACCGACATCCCCCCAGCGACTACGCCGGGGCAGGCTGCACCTCCGGTGCCCCGGTGATGCCGCCGGGCATTTCGCTCAGCGACTTCCGCTTCATCCGTCCGGAGCTCGTGCTCACCGGCGGCTCGCTGCTCGTGCTCATCGCCGACGTGCTGCTGCCGCGGCGGAGCGGCAACGCGCTTGCGTGGGTCACGCTGCTCGTGCTCGGCGCGACCGCCGCATCGCTGGTGCCGTTTGTCGACACGCATGTCGAGGTCGCCCACGGTCTCCTCGCCGTGGACCGCTTCGCGCTGTTCTTCAAGCTGATTTTTCTCGCGTCCGCGGCCCTGACCGTCCTGATGTCGGTGAGCTATCTCGAGATCGAAGGCGCCAGCCCGGGCGAGTATTACTTCCTGATCCTCTGCGCCACGCTCGGCATGATGATCATGGCGGGAGGTATCGATCTCATCTCGATCTTCATCGGACTCGAGACGATGGCCGTGTCGTTTTATATTCTGGCCGGCTTCATCAAGCCGAATCAGCGATCGAATGAAGCGGCGGTGAAATATTTTCTGCTGGGCGCGTTTTCTCTCGGGATTCTGCTCTACGGGATGTCAATCATGTACGGCCTCTCGGGCACGACGAATCTTCGCGTGATGGCGACGGCGTTCGTCGGCCAGGAACGCGATCCCCGGCTCGTGCTGGCGGTGATCCTCGTCGTGGCGGGCGTCGGCTTCAAAATCGCGGCGGTGCCGTTCCACATGTGGGCGCCGGACGTGTACGAAGGGGCGCCGACGCCGATCACGGCGTTCCTGTCCGTCGGCTCGAAGGCGGCGTCGTTCGCGATGCTGCTGCGGATTTTCCTCGAGGGCCTGCCGTCGATGAACGCGGACTGGCGGCTGCTGTTCTGGGTGCTCTCCGCTGTCACGATGACGGTCGGCAACGTGGCGGCGCTGACACAGACCAACCTGAAGCGGATGCTCGCGTATTCGTCGATCGCACACGCGGGGTACATGCTGATCGGCGTCGTCGCAGGCACCGAGCGCGGCGTGTCCGCGATGTTGATCTATCTCCTCATCTACACGTTCATGCAGCTCGGCGCCTTCGCCGTCATCGTCCTGATGCGGCGGCGCGACGTGATGGGCGACGAGCTCAAGGACTTCAGCGGCCTCGCCTTCCGCCATCCGGCGGCGGCGTTCGCGATGCTGCTGTTCATGCTGTCGCTCGGCGGCATTCCGCCGACGGCCGGATTCATGGGCAAGTTCTGGCTGTTCGGCGCTGCGATCGAGTCGGGGTACTACGGGCTCGCGGTGATCGGCGTGCTCAACAGCGCGATCTCGCTCTACTATTACGTCCGCATCGTCGTCTTCATGTA
>JBBQVO010000295.1:0-2608 GCA_038211505.1 Dehalococcoidia bacterium | reverse complement strand
GCGTGGACGCAGGGGCAGGACGAAGACTCGCGTCACTGGTACCCGTGCATCGATTTCCCGAACCACCAGCAGACGAGCGAAGTGATCGTCACCGTGCCGAGCGGGATGATCAGCATCGGCAACGGCGAGCCGCGCGGGTTCGTCGAGAACAAGCGCGGCAACACGAGCACGTACCACTGGTACATGCCGACGCCGCACGTGACGTACCTGCTGAGCCAGATCGTCGGCGAGTTCGCCCAGGTCCGGCACGACTGGCAGGGCGTGCCCGTCGAGTATTACGGACCGCTCGGGCGCGAGAAGGATTTGCAGCGCACGCTCGACCGGACGCCGCAAATGCTGCAGTTCTTCAGCGATGCGACCGGCCTGAAGTATCCGTACGCGAAATACGCGCAGACGTTCGTCGCCGACTTCATCTTCGGCGGCATGGAGAACATCAGCGCGACAACGCTCACCGACACATCGCTGCTCGACAAGCGTGCTTCGCTCGACACCGACGCCGACGGGCTGTTGGCGCACGAGCTGGCGCATCAATGGTTCGGCGATCTGCTGACCTGCCGCGATTGGTCGCACGGCTGGCTCAACGAAGGCTTCGCGACGTATTTCGAGGCGCTGTTCACCGAGAACAACAAGGGCATCGACGAGTTCCGCTACGAGCTGTACCAGAACGCGCAGATCTACATCGGCGAGGACTCCGGCCGCTACCGGCGGGCGATCGTCAACAACGTCTATTTTGAGCCCATCGATCTCTTCGACCGCCACCTGTACGAGAAGGGCTCGCTCGTCCTGCACATGATCCGCACCGTGCTCGGCGATGCGTTGTGGTCGAAGGCGATCCGTCAATACGTCGCGAAGCACAAGAACACGAACGTCACAACGCCCGATCTGCAGCGCGCGATCGAGACGTCGACCGGCCGCAACATCGACTGGCTGTTCGACGAGTACGTGTATCGCGGCGGCCATCCGGCGTTCAAGCTGGCGTTCGAGTGGGACGACGACGCGAAGCAGGCGAAGCTCAACATCGCGCAGACGCAGGACGAGAAGGATTCGTCCGTGTTCCGGCTGCCGGTCGCCGTCGACTTCACGGTCGATGGCAAGCTGCACGCCTTCAACGTGCAGATCAGCGAGAAGATGCACAACTTCTACTTCGCACTGCCCGGCAAGCCGCAGATGGTGCGGTTCGACCCCGGCCACAACTTCCTCAAGACCGTCGACTTCAAGCGGGGCAAGGATCTGCTGCTCTACCAGCTGCAGAACGACGATGACGTCGTCGGCCGCGTCGATGCGGCGCGCGAGCTCGGCAAGCTCGCGACGACCGACGCGATCAGCGCGCTGAAGACGGCCGTGATGAAAGATCGCTTCTGGGGCGTGCAGGCGGAGGCGGCGCGCGCGCTGGGACTGATGCGCAGCGAGGCGGCGCGTGATGCGCTCCTGTCGTGCATCGGGGTGCGGCACCCGCGGGCGCGGCGCGGCGTCGTGCAGGCGCTCGGGCAGTTCCGTCACGACGAGAAGGCGGCGGCGGCGCTCGAGCAGATCGTCCGCAAGGGCGACGCCAGCTACTACGTCGAGGGCGCGGCGGCGCATGCGCTCGGCCAGACGCGCTCACCGAAAGCGTTCGACGTGCTGTCGAAGGTGGCGATGGCGAAGGAGTCGCTTAACGACGTCATCCGCGCGTCGGCGCTCAGCGGTTTCATGGAGCTGAAGGACGAGCGCGCGCTGGCAATCGCGATGGAGTGGACGAAGCTCGGCAAGTCGAATCCGGTGCGCAGCGTGGCGACGTCGGCGCTCGGCCGACTCGGCCAGCTCAATGACAATGCGAAAGATCAGGCGTACGACCGCCTCGTCGAACTGCTGCCGGACGAGTGGCTGCGCGTGCGCCTCAACGCCGTCGGCGCGCTTGCCGAGCTGAAGGACGCGAAGGCGATCGCCGAACTGGAGCGGCTGCGTTCACGCGACCTCGACGGCCGTGTGATCCGCACTGCGCGTGAGGCGATCAACCGCCTGCGCGACGGCGCCAATCAGTCCGAAGAAGTGAAGAAGCTGCGTGAGGAACTTGACAAGCTCAACGAAGACAACCGCGGCCTGAAAGATCGCCTCGACAAGCTGGAGTCCGGTGGCTCCCGCAAGCCGAAGGCGGCGTTGACGAACGGGGCGAAGCCAGCGTCCGCGGCGAAGCGCGCGCGGTCGACGGCCGCCGCAGCGGCGCGATCGCGCAACGGCGCTTCCGCAGCGGGGCGCGCGAATGCGCGAGTGCGGCGATGATGGTTCGCCGATCGTGAGCGAGGTTCGCGCGGGCGTGACTGTAGTCTCATCGCCGCAATGCTGTCATTCTGAACGCAGTGAAGAATCTCTTCGGGTGCGAGTAGAAGGCCGCGCTGACAGGCCGACGGTCTAGCTAATACTGCTACGGTTGTGACATCGGAGAGATTCTTCGCTTCGCTCCCACGAAAATGATGTTCCGCGCACCGCCGCCGCTCCACTCGTGGTGGGACTGCCTACGTGGTGACATCGGAGAGATTCCTCGGCTGCGCTCGGAATGACAGTTGTTGGGGTTCCGTGCGACCAACGTTGAACGCGCCGTGGGCGGCACGGCGCTATTTTCATGGTTCGG
>JBBQVO010000294.1:0-2674 GCA_038211505.1 Dehalococcoidia bacterium | reverse complement strand
CGCGGCGGGTTTAACCACGAAGGGCACGAAGGGGATGGGAAGAAACGGGGATGGTCGGCTGGCGATGAGCTCCGTTAGCGGCGCCGAAGCCACCGTGCCGAGAGCGTAGGGACGCACCTTTAGGTCCGTCCTCATCGCGCGGCGATGAGTCCTCGAACGCAAGCCTATCCGCGGATCGGAGTCGTCGAGCCGTCTGATCGCCAAACCGACGACGGCCGCACCTGAAGGTACGTCCCTACGTCCTCATGACGCACGCTCGCCGCGCACCCGCCAACCTCTATCAGCTATCAGCTATCAGCTAACAACCTAACGACGCGGCAGCAGGGTCGGGTCGATGCGGGAGAGCTCGCGGAGCATCGTTTGCGTCGGACTCTGGCCGTAGGTGTCGTCGGACATGGCGCGGGCGATTGTCTGGTAGGCGCCGCCGGGTGTGCGCGGACGGAGATCCGACGCTGAGTTTGCCTGAACGAACCGCACCGAGCGGCGCAGCGCCCGCAGCCTCTCGCGGCAGCGGTCGCACGACGCGATGTGCGTCTCGACGCCGGATCGCGCGTCGGCCGCGAGCTGATCATCGATCAGATCCGACAGCAGCGCTTCTGCCTGCGCGCAGGCGATACCGGGTGTGCGCGCGGCGATCCGCTGGCGCGCGGTGCGCAGATCGCTCTTGCGGGCGTTCGTGGCGGCGAGACGCGGCGCCGGCGGCTCCGTGCTCTTGACGCCGTTGCGTTTGATGTTGCCGGACATCGTGCAGCCGTTACAGTCGTTCTTGGGATCAACAAGCTGGCAGTGATGCTCGAACACATCCGCCATCTTTTTGCGCGCGCGATGCAACTCCGTCTTGACGGACGCCACCGACGCGCCGATCGACTTCGCGGCTTCTTCGCGCGAAAGCCCGATCTGATCGCACAGCACGATCGCCGCGCGCTGCTTCTCCGGCAGCGACATCGAGATGCAGTTGATGCAGGTGGCGGCGACTTCCTTCACCTCGGCTGCGCGCTCCGGCGAGAGGAACAGGGTCTGCTCCATCTGGTGCACGAGCTCGCCGTTCTCGCGAAACCAGTCGAAGCGCCTCTCCGTATCCCACGGCTTGCGCGCGCGCTGATGGTCGAGGCAAGCGTTCGTCGCGATGCGATACAGCCACGTCTGCAGCGACGCCCGCAACTCGAACTCGGCGATGTGAAGATAGGCCTTGAGCAGCGTCTCCTGGACGAGGTCTTCGGCCGTCTCGTGCGATCCGGTCATCTTGAAGCACAGGCGCAGCAACGCGTCGCGGTGCCCCTCGGCGAGCAGGCCGAAGGCGTCCTTGTCGCCCGCCTTGGCGCGCTCCAGGAGGCCGATCGCCGAGCGCCGCAGATCGTCCACGCCTGCTTCTCCCTTCCACATGATTAGACGGGTGTCATGTGAGAAAGGTTACAGGGCTCGGACGGCCGCCGGCTCGCGCCGTCGCTGTGCCGACCGTCGATCAGGCTCTGCTGGTGCCGTTAATCGCCAGGAGCCAGCTTCCGATCACCCGGGACGCCCCGCATCCAATACGCGCGCGCCTCAGAACTGAGCACGAGTCCGATCGTCAACACGCTCAACACGATCGTGATCGTGCCGCCGATCATGAAGCCGACGTTCGCGTCGAAATAGCCGGGGATCGCGAGCAGCACGTTCAGTCCATTCAGGATCAGCGTCGCAATCGCTCCCCAGCGGTTGCCAGTGCTGAGGAGCCATGCGGCCGCGATGAGCAGCGCGCCAATGACGATGCTTACCGGCAGCACGGTTCCGCGGTCCTCGATGCCCGGCCATGCCGCCGTGAAGATGACTCCACCGACGCCGTTGATGATGCTGAGCACGAGAGCTCCCGTCACTGCCGCCGGGCTATTGAGTCGACGAATCACCGTACCCTCCTTGTTTCTGGCGTGCGTGTTGCGTCGACGTCGATGCGCCGCGTCGCCCTCGCGAGTAGGAGCACGCCTCCCAGACGACGGTACACAAGGTGACCTTCCAGCGACCTTACGATGAATCGGAGTGTGTGCAGTCGCCGGGCACGTCATCTGGCCAGCGTGTTGTCAGCGATCGGCGGCGCGCAGGCGGCGCACGACGATCGCCGTCGCGAGCGCGCCGAGCGTTCCGCCGGCGGCATCTGCCAACCAGTCATGGAGATCGGCATCGCGGCCCGGAACGAACCGCTGATGGAACTCGTCGCTCGCGCCGTACAACGTCGTCACGAGAGTCGCGGCCGCGACGCAACCGGCGAGCGAGGATTCGCCTCGACTCGCAGCGCCGACGATCAACGAACCCAACACAGCGTATTCGCCGACATGAGCAACCTTGTCGACGGGCAAGCCAGATGGCACCGACGATGGCAACGCCTTCCCTGGAATCGCTGACCATCCGAAGATCACGCACATCCACGCGGCGACGAACGGCCAGCGGTAGACGTAGTTCAGGAGGTCAGCGGCTGCGCGTACTCGCATGACATGTAGCCTACGGCATCTTCGTAACGAGAACTCGCATCGAGAGAGCGCCTTGCGTGGCAAACGACGATCGGCGATTTCTGTAGCGTGGGCTTTCCAGCCCGCGCGGGTTAGCTTTCACGTTAGCCGGATGGTCGGCGATTTCTGTAGCGTGGGCTTTCCAGCCCGCGCGGGTTAGCTTTCACGTTAGCCGGATGGTCGGCGAGTTCTGT
>JBBQVO010000293.1:0-2777 GCA_038211505.1 Dehalococcoidia bacterium | reverse complement strand
GCAGTGGCAGAAGACCGGCCGCCGCGGCACCGTCTCCGGTCCAGATTTCTACGACTGGCACGACGCGACGAGGTCGTTCGCGGCGATGGGGTACTACACCTACTCCGGGGATGGCGGCAGCAGCGTGATCGTCGACGGCGTGGCTGACTATGGCAACGTCGCCCTGGTGAGCGAGGAATTCTTCGACGTATTCGGCGTCGACGCCTTCGCTGGCCGGACGATTGCGCGCAGCGTCGCTGCCGCCGATGCACCGCTGGCCGTGGTCGGTCACGAGTTCTGGATGCGCCGGTTCGGCGGCTCGCCGTCTGCGCTCGGCCGCACCGTCTCGCTCGACGACCGCGCCGTCACGATTGTTGGCGTCATGCCACCGGGCTTTGCGTTTCCCGGGCGCACCGACATCTGGTACTACTCGGGAGCCGACGCCAGGACGACCTCGCGTTCCGCGCACAACTACCGGGTCGTGGCGCGAGTCCGTGACGACCGCCGTGTCAGCGAAGCCCAGGCCGAGTTGTCCGCGCTGGCGGCGAGGCTGGCCGCGGCCTATCCGTCGAGCAACGAAGGCAAAGGTGCTGCGGTCGTGCCGCTTCGCGAGCAACTGGTCGGTGATTCGCGTCCGACGTTGTACCTGTTGCTCGGCGCCGTCGGCCTCGTCCTCCTCATTGCGTGCGCGAACGTGGCAAACCTGTTGTTGGCTCGTGCGACGGGGCGCCGTAGCGAACTCGCGGTTCGCGCCGCGCTGGGAGCCGGGCGCGCGCGCATCGTGAGCCAGTTGATGATCGAAAGCCTGTTGCTCGCCGTCGTCTCCGCCGCTGTGGGCCTGGCGCTCGCGCATTGGGGCGTCCGGGTATTCGTCGCCCTGGCTCCAGACGGACTGCCGCGCGCGTCGGAGATCGGCATCGACGGCCGCGTGCTCGCCTTCACGCTCGTCACGTCGGTGGCGGCGAGCCTGCTGTTCGGGGTGTTGCCGGCGCTGCAGGCGTCGCGCGTCGATCTCAGCGTGTCGTTACGGCAGGGCGGCCGCGGCGCCGCGGGAAGTAGCGGCGCGCGTTCACGTGGAGTGCTGGTCGTCGCCGAGGTCGCGCTAGCGGTGGCGCTCGTCATCGGCGCCGCACTGCTGGTGCGCAGTTTCGTCGCGCTCGGCCGCGTCGATCTCGGGTATCGCAGCGATCGCGTGCTCGTCGTGCAGACGACCGTGCCGGCGCGCGACATCGAAGGCCGCAAGCGCGCGACGCAGACGTACGCGGCCTTACTGCCGCAACTGGCCGCGCTTCCGGGCGTGAACTCGGTCGCCGGGATTCGTGGACTACCCGGGACGGCGACGCATTCCAATGGCGGCTACTGGCTCGAGGGTGGGCCGGGCCCCGGCGTCGCCGGCGTGCAGGCGGCGCAGGCGGTGTTCACCGTCATTACACCGAGCTACTTCCGGACGATGGCGATCCCGCTGCGCACCGGCCGCGACTTCTCCGACCGCGATGAGTTCGATGCGCCAATGGTCGCCGTCGTCAACGAGGCGCTGGCGCGCCAGGCGTTTCCGGGCGTCGATCCGATCGGCCGCCAGATCATGTGCGGACTCGACACGCCGCGCTTCATGCGCATCGTCGGCGTCGTCGGCAATGTGCGCGAATACGATCCCTCCGTCGCGCCGCTGCCCGAGCTCTACATGCCGTATCAGCAGCACCCGTCGTACGGTTCGTCGCTCACGTTGGTGGCGCGAACGGGCGGCGATCCGCTGTCGCTGGCCAACGCGTTTCGTGAGGCGATTCGCCACGCCGATCCGAACATGCCGGTGCGCGCGACGACGATGACCGAGACGATCGCGGCGTCGGTGGCGACGCCCCGATTCCGGACCCTGCTGATCGGCACGTTCGCGGTGCTGGCGTTGGGGCTGGCGATCGCCGGCGTCTACGGGGTGATGGCGTACGCCGTGAGCCGGCGCACCGCGGAGATCGGCGTCCGCATCGCCATGGGGGCGGCGTCAGCCGATATCCTCCTGCTGGTGATCGGGCAGGGACTGCGACTGGCGCTGGCCGGCGTCGCGATCGGCTGCGCGCTGGCGTTCGGCCTGGCGCAAGCACTGCGCGGGATGTTGTTCGCCGTCACGCCGGCCGACCCGGTTGTGTTCATCGCTGTGCCGGCCGCGATGCTGCTCACGGTCACTGCCGCGACGGCGATCCCGGCGTTACGCGCGACGCGGGTCGATCCCATCCAGGCACTGCGCGCGGACTAGCCGCACGCGACCTACTTCTGTCTCTCCCAACCCTTCGAGCGTCCCAAGGCCTCGGTCCATCGCTCACGGAGCGCGCTCGCGTTGCCGCGCGGCATTGCCGGCTCGAATGTGCGATCGACTTTCCACTGACCGCTGACTTCATCCACCGACGTCCAGAAGCCGACCGCGATGCCGGCGAGATACGCGGCGCCGAGCGCAGTGGTTTCCGTCACCGCCGGCCGCACCACCGGCACGCCCAGCATGTCCGCCTGGAACTGCATCAGCATGTTGTTGGTCGCCGCGCCGCCGTCCACGCGCAGCTCCTTCAGCGGAATGCCCGCGTCAGCCGCCATTGCGTCGAGCAGATCCGCCACCTGATACGCGATGCTCTCGAGCGCCGCTCGGGCGAGGTGTCCGGACGTCGTCCCGCGCGTGATGCCGACGATGGTGCCGCGCGCGTAGGGATCCCAATGGGGCGCGCCGAGACCGGCGAACGCCGGCACGATGTAGATCCCGCCGTTGTCGGGGACGCTCGCCGCCAGCGGTTCAATCTCCGCCGCGGTCCGGATCA
>JBBQVO010000292.1:0-2786 GCA_038211505.1 Dehalococcoidia bacterium | reverse complement strand
TGATCCCGGCACCGTCACTTCGGCTCGTTCTTCGACCTCTCGATGTGCATCCAAGCGCGTTCGACGTCAAGAGCCTTTGTCAGAGCAACCGGTAGTCACGCGCACAACGCATTCCACGCGCACTTGCCCATCTCCCACAGCAGCTTGTTGCCTTCGGACTCGTGGCTGGCGGAACCGGCGAGCATGCCTTCGCCGAAGACGGACATGGCGAAGAAGCCGCGGGGGCTATGGAAGACGGCGCCGCCGGTGCGGATGCCGTTGATGAAGGCGCCGCCCTTCTCGGCCACCCAGTTGTCGCGCGGGTTGTCGAGCATGTTCATCTCGTTCCAGGGCAGCAGGTGCGAGAGCTCGGCGCGGCCGTTGAGGCGGCGCATGATGCGCAGCATGTCCTCGTCGAGATCCGCCGTGACGGCTTCGTGACGGGCGATCGTGGCCATCATGCGGCAGATGTCGCCGGCGCTGCTGACGTTCATCTTGCGCGCATCGAGGCCGGCTTTGCGCTCGCCGAGGCGCTGGAAGATGGCGGTCTGCGCGTACCCGTCGCGGATCCAGGCGTCGTTGAGGCGATCGAGGCCGACGAGATCGATGCACATGTTCGTGGCGGCATTGTCGGAGATGATGATCATCAGCATCGCGGCGTCGCGCACCGTCATCTGCGTGCCGGGCGCGAGGTGCTGCAGGACGCCGGAGCCGCCGCACTTGTGTACGGCTTCGTACGTCGTGCGATCGTCGAGACGCAGGCGGCCGTCGCGGACGTCCTGATAGAGCGCATGGAGAATCGGCACCTTGATCAGCGACGCCGTGGGCATGACGGCGTCCTCGTCGACGCCGAAGTGCTCGCCGGATGTGAGGTCGGTCACGGCGGCGGTCCAGCGGCCGCTGTAGCGCGCGCCGATCTCGCGCAGCTGCGCCTCGAGCTCGATCATGCGGCTCATGTCACGTCTCCCGTTACCTGACCGCTACTTGACGATGCCCGCTTCGAGTTCGGCCTGCGTGTATTCGACCTGCTCGTCCTTGAGGTCGGGATCGTACGCGGGGTCGGGGTAGTTGACGAGCCAGCCCTCTTCGTCGCCGATGTTCTCGAGGCCGGTGGCGACGTCGATCGGGATGAAGAGGCGCTTCGGCTCAGCGGCGTCGAGGAGATGCTCTTCGCGGGCCCACGTCACCTTGCCGGCGGCGTCTTTCGACTGCGTGTAGAGGATGATGCGCATGCGGCCGCGCACGCAGACGTAGCGGGCGACGCGGACGCGGTGCAGGTGGTAGCCCTTGAAGGCGCCGGGTGCGGCGGCGGTGAGGTAGGCAGTGGTCTTGGGGCCGTCCTTGAAGAGCTCGATCAGCCAGCCGTTCTCGGCGCCGCCGTGGTCGTAGGTGGTGACTTTCTTCGCGGGCTCGGTGGCGACGGCGTCGATCATATGCGCTCCTCGGAGTTCGTGATTTGTCGTTCGCAGTTTATGCGTGAGTCCACGGAAGGACGAGGGGAACCACGGATTTCGCGGATTTCACGGATTAGGACGAAGTGGGAACCACAGATTTCACAGATTTTCACAGATTATTTGGGGCAGGAACGGGCGAGGGTACGCGGATGACGTGGAGTGCGACCGAATCCGGACGCGCGCCTGCGGCGCGCGGCGGTGCTGCATTCCCGGTCTGACTGTCCCTAGAGCGCGCTTTTGTAGATGGCGGTCAGGTCTTCGGCGGTGCCGGGGCGGGGGGCGGCGATGAAGATCGCTTGCGACTTCTGGGCGTCCTCGACGAACTGGGCGACGTCGGAGTCCTTCATACCGACGTCGCTGAGCTTGGACGGGACGTTGATGTCCTTGCGGAGCGCGCGGACGGCCGCGACGACTTCTTTCGCGGCCTGGTTCGCCGGCATGCCGAAAGCGTTGATGCCCATCAGCGGCGCGATCTCGAGCAGTTGCTCGGCAAGGAAGTCCTGGTGATACTCGAGCACCTGCGAGAGCAGGATCGCATTGGCAACGCCGTGCGGCGTGCCGAGGCGGCCGCTGACGACGTGCGAGAGACCGTGCACCTGGCCGAGACCCTGGGCCATCGACTGGCCGGCGATGTCGGCGGCGTAGAGCATGTGCTTGAGCGCGCCGGGGCGATCGGGGCCGTTGACGGCGGTGCGGAGGTGGCGGCTGATCTGCTGGATGGCCCGCGTGGCGAACATGCGCGTGAACGGTGTGTTGCCGGGGTTCACGTACGACTCGATGGCGTGCGTCAGCGCGTCCATGCCGGTGGCGGCGGTGATCGGCGCGGGCATCTTGGCGACGAGGTTGGGATCGAGGATGGCGACGTTCGGCGTGCAGTTAAGCAGCAGGTGTTTGTAGTGCGTATCGGGGTCGGTGATGACCGCGGCGGGCGAGATCTCGGAGCCGGTGCCGCAGGTGGTCGGAATGGCGAAGAGCGGCATCGCCTTGCCGGGGAACGGCGTGGCGCCGACGCCGAAGAGGTACTCCTTCGAGGTGGCGCCGCCCATCGCGTGCGTGACTGCGACGCCCTTGGCAGCGTCGATGGCGCTGCCGCCGCCGACGCCGATCACGAAGTCGGCGCCGGAGTCCTTCGCCGCGGCGACGCCTCCGTCGACCTCGGGGATCGTCGGATTCGGCGTGACGTTGTCGTAGAACGTGTGCGCGACCTCCGCCTCGTCGAGTGACGAGAGGATCGAGTCGAGAATTCCGGCGGCCTTGATGCCGGGGTCGGTGACGACCAGCGCGTGCTTGTAGCCGGCGGCCTTGGCGCGCTGGCCGAGCTCAGCGATCGAGCCTTCGCCGAAGACGGTCTCG
>JBBQVO010000291.1:0-2787 GCA_038211505.1 Dehalococcoidia bacterium | reverse complement strand
CTTCCAGTCATCGAAGCTGATGACGTCGGGCGAGGGCGGCATCATCATCACGAGCGACGCGACGCTGGCCGAGCGGTGCAACGCTTACGTGAACTCGGGCCGCGGCCACGGCAGCGACCGCCAGGCGGCCGAGGGCACGATCCTCGGTTGGAACTACCGCATCACCGAGTTCCAGGCCGCCGTGCTACTCGCGCAGCTCGAGCGCCTGCCCGCGCAGATCGCCACCCGCAACGCCAACATCGCCCACTTCGAGCAGCGCATCGCCACGATCGCGGGCGTGAGCCCGTTGCCGCATGACGAGCGCGTCACCGCGCGATCGGGCTATGGCATCGTGCTGCGGTACGACGAGACCGCCTGGCGCGGCATCGCGCGCGACCGCTTCGTACGGGCACTGCATGCGGAGGGGATGCGGCTCTATGGCGCCTTCTACACGCCCGTCTACCAGACGCCGCTCTTCGCCTGGAAGGACGCCTCTATCGAGGTCGACTACTCCGGCGTCCATTGCCCGGTCGCCGAGCGAGCCGCCTACAAGGAGATGATCTGGCTGCCGCACGAGGTCTTTCTCGGCGAGACGGCCGACGGCGACGACCTCTGCGACGCGATCGAGAAGCTCCGGGCGAACGTCGACGAGCTGAGCGGCGCCGGCGATGCGTCGGGCGAGAGGTAGAGCATGTTCACGGTACCGATAGAGCTGGCGGATCCTCAGGGCGGGCGGTTCGGCCGCGTAGATGCGCTCGTCGATACGGGCGCCAGCCACACGGCGCTGCCGGCTTCCATGCTGCGGCGTCTCGGAGTGGTGGCGCGCGAGAAGGGCAGGTTCCAGCTCGCGAATGGCGCTCGGGTGACGCGCGATGTCGGTCAGACCTGGATCCGTACCGACGGCCGCTCAATCATGACGATTGTCGTCTTCGCCGATGAAGGTGCAACACCGCTGCTTGGGGCCGTCACGCTCGAGGAGTTTCGTCTCGGCGTCGATCCGCTCGCCAAGCGGCTCATCGAAGTCACAGCGTACCTCACCTAGAGTCGACCGCGGAGCCAGCTCGCGAAGCAAGTCCGAGATCCCGTCACTGAGCTCCCCTTCCTTTCCGAGGGAAGGGGCCGGGGATAGGTCACGGCATGCCATTCGCCCCGCTCGGCCGCGGGTGTACCATGTCCTCGTGAACGAGCCGCGCATTCAATACGTACGCACGAGCGACGGTGTCAGCATCGCCTACTACGTCATCGGCGGCGGCCCGCCGCTCGTCGAGATGTCGACGATCCCCGTGTCCCATCTGCAGCTCGAATGGGCGGCCGGGCACGAGATGGCCGAGATGATCGCGCTCCAGCGCACCTACATCCACTACGACGCACGCGGCTTCGGGATGTCGGACCGCCACGTCACCGACTTCTCGCTGGAAGCGCTCGCGCGCGACCTCGAGGCGATCGCCGACCACCTCAATCTCGAACAGTTCCAGTTGCTGACGGGCGGGATTGGGATGCCGATCGGGCTGCAGTACGCGGCCACGCATCCGGAGCGCGTGTCGCAGATGGTGCTCGGCCTCTACGGCGCCGGCCGCGAAGTCCCGGACGAACAGATGCACAGCATCCTCACGCTCGGCGAGAAGAACTGGGAGCTGGCGACCGAAACGATCACGCACGCGGTGCTCGGCTGGTCGAACGGCACGCTCGCGCATCAGCTGGCGGAGATCATGCGGCAGGGCACGACGGCCCAGACGCTCCGCGCGTTCATCGAGTGCGGCCGCGCGTGGCGCATCGACGAACTGCTGCCGAAGATCACGGCGTCAACACTGCTGCTCGCGCGGCGCGACGGCCCGCAGGCCTACATCGACGACGGCTTGCGCGCCGCGAGCTTCATCCCGAATGCGCGACTGGAGCTGCTCGATGGCACCGGTGACAGCGTGCACAAGGAAGAGTTCGTCCGGATTTGGGCCTTCTTCGCGGACGGCGCCGAGCTTCCACAGGCCGCGCCGGAAGTGCCGCCGACGACGGCGACGATCCTCTTCGCTGACATCGTCGATTCCACATCGCTGACCGAACGGATGGGCGACGCCCACTTCCGGGAGCACGCGAACGAGCTCGACGAGACGGTGCGCCGGCTGATCCGCGAGGGCGGCGGCACGGTGGTTGAGGGCAAAGTGCTCGGCGACGGCGTAATGGCGGTCTTCACGTCAGCGCGCCAGGCGATCGATGCCGCGCTCCGTCTTGCCGCGGCGAGCGACGACAACGAACTGAAGCTGCACATCGGCATCCACGCCGGCGATGTGATCCGCGACGGCAGCAACGTCTACGGCGGCGCGGTGAACATCGCCGCGCGCGTGGCGGCCGCGTCGGAGCCGGGCGAGATCCTGGTCACTGACGTCGTCCGTGCGCTCGCGCGCACGTCGGCAAGCGCCGGCTTCGAGGACCGCGGCGAGCACGAGCTGAAGGGCATCGCCGAGCCCCAGCGTGTATATGCCGTGCGCGACCGCGGCGCCTAACGCGTCGGGCGCCCACTCACTTCCGCAGTCCCAGCGCACAATTGCCCGCAAGCCGGACGCGAGCCCGGCGGCGGAACCCGATATTCTTCTCGCGTTACAGGAGCTTCAGATGACCGACTGGCGAGCCAAAGAAGCCAAATACTTCATGAAGTCAGGGAAGCGCATGGACCTGCTCGCAGTCCGCGGCGAGGGCACGCGCATCTGGGACGAGGACGGCCGCGAGTACCTGGACTTCTTCGGCGGCCCGGCGACCGTCAGCCTCGGCCACGCACACCCGGTGATCGTCGACGCGCTCGCGGACCAGGCGAAG
>JBBQVO010000290.1:0-2804 GCA_038211505.1 Dehalococcoidia bacterium | reverse complement strand
AGGCGCGGCCCCGCAATTGGCTGGAGCCCCGGCAAAGACATACCCTTCCCGAACCGGGAGGGGCCGCGGGCTAGGTGCGGGTTCATCCCGTACTTCATCGACTGACCCAATCACCACCAACTAACACGTGCCGAATGCGGCTACGGATTACGAACGCACCGTGCTACCTTTTCGATCGTGAATGT
The DNA here is from genome assembly GCA_038211505.1 of Dehalococcoidia bacterium. Lineage (GTDB taxonomy): Bacteria > Chloroflexota > Dehalococcoidia > DSTF01 > JACRBR01 > JBBQVO01. Next base: position 2,619 of record JBBQVO010000290.1, on the reverse strand, counting down.
GCTCCCTGACTACGTGCGGCCGGGCCTCGATCTGATCTTCGTCGGCATCAACCCCGGCACGCGATCGGCCGCCGCCGGGCATCACTACGCCGGCCCCGGCAATCACTTCTGGCCGCTGCTGTATGAGTCGAAGCTCGTCTCGGAGCCGCTGACGTTCGAGGACGATGCGCGCGTATTGGAGTGGAGCATCGGGCTGACGAATATGGTCGAGCGGGCGTCGCCGTCGATCACGGATCTCTCGCTGGCCGAGCTGCGCGCGGGCGCTGAGCAGCTGGGGGACAAACTGGCGGAGTTTCAGTCGCGCGTCGTCTGCTTCAACGGCAAGCGCATCTACGAAGTCTTCGTCGGTCACGCGGTGCCATTCGGGCTTCAGGACGAGCCGATCGGACGCTCGGCAGTGTTCGTCATGCCGTCAACGAGCGCGCGCACGGCGGCGTACCAGCGCGCGGACAAGCTGAAGTTCTTCGTTGCGCTGCGTGACGTCGTGCGGCACAGCGCGGAGCGGGCGGTGGCGTCGTGAGCGCCGATGCGCCTGCCGCAGCGCCGCCGACGATCCCCGTATTCTCGCCGCGGCTCGATGAGGTGCTGGGCGCGATGGTGAAGGGCGAAGCGCCGAACGTCGGGCGCTTCTGTGGCTACTGCTACACGCCGCTGCGCAAGAAGTCGGACACGTGCCTGCACTGCAATCGCACGACGAGTGAGTGCGCGCCAGTGGCGAAGCTGCCGATGGGCGTCATCCTGCTCTACAAGCGGATGCGCAAGCGCGAGAGCACGATCGTCAACTCGTTCGCCTTCGGCGGCATCTTCCTCGCCGTGATGCTGTTCGTCGTGCTCGTTGCCGTCGCGGTGTATCGATTCAACGCCGAATATTGGGCGCTCGGTGTCGCGACGCTGATCCTGTTCATCACTGCGCGCGTGTTCGCCGGACTGCTCGGTGGCTGGATCGGCGACTCGGTCGGGTACGAGAAGGCGCATGCGAAACTCGTGATCGAGTGGCACGAGTTCGAGCGCGCGCGCGCGGCGAACGGCGGCGTCGCCGTCGAGGTGTCGCCTGACGGGACGGCGGTGCACAGTGAGCCCGCCGCGACCGCGCCCTGATCCCGGTGAATTACCTCGAGATCACCATCACCGCGCCGGTGGCCGACATCGAGCGCGCCGCGGACGCGATGCGCGCCGCGACGGGCGCCGGCGTTGCGATCGAAACGCCGTTTACGCAGGCAGATCTGGAGTCCGACGCGCTGCTGAGCACGAGCGGCGTTTCCGTGCTGCGCGCGTACGTCGACGGCACGGCCAACGAGCGCGCGATCGTCGGCGACGTGCGGCAGGCGCTCGCCGGCGCGGGGATCGCTGCCGAAGTGCGATGCGCGATGGTCGCTGAGGAGGACTGGGCGGAGGCGTGGAAGGAACACTTTCACGTCGAGCGTTTCGGGCGGCGGATCGTCGTCGTGCCGTCGTGGCGCAAGTATGAGGCGCAGGCCGGCGACGTCGTGCTCACGCTCGATCCCGGGATGGCCTTTGGCACGGGGCAGCACGAGACGACGCGCATGTGCCTCGAAGCGCTGGAGGATGCCGTGACGCCGGGTGTGCGCGTGCTTGATGTCGGCTGCGGGTCGGGGATCCTGTCGATCGCCGCCGCGAAGCTCGGCGCGCGGGAGGTGTACGCGCTCGATGTCGACGAGAACTGCGTGCGCATCACGAACGAGAACGCGCGCGCGAACGGCGTCGAACGTCGCATCCACGCGGCGTCGACGGCCGATGGCGCGCCGTGGCCGCGCGCGTGCGCCGACGGGCGGATCGACATCGTCGTCGCGAACATCATCGCGCGCGTAATCATCGATCTCATGCCCAACATCGTGGCGGCGCTCGCGCCCGCGGGGCGCGTCGTGCTGTCGGGCATCATCGCTTCGCGGGAGCAGGGTGTCGTTGATGCGTTCGTCGCCGCCGGCTTCAGTATCGATTCCGTGCGCGCGATGGGCGAGTGGCGCTGCATTCAGGCATCGCAGTCATGATCCGGCGATTCTACGTTGACGGCGGGGTGCCCGACGAGGCACACATCGTGATCGATGGGCAGCTGGCGCACCGGCTTGCGAAGGTGCTGCGGTTGCGCGCGGATGACGAGATCGCGTTGTTCGACGGTAGTGGGGACGACGTTCGTGTGCGGATCACGAGCGCCAGCGATCGATCGGTTGAGTGCGATGTGCTCGAACGGGAGGCGGGACCGGTTGAGTCGGCTGTGCAGGTGCACCTGTATCAGTCGATCACAAAGGGCGAGCGGTTCGAGTGGCTCGTCGAGAAAGTGACCGAGATCGGCGCGCGTACGATCACGCCGCTGCTTGCGGCCCGGGCCGTCGTCAAGACTGGTGGCGATGGCAATCGTGCTGAGCGCTGGCGGCGGATCGCCATCGAGGCGGCGGAGCAGTGCGGCCGGGGCATCGTGCCCGAGATCGGCGCGCCACGCTCGTTCGACGACGCGATCGCGTCCGCTTCGGGCATCGTACTGCTGCCGTACGAGTCGGCGGGCGATGTCGCGCCGAGCATTCATACGGCGCTCGCGGCCTCGATCGACGAGCTGTTCGCTTTGTCGGCTGTGAGCATCTTCATCGGCCCAGAGGGCGGTTA
>JBBQVO010000289.1:0-2839 GCA_038211505.1 Dehalococcoidia bacterium | reverse complement strand
GAGGCGCCGCCGCCGGAGCCCGCGGCCGAGTTGCCCGAGATGGAGACCGAGCCGCCGACGGTCGCCGTGCTCCCAGGGGTCAGGGAGAGCCCGCCGCCGGAGCCACGGGCCATGTTGCCGCTGACCAACACGTGGCCGCGAATATTTGCCGAGCCGCCCGCCCGGACAAAGATCCCGCCGCCCGAGAAGGCCGTGTTCCCTGTGACGCGGACGGAGTCGCTGATCATCAGTTCGCCGGTGGCGTCAATGCCGCCGCCCGGCTGCGGGGCGCTGTTGCCCGTGATCGATGCGTGGTCGGTGATCGACAGGTGGCCGCTGCTGACGATGCCGCCGCCTGTGCCGCCGCGCGGGTGGGTCGCGCGGTTGTCACGGATCTGGGCGCGGTTGCGGATGCGCAGGTCGCCCTCGCTCCCAATGCCGCCGCCAGAGCCGGAGCGATTCTCGAACACGGAGGCGTCATCGCGCAACACGACGCTTCCCGTGCTGTAGATGCCGCCGCCGATGCCGCCGCCGCCGGGGTTGTTGATGAACGCCGAGTTGGCGCTCACGGATGCGTCGTCCTTCAAGGTCAGTGATCCGGTGTTGTAGATACCGCCGCCGCGACCATCGCGCGTGCCGCTGGCGTCATTGGCGGTGACAGACGTCGTGCCGGTCAGCGTCAGCTCGCCGTCGTTGCGAATACCCGCGCCCAGAACCCCGACGCCGCCGGTAATCGTGATGTTGAAGACTCGGACATCGCCGCTGGCGCTGATCGTGAGCACCGTGCCGCCGGCGCCCTGCAGCGTCGCCGAGGGCTTGCCGGCGAGCTTCAGCGCCTTGTCGATCATGAAGTTGCCGGTGCAGGTGCCGCTGATGCGCAACGTCGTGCCGGGAGCGGCGTTGTTGATCGCCGACTGCAGGTCGTCGGTCGGGCAGTTGACCGCGATCGATGCGGCCTCGATCGCGCGGATGCCTCCGGACGAGATCGCGGCGATGCACAACGCAGCCGCGATCCCCGCGCCCACAGCGAATCGACGGGTGAAGGCTCTCGGCATGTTCATATTGTCCCCCTGCTTACTCGGATATGTGGGCGCAGCGTGAGGATAGCGGCGCGTCGCATACGACTCAAGGCATATCCGGTCGCCGCCAAGGGACCTGAGGTTGGGTGGGGCCGTCGGTGTGTCCGGCGTCGGCCCCACGCGCCGCCGACGCCCGGGCTTCGATTCGCCCGCGGCGACGCCACGCCTCATACTGACTGCATGAGCAGACAGCGATGACCAACATCATCGACCAGATCGTGGCCGACAAGCGCATCGAAGTCGAAGCGCGCAAGCTGCAGGAGCCGATCGACGCGCTCAAGCGGCGGCAGGATCGCGTCAAGACGGATCAATGGAGCCTCGTCCAGTCGATCCTTGAAGGCCCGCGCGGCCCGAGCACCGGCGGCAAGCGCATCCAGCTGATCGCCGAGATCAAGAAGGCGACGCCGTCGAAGGGGCGGCTCGTCGCCACGCTTGAGCATCGCGCGCTCGCCCGCACGTTCACGATCGGCGGCGCCGCCGGCATCTCGATCCTCACCGAATCCAAGTACTTTCAGGGGTCGATCGATTTTCTCTCCGACTGCCGTGTCAGCATCGACGGCTACTACCCCGGCGGCCGTCCGGCCATGCTGCGCAAAGACTTCATCTTCGATCCGTATCAGGTGTACGAGTCGCGCGCGTACGGCGCCGATGCGATCCTGCTCATCGTCTCGATCCTCACCGACGACGAGCTGCGATCGCTGATCGATCTCGCGCACAACATGCAGATGGAGTGCCTCGTAGAAGTCGCTGACGAACAGCAGCTTGAACGCGCGCTTGCCGTCGACAGCGACCTGATCGGCATCAACAATCGTGACCTGCGCACGTTCGACGTCGACCTCTCGGTGACGGAGCGACTGCGCAAGCTGATCCCGATGGATCGGTGCGTCGTCGCGCTCAGCGGCGTGCACACACGCGCCGACGTCGAACGCATGGCCAAGGTCGGCGTCCACGCCGTCCTCGTCGGCGAGTCGCTGATGACGGCGCCCGACCTGCCGACGAAGATGCGCGAGCTGTTGATCTGAGGCGGTGAGCGTGGGCAGCGGCGCCAACTCAAGCATCATCGTCGTGCAGATGCACGGCATGCCCGGAAGCGGCAAGAGCACGATCGCTCGTGCGCTCGGAGCCGCGTTGTCGGCGATCGTCATCGACAAAGACGTCATCAAGGCGGCGCTGCTGCGCTCCGGGATCGGCGAATCGCAGGCTGCCAGCGGCGCCTACGAGGCGTACTTCGAGCTCGCGCGCCACATCGTTGCGCAGCGCCAGTCCGTGATCCTCGACAATCCCGTCTTCTGGCCGCGTGTCGAGCAGCGCTGGCTCGAAGTTTCGAGCGCCGCCGGCTCGCCGCCGATCCTGATCGAATGCGTCTGCGACGATCGCGCCGAACTCGCCCGCCGTCTCGCGACGCGCGACGCCCTCGAATCGCAGCCGCGCGAGCCGCTCGATCTGACGATGTACCCTGGCGCCGCGGAAACCGCGTTCCATCCGCGCATCACGCTCGACACCACGCGCCCAATCGCGAGCATCGTCGACGAAGCGCTCGCATTCATCGCCGAACGTTCTCTGACGTCGACGCCCCTAACCCCCGCCGACCAGCCGACGGTGCCTGTGGTGCCGAAGGTGCCTGTGGTACCGAAGGTGCCTGTGGTACCGAAGGTGCCTGTGGTACCGAAGGTGCCTGTGGTACGACCAACCCCCACGCAGCCATGACCAGAGTCAAGATCTGCGGCTGCATGCGCGTCGCCGACGCTGTCGCCGCCGCCGAGGCCGGCGCCGACTTTATC
>JBBQVO010000288.1:0-2873 GCA_038211505.1 Dehalococcoidia bacterium | reverse complement strand
CATCCGCGGCGGAGCATCCGACGAGGTCGAAGTGCTGCTGGATGGCGTGCAGATCTACGAGCCGTTCCATCTCAAGGACCTCTTCAGCGCGTTCAGCACGCTCGATGCGGAGACGATGGGATCCGTCGATATTCTGACCGGTGGATATCCGGCGGAGTACGGCGGCCGCATGAGCGGCGTCATCGACATCAGCTCGCTGACGCCGGCGGAACGGCGCACCGAACTGGGCATCAGCATGCTCAACTCGCGGGCGCTCAGCGCCGGAACGTTCGGCGGCGGCAAGGGACAGTGGCTGTTCTCGTTCCGTCCCGGCTACCTGCACGAGGTCCTGCGGATGATCGACAAGACTGCCGGGATCGATCCCTCGTACTACGACCTGCTCGGGAAGGTGCAGTGGCAACTCTCGAATCAGAACGTCGTGGCGATGAACGTCATGGCGTCGCACGATCGCCTTCGTCTCGACGAAAACGACGGCAAGGCGCGCTCGACATCGGGTGACACCTATGTCTGGCTGAACGCCCGTAGCGCGATCACGCCGCGTCTGTATTCGCAAAACGTCTTGTCGGTCGCGCGATTGAGCCGCCGGCGGGAAGGCTCGTTCAGTACCGGCGACGAGATCGGCTCGCTCAACGAGACGCGGTCATCGGACATCGCCACGTTTCGCGACGACACGTCGTTCGATCTCACCGGGCGGCAGACGGTGAAAGCCGGCCTGCGTGCCCGGCGTGTGCACGCCAGCTTCAACTTTCTGGCCGACGAGTCTGCGCAGTTCGGCATTCTGCATTTCGGAACGCCGACCATCATTCATCGCGCGCTGGTCGCGAGCCCCTCGGGGAACGACGGATCTGTCTACGCGTCCGACCGGATCGCAATCCGGCCGAACTTTGTCGTGGAGCTCGGCGCGCGCGCCGATCGCCAGTCCTACACACCCGACGGCACGCATCTCAGCCCGCGCATCAATGCAGGGTGGGCGATGACGCCCTCGACGTCCGTCCGCGCCGCGTGGGGTCGCTTCGTGCAGCCGCAGGGCGTCGAGGAGTTGCAGGTCGAAGACGGGCTGACGAACTACTTCCCGGCCCAGGTCGCGATTCACACCGTGCTGGGCATCGATCACCGATTCGCGGGCGGATGGACGATGAGGGCCGAGGGGTACGAGAAGCGCCTGTCGCACGTGCGGCCGCGATTCGAGAATCTCCTCGACAGCCTGACGCTCTTTCCCGAGATCCGCCCGGATCGATTCCAGGTCTCGCCCTCGCGCGGAGTGGCGCGCGGCGCCGAGCTTCTCTTGCGCAAGGAAAGCGAAGGGCCGTGGAGCGGCTGGATGAGTTTCTCGCGCGCCTCGGTCCGTGACGAGATCGACGGTCGGATGGTGCCGCGAAGCTGGGATCAGAAGAACGCGCTCAGCTTCAGTGTGAACTACGGGCGTGCCGCGCGCTGGAACATCAACGTTGCCGGTGTCCTTCACAGCGGCTGGCCGACGACGAGCCTGACCGGGTTCGTGGTGCGCACATCGCCGACCTCCGGAGAGCTTCATCTCGTCCCCGGCCCGCTCAACGACGATCGTTTCGAGGCGTACAGCCGCATCGATCTCCGCGCCAGCCGCATGGTTCGTGCCGGCCGGGGAAGCCTCAACTTCTTCATCGAGGCGATGAACCTCCTCAATCATGCAAATGTCTCGCGGGTCGATCACTTCGATATCAGCGTCGCGGGGAACGGGACGGTGACCGCCGTTCGGCGGACCGAGTCCATCGTTCCTCTCATTCCATCATTCGGCGTCACCTGGGAGTTCTGATCATGAGAAGAATCCTCCTCGTCGTCTGTATCCTCGGGTTGCCATGGCTGGCGGTCGCGCGTCAGCGATCGGTGCGCGCGAGCACGCCGACATTCAGCAACGACGTCGTGCGCATCTTTCAGCAGAATTGCCAGACCTGCCATCATGCCGGCGGGATCGCGCCGTTCTCGCTCATGACTTACGCCGACGCGCTTCCCTACGCGCAGTCGATCAAGAGCCTCACGCGGCTGCGTCTCATGCCGCCGTGGAAAGCGGCTCTCGGCTGCGGCGACTTCGCGCAGGAGCGGCGCCTCAGCGAGCGAGAGATCGCAACTCTCGCTGCGTGGGCCGACGACGGCGCACCGGAGGGCGATCGGAAGCTCCTGCCCAAACCGCTGGAGTTCGACGGAGGCTGGAGCGCCGGATCACCCGATCTCGTGCTCGCGATGCCGAAGTCCTTCACGCCGCCGGCCGACCGCGACGAGTACCGCTGCTTCTCGATTCCCACGGGCATCGAGGCCGAGCAATGGTTGTCGGCGATCGACTTCCGCCCGGGAGACCCGACGACCGTTCATCACATCGTGGTGTTCCTCGACACGAAGGGCGTTTCTGCATCGATGGACAAGGATGGAACCGGCTTTCAGTGCTTCGGCGGCGCGCTGTTCGACGGCGTGGAGTTGTTAGGCGCCTGGTCCCCCGGAGCGCGTCCCAATCCGCTTCCGGACGGGACGGCGGTGCGCATTCCCCGGCAGTCGCGCGTCGTGATGCAGGTTCACTATCACCCGCATGGATCGGCGCCGGCTCCCGATCGCACCGAGATGGCGTTGTACTACACGACCTCGAAGGTCCTGCATGCGATGCATTACGACGCCATCCTCAACACCACGCTCGCCATTCCACCGAATACGACAGGTTTTCACGTGAAGGGCAGCAGTACGGTCGGGCGTGCGATTCACATCGTCTCCATCTACCCCCACATGCACCTCCTCGGACGCTCGATGAACATCGACGCCTTGCTGCCGGACGGATCGAGCGCCTGTCTGATTCAGGTGCCGCAGTACGACTTCCAATGGCAGGGTGCGTATGTCTACAAGACGCCGCT
>JBBQVO010000287.1:0-2915 GCA_038211505.1 Dehalococcoidia bacterium | reverse complement strand
ATCTTGCCGCCGCCGCCCGACACCGCGACCCCAGCCGCATCCTCCCACCCGAGGTGATATCGCATCAACGCCACATGCCCGGAGCCGGGACGATCAAGCGCGGCGCGCACGGCCTCGACGATACGATCTCGATAACGCGTGAGGATGTCGTTGACGCGCGCGAGATCGTCGGCGGCGGGTGGGAGCTCAGACATCAACCGATCCTAAACAAGCCGCGCCACACCGGCCAGCGCTTGCGCGATCACCTCGCGTCCGATCGCGCCGTCGCGGACGAGGCGCACCGTCGTCGCGTGCGTGCAATCGACGATCGTCGACGGCTTGCCGCTCGCCGCAACCGGCGCATCGACGATCAGGTCGACGGCGTCGCCGAGCTGCGCCCGCACTTCCGCAGCACTACGACACTCCTCACGCCCCGCGAGGTTAGCGCTCGTGCCGGTGATGGGCCCGAGTTGCGCCGCCAGCTCCCGCAGTACAGGATCTCCGGGTGCGCGCACCGCGATCGTCGCGCCGTGCGCCGCCGCTCGCGTCTCATACTCCGCCCGCTTCGGCACGACGAGCGTCAGTGCGCCGGGCCAGAAGCGCCGCGCCAGCCGCGCCGCGGGCGGCGTCATCTCGCCGATCAGCGCCGCCTGTTCCACCGACGCCACGAAGATCGGCATGGCCTGCTTCGGATCCCGCGCCTTCACCTCGTAGACGCGCTCAACCGCCGCCGCGTCGGCCGCCACGACGCAGAGGCCGTACACCGTGTCCGTCGGCAGCGCGACGAGACCTCCACGTCGCATGATGTCGATTGCCGCTTGATACTGCGCGTTTACGTCCAATTGCTTATGTCGATATGCATTAGTTTGATCGCGACGAAGCCGGTCGCTACACTCAGGTACCCCCACATATCCCCGCGCAGCGGGCAGCCAGCGCAGGATACACATGCCGAAGGATCAGGACACTTCCCGCCGGATTCGTGCCTCGGGCGATGTCGAAGTCTCGACCTACCTCGAGATCGCACGCGAAAAGCAGGGCGAAGCGCCCGCCGATCGCCCGCCCGACCTGCCGCTGCAGCCGGAAGCCGTGATCGTCATCGACTTCGGCTCGCAGTTCTCGATGAACATCGCCCGCCGCGTCCGCGAGTGCCACGTCTACTGCGAGCTCATCGCTCACGACGCGACGTGGGAGTCCGTCGAGAAGTTGAAGCCGCGCGGCGTCATCCTCTCCGGCGGCCCCGCCAGCGTCTACGAGATCGACGCGCCGACGATCCCGAACTGGGTCTTCGAACAGCGTCTGCCAGTGCTCGGCATCTGCTACGGCATGCAGGCGCTCGCGCATCAGCTCGGCGGCAAAGTCGCCCCGGCCGATGAGCGCGAATACGGTCACGCGATCTTCAATCAGGGCGACGTCGAGTCACCGCTCTTCGCCGATGTGCCGCCGTCCATGCCGGTGTGGATGTCGCACGGCGACCGCATCACGCAACTGCCGCCCGGCTTCCAGTCGATCGCCTACTCCGACAACTCGCCGATCGCGGCGATGAGCGACGGCGGCGCGATCCTCGGCATCCAGTTCCACCCGGAGGTCGTGCACACGCCGCACGGCAAGCAGGTGCTGGAGAACTTCCTCTACAAAGTCTGTGGCTGCCGCGGCGATTGGACCGCCGGCAACTTCATCGTCGACAGCATCAACCGCATCCGCAAGCAGGTCGGCGACGGCCGCGTGATCTGCGCGCTCTCGGGCGGCGTCGATTCCGCCGTCGCCGCAACGATCGTGCACAAAGCCGTCGGTGATCAGCTGACCTGCATCTTCGTCGACAACGGCCTCATGCGCCGCGAGGAGCCGGGGCGCGTCGTCGACACCTTCCAGCGCCACATGGAAATGAAGCTCGTCCACGTCGACGCGGCCGATCGATTTCTGACGCAGCTTCGCGGCGTCACCGATCCCGAGCAGAAGCGGCGCATCGTCGGCGAGACGTTCATCCGCGTCTTCGAGGCGGAAGCCGACAAGATCGGCGAGGTCAACTTCATCACGCAGGGCACGACGTACCCCGACGTCGTCGAGAGCGCCACCGGCAAGGGCACGACGGCGAAGATCAAGACGCATCACAACGTCGGCGGCCTCCCGAAGGAGCTGACGTTCGAGCTCGTCGAACCCCTGCGCTATCTCTTCAAAGACGAGGTGCGCCAGGTCGGACTGGCGCTCGGACTGCCCGACGAGATGGTGTATCGGCAGCCATTCCCGGGCCCCGGCCTCGCCATCCGCATCATCGGCGAGGTGACGGCGGAGCGCGTCAGCGTCCTGCAGGCCGCCGACTGGATCGTCATGCACGAGATCAAGAAGGCCAAGCTCTATCACGAACTCTGGCAGTCGTTCGCCGTCCTGACGGACACGCGCTCGGTCGGCGTGATGGGCGACTATCGCACATACGGTCACGTCGTCGCGCTGCGGGCGGTCACCGCCGAAGACGCGATGACGGCCGACTGGGCGCGCCTACCGTACGAGGTTCTGGCGCGCATCAGCAGCCGCATCGTGAACGAAGTCCCCGACGTCAACCGCGTCGTCTACGACATCACCTCAAAACCCCCCGGTACGATCGAGTGGGAGTAGCGTCACGCGCACGAACATTGCAAGAGCCACCAGCCGATGTAGAACAGCCGTCCCCGGCTGTCGCGTCCGGCCGTCAGCCGACTGCTATTCCTATCCGCTATCTGCTAGCTGCTATCCGCTACCCGAGGCACGAACACGATGACCGCTGATCGATCCAACAACATCACGGAGAACACGAACGGCCACGTCAAGATCGAACAGCAGATCGCCGAGACGCGCGCCGTCCTGCGCGAGAAGCCATCGAGGCTCCGCAGCGGCCTCATCGTGCCGGCGCTGCTGGCCGTCGGTGTGTTGTTCGTCTGGCGGCGATTCGAGCAGGGCACCAG
>JBBQVO010000286.1:0-2922 GCA_038211505.1 Dehalococcoidia bacterium | reverse complement strand
CCGGTCGGTTCGCGCGTTCTTCTCTTCCCCCCCGTGCACTTCGTGATCGAGCTGCTCGGGGTCGGCGTCGGCGCACGGATGCCGCGCGCCGGCGAGCATGCGCTCGCGGTTCGCCGGCACGAAGAGCAGTGTGCGCAAGATGTCCATGGTGTCTCCGCGCTCGCGGAGTCGTCGCGCGAACGCATCGCAGTATCACGACGCCATACGCGGAGGGCAACGAGCGCTCGCGCGAGCACCGCGATCCAACACGCAACGAAAGCGCGTAAAAATCGGGGAGTACGCGCATGTGCGTTTTACCGCGAAAGCCGATACTATGAGTACGGCAGCGCGGCCCACGCCGCGACAGGAACTCTGACGGAGCCTGAACGCCACCTCCATCGCTCCGACCTCACTAGCATCACGAGTGACACCGCAACGGGCGCGGAACTCTTGACAGATACCGACCCATCATGTAACAACTGAATCAGCACATCGCACAGGCGGCGCATGTTCTCCCGGCGCCGTAGCGACTCCCACTCATACACGGCACACCCTGGCTCGCCAACGATCGATCGTTGACGCGCTCGCCGGAGTCGCACATCCCAGGAATCAACGACACGCAGTATTCGCAGGGCACACCCCTGCCCGAGGGCTCACATGGGCGCAGTACGAGAACGACGACGATCAGGCGGACGTGGCGGCAGCGGCGGCGGCAGCGGAATGCCGCGTGAACCGCAGCCGATCGATGAGGCATCTCTCGATCAACCGCTGACGGATGCCGAGCGCGAAACCGCGATCAACACCGGCGGCATCCTCGAGATCGTCGACGACGGCTACGGGTTCCTGCGCGGCGAAAGCCTGCTGCCGGGCCACAACGACGTCTACGTCAGCCAGTCGCAAATCCGTCGCTTCGGCTTGCGCACCGGCGACCTCGTGCGCGGCTCCGTGCGGCCGCCGAAAGAGAGCGAGAAGTACTACGGCCTGCTGCGCGTCGAGGACGTCAACGGCCTCGACCCGGAGGTCGCGAAGAACCGCCCCTACTTCGAGAATCTCACGGCAGTCTTCCCCGATCAGATGATCGATCTCGAGACGCCGGTCGCCGATCTTTCGGGACGGCTGATCAACCTGATCTCGCCGATCGGCCGCGGACAGCGCGGACTGATCGTTTCACCTCCGAAAGCCGGCAAGACGTTCCTGCTGAAGGCGATCGCCGCCGGCGTCGCCGCAAACTATCCGGACATCCACCTGATGGTGGCGCTGATCGGCGAGCGTCCTGAAGAAGTCACCGACATGAAACGATCGGTGAAGGGCGAAGTCGTCGCATCGACGTTCGATGAGCCGGTCGAAGACCACACGCGCGTCGCCGAGATGGCGCTCGAGCGCGCGAAGCGTCTCGTCGAAGGCGGCCAGGACGTCGTGATCCTGCTCGACAGCATCACCCGGCTCACCCGCGCCTACAACCTGGCGATGCCGCCCAGCGGCCGCACGCTGACCGGCGGTCTCGACCCCGTAGCCGTCTACCCGCCGAAGCGCTTCTTCGGCGCCGCGCGAAAGTGCGAGGAAGGCGGCAGCCTCACCGTCATCGCGACCTGTCTCGTCGACACGGGCAGCCGGCAGGACGAGGTCGTGTTCGAAGAGTTCAAGGGCACCGGCAACCAGGAGCTGCGGCTCGACCGCCGCCTCGCCGAGCGCCGCGTCTTCCCCGCCATCGACATTGCCGCCAGCAGCACGCGCCGCGAGGAGCTGCTGATGGATGAGGCGACGCTGCGTCAGGTCTGGCTGATGCGCCGCATGACATCGATGATCGCCTCCAACGCCAACAACGCTTCCGAAGCGACAGAACGCCTCCTCGAACGCCTCAGCCGCACCGGCAGCAACGCCGAATTCCTGGCCACGCTCTCGAAGAACGAAGTGTAGGCGCAGTTCGTCCCCATAGTCTGAAACGAGAACGCTCGCCGAATCGGCGAGCGTTTCTTGTTTTTTGATGGATCGAAGCTGTAGTTTGAATCCCCGACTCCATCCCGCTATGATCGGCACTCGGCCTGACGCGAACGCTCGCGCGCTACTCGCGCGCTTCTTGACATCGATTCTGGCCTCAGCGTTCGTCCCGCGTTAGATCATCATCACAACCACCAGAACTCCGAAGGGGAGGGCATCAGCGTGCTACCGAAGCGCATCGGCATCGATCTCGGCACCGCCAACGTGCTCGTGTACGTCAAAGGCAAGGGCATCGTCGTCAACGAGCCCTCGGTCGTCGCGCTGGCCAACCGCGATAACACCGTCGTCGCCGTCGGGCGCGAGGCGCAGCAGATGATGGGCCGCGTGCCCGGCAGCATCAGCGTCATCCGGCCGATGCGCGACGGCGTCATCGCCGATTACCTGATCACCGAGGCGATGCTGCGCTACTTCATCAATAAAGTCGTCGGCCGCTTCAACCTGATCAAGCCCGAGGTCATGGTCTGCATCCCCGCCGGCGTCACCAGCGTCGAGCAGCGCGCCGTCCGCGATGCCGCCGAGCAGGCGGGTGGGCGCCGCCCCGTGCATCTCGTGCCGGAACCGCTGGCGGCGGCAATCGGCGCCCGCATCCCCGTCAACGCGCCCAGCGGCAACATGGTCGTCGACATCGGCGGCGGTCGCACCGAAGCGGCCGTGATCTCGATGTACGGCATCGTCGTCAGCGAGAGCGTGCGCATCGCCGGCGATCGCCTCGACGACGCGATCCTGCAGTACGTGAAGCGCCGCTACAACCTGATTATCGGCGAGCGCACGGCGGAAGAGATGAAGACGGAGATCGGCGCAGCGGTGCCGCTCGACGTCGACCTGAAGATGGAAGTGCGTGGCCGCGATCAGATCAGCGGCATGCCGAAAACGCTGATCGTCTCATCGAGCGATGTCACGGCGGCGATCCAGGACGCGTTGGCGACGATCGTCTCCGTCGTCCGC
>JBBQVO010000285.1:0-2923 GCA_038211505.1 Dehalococcoidia bacterium | reverse complement strand
GCGTCAGGTACAGCAGCACGATCGCGACGCCGCGCGCCATGTGCGGCTGCGTCTTGTGGAACGGCAGCATTCGCGCGATCCACGTGACGGCGGGCGCGATCACGTAGGCGATCGCGGTGCCGAGCACGAACGGCAGGATCTCCGTCCGCACCGTCCACAGGACGTACATCGCGAGCAGAATCGGCAGGATGACCATGCCGATGCGGATCCGGCGGCGAGTCAGCGCATTCATCGCGCATATCGTGGCCCACGTAGGGGATCGTGACCATAGGGGTTTACCCGTAGGTGTCGTGCGTATTTGCGTTGGCGCGTCGGAGGTTCGGGAGCGCCCGGTGGGCGTGCGCCTGATCGGACCGAAGTTGGATGTTGGATGTTGGATGTTGGAAGTTGGATGGATGTGGCCGCACACCACCTCTGTAGCGCGGGCTTTCCAGCCCGCGCGGGGTATGCGACGATCTCAACGGACCGACGATCCCATGCCGACCCACGCCCGCCGTTTCGATCTGCGCCGTCTCGAGTCACCTGAATGAAATTCGCACGCCGCCTGCTTCCCGACCGTCAGGCATCCGAACCGTCGCCGTCGCCGTCGACGCCGCGCGCCGCTACCGCGGAGGCGCTGCCACCGGAGATGATGGCGCGCATCCGGCGGATCGAGATCCGGGCGCGGCGTCTCGTCGCCAACATCTTCGTCGGCGAGTATCACAGCGTCTTTCGCGGCCGCGGCATCGAGTTCTCGGAGGTGCGGCAGTATCAGCCGGGCGACGACGTGCGGGCGATCGACTGGAACGTAACGGCGCGTATGGGGACGCCCTACATCAAACAGTACGTCGAAGAGCGCGAGCTCAACGTCGTGATCGCCGTCGATGTCAGCGCGTCGTCGACGTTCACGACGGCGTCGGCGACGAAGCGCGAACTGGCGGCGGAGGTGGCGGCGACGCTGGCCTTCGCCGCCGTCGCCAACGGCGATCGCGTCGCGCTCGTCGCGTTCAGCGATCGCATCGAGCGTTTCATCGCGCCCGGCAAGGATCGACGGCACGTCCTGCGCATCGTTCGTGAGCTGCTCTATCTGCGGCCGCAGGGCGCCGGCACGAACATCACGTCGGCGCTGCGGCACATCGCCGGCACGACGCGCCGCCGCTCGATCATCTTCGTGCTGTCCGACTTCTTCGACGACGGCTACGAGCGCCAGTTGCGGGCGCTGTCGGTGCGTCACGAAGTCGTCGCGCTGGTGCTGCATGATCCGCGCGAATCCACGCTCCCCGACGTCGGCCTGCTCGAGCTGCAAGACGCCGAGACCGGCGCCCGCCGCGTCATCGATACGTCGGACGCGCGCACGCGCGCAGAGTACGCGCGCAACGCCGCCGCGGGCCGCGCCCGCCGCCGCCGCGCCTTCGCCGCCGCGAACGTCGACGCGATCGAGCTCGCCACCGATCAGCCGTACGTCGAGCCGCTGCTGCGGGCGTTTCGCGCGCGTGAGCGCCGCCGATAACGGCGGTCGTGCGATTGCGGGTCGAGCGTCGGCTGCTCGCACCGCACGTTCGGGCGCGGGCACTGTCGTGTTGATCGCGCCAATTGTCATTCTGAACGAAGTGAAGAATCTCTCCGATGTCACGGCGAATGTTGTCCCGAAAGAATGTTCCCCGGGGGACGAATAATGGAGACTCTCCGAAGAGATTCCTCGCTTCACTCCCACGAGAATGATGTTCAGTCCGTCGCCGCCGCTGCACTCGTGGTTGGACTGCTGTTGTGGTGACATCGGAGAGATTCTTCGCTTGGCTCAGAATGACAGCGTGGCAAGAACTACGGTCGACATGCGTCACCCCACGCCGCACGACCCACGCCGCGCGACTCACAACCCACAACAACCCACGATGCCCTACGCATCAAGCCAATAGGTGTTGATGAAGTACGACGTCGTGCCGATGCCGCTGGGGACGTTCTTCAGGCGGGGAGCGTAGGCCATGTACATGTAAGGGCTGACGAGCGGCAGGAACATCGGATCCTTCTCGTAGATGATCTTCTGCGCCGCGTGCACCTTGTCGAGACGATCGGTCGCATCCGTCGCGCTGTTGGCGGCGTGCACCGCGGCATCGATATCGCCGTCGCCGATGCCGTGTACGTAGGACTCATCGCCGAACGGCCCGCCCGTCGTGTGGAACGTCAGCGGCAGCTCCGGCGTCTCGTAGATCTGGTTCAACGCCAGCGATGAGTCGTAGTTGATCTTCTGATACGTATCGATCCACGCGCCGAAGTCGAGCGGATCCTGGATCACCTCGATGTTGGCCGCGCGCATCTGCTCGATGAAGATCGGCAGGTGCTGGCCGTGCTCCTCGATCGACGTCGTCGACGGGTACGACATCTTGAACTCGATGCCACCAACCGCCTCCACCAACTTCCGCGCGTCGGCGAGATCGAACGGCTGGTACGCCGTCTTCAGATCGTCGGGCGTGAGCGCGTAGGAGCCGAGCGGCCAGTGGACGATGCCGTCGGGCTGCGCGTCGCCGCTGTAAATGATGTCGGCGTACTGTTGGCGATCGATCGCCCGCGAGATCGCGCGGCGCACACGCGGATCATCGAACGGCTTCGCTTTCGGATTCATCGTCAGCGAGACGAAGCTGAACGACGGATCGCGGCCGACGATTGCGCCGTTGCCGAGACCGCGCGCCTCGACGCCCGACGCCGGCCAGTAGGCGTCGATCTGGCCACCGAAGAAGGCGGTGCGCTGCGTAGATCGGTCGAAGATCACGCGAACATCGAGCGCATCGACGTAGGGCAACTGGGCGTCGCCGTTGTCCGGATCTCGGCGATAGTAGCTCGGGTTGCGCTCGAAGCGCGCCGACTCGCCTTCGGTGACTTTGATCAGCCGGTACGGGCCAGCGCCCGCGGCGTGCGCGCCGAGCCGCGCCAGATCACCGGTGAGCAG
>JBBQVO010000284.1:0-2936 GCA_038211505.1 Dehalococcoidia bacterium | reverse complement strand
CGAGCCCCTGCGCACGGATCGCGATCGCGCGAGCCTCGTCGGCGCTGATGGTGGTGCGGGACGGCAAGACGCTCATCGCGCAAAGTGTACGGCGGCGAGCTGCCGTATGCCGCGACGCGCGGCCGTCCGTTATCGTAGCTGCGTGAGCCCAACGACATCTGAACCGAACGAGCGCGAGTCGCTGCGCATGCGCTGGCAGCGCCGCATCGAGCGGGCGCTGGAGTCGTTCGAGGGCGACGAAGCGGGCACGACCGCGGACGTCGTCGTCGCGTCGGAGAATCAGCGGCTGGCGCTAGTGGCGATCGCCGTCGCGCTCGTCGGCATGACGGCAGCGCTGGTCATCGCCTACACGGTCGGCGGCGAGAAGCTGGTGAAGCAGCTCGGCTACATCGGCGTCTTCGTCTTCGCCGTGATCGGGTCGGCGTCGATGTTCATCCCGGTCCCGGGCGCGGCGGCCGGCATCACGCTGGGACTGCTGCTCGATCCGATCCCGTACGTGCCGCTACCACAGCCGGTCGTCGTCGGCGTCATCGTCGCCGCGGGGTCGGCCGTCGGCGAGTTGACGGGCTACTCGACGGGCGTCGGCGGGCGATCGGTGATCGGCAATAGCAGGCTGGGGCGCATCCTGGTGAATCTCATGCGCAAGCACGGGACGCTGACGGTGTTCTGTGTGGCGGCGGTGCCGAATCCGTTCATCGATGTCGGCGGCATCGCCGCCGGCGTCGCCGGCATGACGATGCGGCGGTTCATGACGGTGATGTTCATCGGCAAGTGCATCAACTACATCACGATCGCCTACATCGGAACGGCGTTCTTCTCGCGCGTGTTGGGGCTGTGAGTAGCTTGTTAGCGGATAGCGGATAGCTGTTGGCTGATTGTGGTTGCCGAAACGCCTACGCGACGGAGATCAGCCGGCGCATCACAGCGTGACGCCGAACCGCTCCCGCAGGATCGCTCGCTCCTCCTCGGCGGTCGTCACTTCGCGCTCTTCGCGGTGCTCGCCGTCGGTGATGATCAGCCGCCCGCCGGCCAACGTTACGCGTCCCGACTCGGACGCGAGCGTAATGATGTCGCCGTGCGTGAAGCGCGCGTCGGGCGACGTCTGCAGCCAGTCGCATACGGAAAGAAACTCGTCGAATTCGCGCGGCTGCAGCGTGAACGTGTACATCATCGGCGGACCGCCGGGCTCGCCGCAGGTGACGAACCAGTGGTCGCCGTCGTTCGCGACGACGTAGGTGCGTATGCCACACCGTTGCTCGCCGCGCTCAGCGAGTCGCAGCGGCTCGGCGATGCGGCCGCCGAAGCCAACATCGGCGATCCAGCGCTCATCGAGATGCGCGATCAGCGTCGTATGGCTCATCGGCTCGCTGAGCTTGCCGTCCGTCATCACGCGCCCGCCGAGCACATCGACGCGGAAGCCGACCTGCCGCAGCGCCCGCGCGAACAGCCCGGTCAGCTCAAGACAGAAGCCGCCGCGACGCGCCCGCACAACTTTCTCGAACTGCACCTGCTCATCGACCTGGATCCTCACGCCGCGGCTGATATCAAGATTCTCGAACGGGACCCGCAAGAAGTGCGCGCGATGCATCGCCCGCAGCGTCTCCAGCGTCGGCGTCAGCGGGCCGTCGTAGCCGATGCGTTCGAGATAAGGCTGGAGGTCCATGCGAATGTCCGTGATGAGCGCGCGCGCCGCCCACCGGCGGCGGCTACGCAAGTTGCCAGAACACTTCGGTCGTCAGATCGGATTCGTTTTCCGCCCAGTCACCATACACCTCCCAGCTTATGCCGGTGAGTTTGTGGCCGTGCGCGCGACACCAGGCGTGCACGGCGTCGTGCGCACCCCCGATCCGGTTGTATGGCCCGCGATGCATCGCCCGTGCGGCGCGTCCGCTCGGCGTCGCCGTGCGTATCACGTTGCCAGCGGGCTCGAACGATCCGGTGGCCTCGACTCCCGCTTCGATGTTCATTTGGGTGTCGTACACGACGACATTCTGCCCGCGCACGAGCTGCGGCGCGGTCGCGAGAAACGCGTACACCTGGTCGAGCGAGGAGGTGATCAACGTAGGCAGCGACGAACGATCCCAGTGCGCGCGCACCGCGGCGAGCTGGCACGGCTCAACTTCGACGATGTCAACGTGATAGTCCATCGAGGGAAATAGTAGCGCGGACGATCCTCGAGCGACGAACCTACGGCAACAGGCGCGCGGGACGCTCAGTCGCATCCCGCGGACCCGTCGCGAACGCTAGTCGTCCTGGCGGCAGCGCCGCCCGAGTTGCGACAGGGCGATGCCGACATCCGCCGTCGTGATCTTGCCGTCGTCGTTGAGGTCGTAGCGGTCGCGATACCCGGGCGCGCCGCGATTGAGGCCGAGGCGCAGCGAGATCTGGAACGCGTCGTTCAGTGTCACCAGTCCGCTGCCGTCGACGTCGGCGCACTTCACTCTCGGGGTCGGCGTCTTCGTCGGCATCTTCGTCGGCGTCGTCGTCGGGGTCTTCGTCGGCGTGTTGGTGGCGGTCTTTGTCGGCGTCTTCGTTGGCGTCGCTGTTGCGGTGTTCGTCGGCGTTGCAGTGGATGTATTCGTCGCCGTGTTGGTCGGCGTCGCCGTAGCGGTGTCTGTCGGCGTTGCCGTCGCCGTGTCGGTCGGTGTTGCCGTTGCAGTATCGGTCGGTGTCGCGGTCGGCGTGTTCGTGGCGGCATCGGTCGGCGTTGCCGTCGCCGTGTCGGTCGGTGTTGCCGTTGTAGTATCGGTCGGCGTCGCGGTGGCCGTGTCGGTCGGCGTGGCAGTGGCCGTGTCGATCGGCGTGGGCGTACTGGGCGTGCCGCAGGCGGGCAGCTTGAATGTGCCGATTCGCGTGTGCCAGTTGAACTCCCCGGTCTCGGCGAGATACTCGTTCGTGTACCAGAATGTGCAGTCGTCGACCGGATCGACGGTCAG
>JBBQVO010000283.1:0-2960 GCA_038211505.1 Dehalococcoidia bacterium | reverse complement strand
AGTCTCAGTGAACCTGTCGCGCTCAGGGCCGAGCCTCACGATGGGCGTCCGCGGCGCGCACGTCACGGTCGGCAGATGTGGCGTCACCAAGACAGTCGGCATACCGGGCACCGGCCTGTTCTACACGTCGCGCCGGAGCCTCCACACGGGCTATCACTCGGCGGCAAGCGACCGGCCGCGCGCGCCCGAGGAACACACCGCCGCAGCACGACAGCCGAGCGTGTCCTGCTCGGTGTGATTCTCGTCGTGATCGCGTTGGTGATCGCGGCCTCGATGTTCCGTTGAGGTGATGAAGGTGTTCCAGGCGGGTGGCAGGTCAGAAACGCGGCCAGGGGATCATGCTCCAAGGCTGTCCGCCATCTTGTGCGCTGACTGGGGGAAGGAATTCCCGAAGCGCTCCGTCTACGTCGCGGATGTGTCGGCGCGCGTTGTCCGGCGCGTCGCCGCCAAGGGCTGGTCCGTGGCGGGAGTCCTCGATGAGGCGGAGCGATGGACATCGACCGGGGCAGTCCTCGCCACGTTCGATGTGCCGCTCGGAGTTCCAGAGAGCTTCCTGGCGGCTCTAAGCAGAGTCTCATCCAGGCAATCTCCGCTGACCTTCCTTGACCTCCTGGCTCGCACGCGTTCGATGCCTCGGTTCTCCGTAGCTGTCCCCAAACTTGTCGTCGGGGACGTTGTAAAGCAGACCTTCCAGGAAATACGACGGGGCAGTTCCCTGCGGGATTGAACCATCCTCGACAAGCCTGGTCCGCATGTTTTTCAGAATTCTCACCATCGGCTTGAACCATTCGCTCGTCGCCTGATGCTTCGCCGTGCAGTTTGCCGAATGCTGCTTCGGGTAGTTGGCGATCCGGTCGCCGCCGGAGGTGAAGAAACAAATCCCCGGTACGAACTGCACGCCAGAAGGGCTGGAGTAGTAACGGCGAAATTCAGTGGCGACGACGACGTCAGCGCTTCGCCTGCTGCCGTTCGCCTTGATCTTGATCGCCTTCGTGTCGGGTTTCACGTCCGACCCAAGACTCTTTTCGAGCGCCGATACGACGTGAGCCTTGTAGTCTGAGTACGCGTATGTCCCCGGCACAAGCGTAGAGTTGAACGCCGCGAGGTCTTGCGGGTTCAAGGCGGTGACGTCGTAGTGATAAATCGCGTCCAGACGAATCACGACGTCCACATCGCTCTCCGCGTAGATGTTGGTGTCGTTCCCGTAGGAACCCTGAAGGAATACAGCGAAGTCCTTGCCGGCTTACTTGGTGTCCGCTGCCTCAAGAGACCGCTTTATGGTTGCGTAGGTGTAGGAACGCAAACACGACGAGTGCTCCAACCACGATCACCAGAAAGAGCACGAGTCTGCGCGGAAGCGGTTTGCGAATCGTTCCGGTGAGGATCTGGCCGTTGGCCTCGGAGACAACTGCTCGCGATTGAACTGCGGGTTGTGCCGCGACCGTGGAATCGTCCCGACGTCGATGAGGCGTCGCACGCGATGGGCTCTGAGCAGACGAATGAACGCCGCGCATGTCCGTGTGGAGTGGCCAATCGTAAAGAGCACCAGAGGATCATCCGCGCGGGGGCTGAGCATGATCCGATCACGTGGACATCGTCTGAAAGGCGGATACGATGTCCAGAATGGGATCAGACAAACGAGGACGACGGCTGCGACGGCAGTTCTCTGAGGAGTTCAAAGCCGGCGCGGTCCGGCTGGTGATCGAGGAGGGCAAGACGGTGGGCGCCGTGGCGCGCGAGCTCGATCTGACGGCGTCGGCGCTGAGTCTGTGGGTGCAACACGCGCGCGCCGAGCAGACCAAGGGCAAGACCGGGTTGATGAAGGAGGAGCGCGAGGAGCTCGCGCGGCTCCGCAAAGAGAATCGCATTCTGGCCGAGGAGCGCGACATCCTAAAAAAAGCCGCGGCCTTCTTCGCGAAGCAGAGCCGGTAAGGTTTCGGTTCATTGCCGCGGAGAGGGCCCACCACACGGTCACGATCCTGTGCCGGTGCCTCGAGGTCACGCCGAGCGGATTCTACGCGTGGCAGTGGCGCCCGGAGTCCCGGCACGTGCGTGAGGACCGGCGTTTGAAAGTCCTGGTGCACGCCTCGTTCGCCGGCGGCCGCGGGTACTACGGCAGCCCGCGCGTGCATGACGATCTCCTCGAATGGGACGAGCACGTCAGCCGTAAGCGGTTGATCCGATTGATGCAGGAAGACGGCCTCAAAGCCCGCGTCCGTAAGCGGTACAAGGGGACGACGATGAGCGATCACGACCAGCCGGTCGCCGCGAACCTCCTGCAGCAGGAGTTCAGCGCCGACCGACCCAATCAGCGGTGGGTCGGCGACACCAGCGAGCTCCGCATCGGCGAGAACGGCAAAGCGTATCTCGCCGTCGTGCTCGATCTGTTTTCCCGGTTCGTCGTGGGCTGGGCCGTCAGCGCGGTCAACGATCGCCATTTGACCATCAAAGCTCTCGACATGGCCGTGAAGCGGCGCTGTCCCGCGGTCGGCCTGCTTCATCACTCGGATCAGGGGTCGACGTACGCGAGCGAGGACTACCAGGCGGTCCTCGAGGCCCACGGCATCACCTGCAGCATGAGCCGCCGCGGGAACTGCTACGACAACGCCGTGATGGAAGCGTTCTTCTCGACGGTCAAGAACGAGGTCGGGGAATGGTACGAGAGCCACGGCGACGCGAAGGCCGACTTGTTCGACTACATCGAAGTGTTCTATAACCAGCGGCGTCGACACTCATCAGCGGGTCGGATGAGTCCGGCAGCCTTCGAACGAAAGATGACTCACGCAGCGTAACTAAACCGTCCACGGGATCGGATCAAGCGCACAGTCCCATCGCGATGGCCTTCAGAATTG
The DNA here is from genome assembly GCA_038211505.1 of Dehalococcoidia bacterium. Taxonomy (GTDB): domain Bacteria; phylum Chloroflexota; class Dehalococcoidia; order DSTF01; family JACRBR01; genus JBBQVO01. Next base: position 108 of record JBBQVO010000283.1, on the reverse strand, counting down.
TCGATTTGCCCAGCCCGTTGTTGCCAAGCAAGAGATTCCAACCGGCATTGAGTGGCTCATCAAATGTGACGAATGAGCCGATGTCCTCGAGTTGAAGCCGAGAGATCG
>JBBQVO010000282.1:0-3022 GCA_038211505.1 Dehalococcoidia bacterium | reverse complement strand
CGAGCCCGGCGATGCGGCAGCCGATCAAGATCGCTCCATCAGCACCCGAGTTCACGCGGGCACATGTTGAGTATAGCGCGGGCAACGGGCGTGGCGACTGCGGGCGTTTCGGTGCGCGCCGGCCGCGGCCACCCGCGTCGTGCTACACGGTCGCGCGCGGCGCCAGCTCGAACGTCACGCCGGTAAGTTTCTCGGATACATCCCAGAGTTTCATCGCGTCAGCCTCGTCATGGGCGGCAGCGGTTGCGCTCACCTCGACCGGATAGCCACGCATGCCGAACATCCCGCCGGGCCCGATGAATTCACCGCCTCGAAGGTCCGCGGCCGTCGCCGCGTAGAGCGTCGGCAGCGCGCCCATCGCCGCGCTCTGCGCGAACAGCGCGTTCCCGACGGACATCACCGGCGCCAGGAACGTCGGTATCCCGACAAACTGGAGGTTCGTCGCGGCGTACCCTGGATGCGCGGCGACGCTGATGATCTTCGACGATGCCGCCGCCAGCCGGCGGTTCAGTTCGAATGTGAAGAGCAGGTTGGCCAGCTTCGACTGTCCGTACGCGCTCCAGCGGCCATAGTGTTGCTCTCCCTGCAGGTCGTCAAAGTTCATGTGGCCCGCGCGATGCGCGCTGCTGCTGACGTTGACGACGCGCGCGTTGGCGCGCCCCTCCATCGACCTGATGACGAGCCCGGTCAGCGCGAAGTGGCCGAGGTGGTTGGTCCCGAACTGCAGCTCGAAGTTGTCCGCCGTCATCTGTCGGGGCGGCGCCATGACGCCGGCGTTGTTAATGAGCAGATCGAGGCCTTTTTGGTCAGCGGTGAAGCGCGCCGCGAACGCCTTCACCGATACGAGGCTCCCGAGATCGAGCTCCGCCAGCTCGACGCTCGCATCGGGCGCCGTTGCTTTCATGTCGCGCAACGCCGCCTCGCCCTTCTCCGCGTTACGGCAGGCGAGCACCACGTGCGCGCCGCTGCGCGCAAGCTCTCGCGCCGCTTCCAGTCCGATGCCGCTATTCGCGCCGGTGACGATGGCGGTGCGCCCGTGCTGGTCGGGGATCTGCGCCGGCGTCCAATGATCAGTCATGCGTGTCCTCGCGTGTTGTTCGTTTGGATCAGGTACCGGCATCGTAGCGAGTCTCGCGCGGCAACGGGTGCCGCCTCGGGCCTTCGAGCGATCTCCCCTTCCCGCGCCGAGAAGGTCGAAGAGTCGCCGGGGAGACGGCCGGGGGTTAGGTCACCATCGTCAACGGCCGCGCATGCGCTCGCGGTCGCGCTCCTTGTCCACGAGCAGTTGCACGTCTTGCGGCCGCGGGATGCCGGTCAGCGTGAACTCTTGTAAATCCGCCGCCGTCTGGCAGACGATGTCGCCGTAGTTCAGCATCGTTCGCAAGATGCCGGAGCGCTCGACGGTCATGTCCTGCACGTTAACGAGATCGGCGGTCGAGATCTTCAGGCTGAACGGGTTCGTCTTGGTGCTATCAACGACGCGTTGGTTCGTGATCACCCAGATGTCGTTGTTGTACCGATACCAGTTGAGGAAGATGCGGATCAGCCAGTACAGGAGATAGACGATCGCCGCGATCCAGAAGATCATGCCGCCCGTGCCGCTGATCCCCGTCGTCGCGTTGAGCGCAATGGCGATGCCGACGACCGGCACAAGCGCGAGGATCGCGTACCAGACGCTGCGCGGCCAGAGATAGATCCAGTGCCGGCGGCAGAGCATGATCACCTGCTCGTCGTCCTGCAATGGAAAATGGAGCGCGCCATCTTTGTCCGGCTGTTGCGCCGCGGCATCGGTCGCCATCAGTGATCCTCCTCGCCGCCGCAGCGGCTCCGCGCGTCCCGCCGCCGCATCGTGACACCGATACCGGCATCGAGACAAGGCCCGTCGCGATTGACAGCGGCGGCTATCCTACGCAGCACATCATCGCCGACAGCATCAGCGCGGCGGATCGATGCTCTGCTATCATCTTGCCGATGGTGACGCAGATGGAGAACGAGAGCTTCCAACTCACGCTTCCGATCTTCGAGGGCCCCCTCGATCTGCTGCTGCACCTCATCGAGCGCGAAGAGCTCGACATCACGAACATCGCCCTCGTCGCCGTCGCCGACCAGTACATGCAGTACCTGCACGAAGGCGACATCGTCAATCTCGATGCTCTCGCCGACTTCATCTACATCGGCGCTCGCCTGCTCTTGCTGAAGTCGCGTGCGCTGCTGCCGCGGCCGCCGTCGATCGGTGGCGAGACCGAGTACGAGGACGATCCGACCGACGACCTCGCGCGCCAACTCATCGAGTACAAACTCTTCAAAGAAGCCGCCGGCCAGCTCCGCTCGATCGAGCAGGCGGGGCTGCACTCCTATCCGCGCATCGCGCCGCCGCCAGAGCTGCCGCCGCCGCTCGGCCTCGATGGCGTGACGATGGACCTGCTGCGGGATATGGTCGAAGCGGCGCTGCACCGCACGCCCGAGGAAGAGCCGCCGCCGGTGATCCGCCCCCACAAGATCACCATCCGCGAGAAGGTCGAGCTGATCCGCGCCCGTCTCGCCGTGGACGGCCGCGTCAGCTTTCGCGCGCTGATCGAGGCGTGCGCGACGAAGATGGAGATCATCATCTCCTTCATGGCCGTGCTCGAGCTGATCAAGTCACGCGTCCTCGACGCCCATCAAGACACGGCCTTCGCCGATATCGTCCTCGTCCCCTCCGAAGAGCCGGCGCTTGAAGTCGCCGTCACGGAACTCGAAGGCGAGTAGCTGCTGGCTGTTGGTGAGTGGCTCCTCGCGCTTGATTCTCGTACCACTGCATCGTCATGAACGCCGCGCGGCCCTGGCTTCGAAATCGCCGAATGATCCCCTCGCGCCTTGAGGGCGAGGAGTGGCCGTCGGGCACTCGCCGCACGCCTCTTGGCGACGGCGTGATATGATCGCCGCCTATCCAACGCGACGCAGCACCCGCCACCAACTCTCCGGAGGTCATCATGAAGAATTTGCGTGGAAAGAACGCGATCGTCACCGGCGCATCGCGCCG
>JBBQVO010000281.1:0-3061 GCA_038211505.1 Dehalococcoidia bacterium | reverse complement strand
TCTTCGTCGTCGGGAACATGATGCGCGGGCCGGGGCCGTTACCGGCGGTCGATCCGTCCATCATCGCAAAGAGGCCGGTGTGGATCTCTTTCTGGATGGCAAGCAGGTCGACGAGCGTCTCGTGAATGTGGCTGTGGGTGTAGTGGCGGTTGGTGTTGAGGAGGCCGCCGAAGGCGTTCTTCATCGCGCCGGTGGTTGTCGTGTAGATGTGGCATTTCGTCGTCGGGAGGTGGACGATGTTCTTGCCGGCGAAGTAGTCGGGGATCTTGATGCCCTCGGGAAAGATCTTATCGAGCGCGAGCATCTTGCGCTTCGGCTTGTAGATCTCGAACTTCATGTCTTCCTCGCGGAAATTGAAGCGCACCGGGATCTCGTGGTGCTGGAAGACGGGCACATACTTGTTCAGGTCTTCGCCTTTGAAGGCGTTGGTGACGACGGTCTTGTTCTGGACGCAGACGAGGTCGCTGTAGCCGGCCTTGCGTAGACCGACGACGGCGCCCTCAAGCTGCCAGGGCGTCGAATTCGCCGACGGAAACGGGAAGTGCCACGAGATGTTGTCTTTGAGGATCGTCGTCGCGGAGCGATCGAGATGCTGCGAGACGTCGGCCAGATGCATCAGCCGCTCGTAGTCTTCGATCGCCGTCTCCGGCTTCGTGCGGAGGATGGCGACCTTAGCTCTGGTGGGCATAACAACTCCTCAGGTACGTGCATCAGGCGTTCGCGGCGTATCGGTCGCCGCGGGACGACCGAATCATGGCGGCAGAAACGACCGTGCGACATCGGTGATCCACTATAACAAAACCGCCGAATGGGCCTATTGTCGGCTGGAACTGGTGTCGCATATATGTGATAGTGTCACGTGCCCGAGACGCGATTCTACACAGACAGCCGGGGAAATGCGCCCGTACGTGACTACGTTGATCAGCTATTCAGATCGGGCCGGAAGGCGGAAGCGGCGTCAATCCTCCGATACGCTCGATTGCTCGCCGATACGGGGGAGTCGCTAGGCATGCCGTTCGCGCGGATTATCGATCCTGACGCCCGCGTGTACGAGTTGCGCCCTGGTCCGCACCGCGTCGCGTACGCGCTGCACGACGGAGACTACGTGTTGCTGCACGCGTGGCGGAAGACATCCCAGTCGCTAGATCGCCACGCCGCCGCCACGTCAGTGCGACGGCTCAACGAGTTGCGGGCTTCGTAGTTAGGGATCCCAGGAGGGTGTATGGAAACCGTCGAAGAATATACGCAACGTCTGTTGAACTCTGACCCGGAGTTCAAGACCGAATACGACCGCCTCGGGCCACGCTTTGAGGCGATCACGGCGCTCATTCGCGCACGGACTGCTCAACGCGTTTCGCAGAGCGAACTGGCGCGCCGCATGAACGTCGCGCCGAATACAGTGAGCCGCCTCGAGTCGGGCGAGCATAGTCCGCGGATCGATACGCTCGCGGCGGCGGCGCGGGCGATGGGGTACGAGTTTCATGTGAAGTTCGTTAAATCGAAGGCGGCCGCGTCAAAAGTCAGCGCCTCAGCCGCCGATAAGCCGCGACCACGCGCCGCCGCAACTGCACGATCGCCGCGAACTCGCCGCTAGCCAGCCCGCGTGTACGCGCCGCCTTCGTGGATGATCCAGGCGCTGCGTTCGGCGGTGTTTTGGCCGCGGGGGTCGAGCTCGGTGCGGAGGATCTGCAGCTCCTCCTCCGTCGGGCCTTCGAGCTGCGCGACGTCGGCGGCGACGATCGGCGGGTGTTCGCATTCGGCGAGCACGTCGTCGACGGTGACCCAGGGCGAGACGGCGATCAGTCGCAGTTTGCGGTCCGGCGTGTAGTCGTACATTGCCCACGGCGTGACGACGCGATAGGGGCCGGTGTCGGACGGCAGGCCGGCGCGTTCTCGCGCGCCTTCGGTGCCGTCGAGGAATCCAGGCGACGAGATGAAGTCGACGCGGTCGACGAATTTGCGCTTCTCCTGATCGGTCATCAGGATCGTTCGCCAGCAGAGGGCGGCGATCGAGTCGGCGCCGCCGGGGCCGCCGAAGCGCCGTGCGCCGGAGCCGTACTCGCCGATGGCGGTGGAGTTGATGTTGCCGTGCTGGTCGACCTGCAGCGTGTTGAGCAGGCCGTAGTCCATCAGCCCGAGCTGCGCGTGATTGCCGGCGGTGTTCATCGTGCCCCAGGCGAGCGCGCGATAGCCGGCGCGCGAGCTGACCATCGTCATCACAGGCTCGAACGGGAGCATCGGCTCGGGGGCGATGACGCCGTCCTCGGTGATGTACTGCGCGGCGGGCGCGTAGAGCTTGATGGCGATCAGCACCGCATACATCGGCCCGCCGCCGCCGGCGACCCAGTACGTCTTGCCGTCCTCGACCATTCGGGCGACGGTGCAGATCTGCATTTCGCGTTCGTTGAAGGATGCGGCGGGAGTGCCGGTGGCGGGGCGGATGTTGAGATCGACATTCAATTTTGTGGTTCCTTCTTCGCTGGTCAGCGTCGCATAATCCGCAGGCAGCTCTGACAGGTGACATCTTCGTTCGTCACGAGAATCATATCCCCCGCGTTCCGAGGTACGGGCTCGTTTCCGTGTTCAGAACTTTGCAGAGCGTGAGCGGCGCATCGGGTCCCATCATGTGAATTCTGATCAGTTCCTGCTGTCGGGTGCCACGCACCCACGCAACGTGATCGCCGGGCTTAGGCTTGGCCATCGCTTTCGGATCATGTGGGTCGAAGCGGGGAATGTATGGCGTTGGCGACGCGGTGGACGGCGTATTTTGGCGGCTGCCTTCGTGTTGTGTCGGTGGCTCGGAGACGATCGAGACGCCGTGCTCGGTCGCGACGCGACGAAATTCCCCTTCGGGGATCTCGTAGTGGGCGATCCCCGCGCGGTCGAACAGAGTCTCCGCGGTTGCGCTGATCTTAGGTGCCACTACCGCGGGAACGATCAATCCGTCGGGGTTCCGCCGCCGTAATTCGTCAACGTAGCGGGTCACTTGGTCTGCGACCGTGACAGAAACCGCCACGGCTTTGACCTCAATGACCCAAAGGTGATTCCTGTCGTCGGCAAA
>JBBQVO010000280.1:0-3071 GCA_038211505.1 Dehalococcoidia bacterium | reverse complement strand
CGACGTCGAGTTCGTTCCCGTTCCCGCACTATCTGCAACAAGCGGTGCCGGCGCTCGCCCTGTGCGTGGCGGCGGCGCCGATCTGGGCCGATGAGGATGATGCGGGCAAGCTCGCGCTTGGCGTCGGCGCGGTGCTCGTCGTCGCCGTCGTCTTCGGTCAGTTCGCGTTCGCATTCGAGGATCGCCGCCAGCTCGATCCAATCGACTACTACCGCACCTTCGCGTCGCATCGCTACGGCACGATGAGCGATCTCGACTACGAGTACTATTTCGACGGCAACGTCATCACCGTGCGCGACGTCGTCGCCAGCATCGACGCCGACGGCGGCAGCCACGCGAGTCTGTATACGTGGAGCGAGCTGCCGTGGCTATATGCCGCGGGCAGCTTCACGAACCCGACGCGCTACTACACGTCGTTCCTCGGAGAAGTGATCCCCGGCGCGAAAGCGGAGATCCTTCGCGATCTCGACGCGCGCCCGCCGGCGTACATCCTCGTTTCCGACGACACGTTCGCGCCGTTCGGGGAGTTGGAGCGACTTGTCGATCAACACTACGAGATCGTTACGCAGCACAACGACTGGCGTCTGTACCGACGACTGGCCGATAAGACGGCGGACGCAGGCAGCTAGAAGCGACGCGGGTAGCTCTACGCCGCGTGCGCGGCATCATTCGCGGCGTCCGCTGGCAGCGAGAGCGTGACTGTGAGCTCGCCGTCTTCGATTGTTACGGCGAGGCGGCCGCGGAGCAGAGTGATGATCGTCCCGTGATCCTCGATGTTCGCCGTATCGATCGCTTCGTCGCCAATCTCGGCGGTAAGCGCCACGATCAGCGTCGCCTCATCGCGGCGGACGCTGACGTTGCAGGCGCGCGCTTCGATCGCCCGCAGCGCTCGCAGCACATCTCGGGTGACGTCTTCGACGGCGTGGGTGACGTCGGCCGTGATTGCGGGCCTGGCATCCGGATCTTCGACGGCATCATCGATATCGAGTGCGACGACGAGCGCGCCAAACATCGACGCCTGTAGCGCTTCAAGCGCCGCCGGCAGCGGCCGTTGCGTGTCGTCCGGCGCGATGGGCAGCCCGATCGAGATCGTCCGTTGCGCCGACGTATCTGGCTCATCGCTCCTGTCGCCGTCGATGTCGGCTTCGGCACTCACGACGCTCTCGTCGTCGCCGGACTCGTTTGAAGCATCATCGATACCGGCCGCCGCTTCATCGTCGACTTCCAGCGATGCGTCTTCGACGGCGTCGAGCTCGTCGTCCGCCTCTACAACCGGCGCGATGATCGCCAGCACGGGCGGTACGGGCGCCGTCAGCATCACCGAGAGCCGACCCTCATCGTCCGTGAGCAGGTCGAGCGTGCCGGCGTGCGCTTCGATCGCCAGCGATGCTGCGGCGAGCGCATCCGCGTCGATATCGCGGCATTCGTCCGGCGTCGAGATGGCGAGCGTCAGCCGCGTGCCATCGCGCTGGAGGCGCACGTTGCAGGTCGTCGCGTCGGCGAGCGCGAACAGCCGCGCCGACTCGGCGACGGCGCGGTAGAGCGCCAGCCGCAGCGTCGGGTCGAGCGACGGTCGCGATGGGCCGCCGCTTACGGCATCGACGCTCTGCCCGACGTCGAGGCGAATGTCGATAATGTCGCGCATCTCCTTGCGCAGCGCCTTCAATGCTCCCGGCAGCCCCAGCCGCGTCAACCCGGGATAGAGATCTTGCCCGATCGAGCGCAGATCACGCTCGCGGATCTGCTCCAGATCTTCGATCGACTGCGCATGCAGCTTCGACGACAACGCTGCATCCGTCTTGGCGAGGCGGAATGCTTCGTCCGCCTGGGTCGTCGCGATCAGCAGCTTCGCCTGCACGGACTCTCGCAGCCGTTCGGCGAGCCGTGCGTTGCGACGCTCGTAGGCTTCGATGAGCGTCAGCGCGTCGATGTCCGGCGGCGGGAGCGAGGGCGTCTCCGGTGCCGGCTCGGCCGCGACGGTCGTGTCGGCCCGTTCGGCGCGGGCGGCGTCGACGGCGGACGCGACAGCAAGCCTCAGCTCCTCCGGCGTCACGAGATCGTCCGGCACCGGCGGCGCCCTCTGAGCGACCGTCCCGGGCGACGTGCCGCCGCTGAGCGCAAACTTCAGCGCCACCGACGCGACGACGACGGCGAGGATCGCGCCGGCGAGCGTGATCAATCCCTGCTTGCTGGTCGCTCGCCCACGCTCGATCTGGATGATCGACGCCGGGAGGCAGGAAGCGACGTTGAGTCCGCGGTCGATCTGCGTATCGCGGCCGATCGGCGCGAGGCCGCAGATTGAATCGACGCCGGCGATCCGCGCGCGGACGCCACCGTTCGCCAGCGGCACGCCCTGCCAGGGCAGCCGCAGCAGTTCATCCGGCACACCGGACGCGAACTGCCCCTGGCTGTTGATGATCACGTTGCGGCTGCCATCGACGCCGGCTCCCAGGGTGCCGCGCCAGACCTGCGCCGGGTCGGCGCGGCCGATCAGGATCGCCCAGACGCTGCCGTCGGCTTCGTGTAGCGGCGCGCTGTACTCGACGTAACCGCGTTTGCCGGCTTCCGGCAGGACGATGTCGGAGTTGGCGGGGCTGAGATTCGCCCGCGTGTCGGAGAACGCCGTGCTGCCCTTCACGGAGTCGATGCGCGAGTCGGTCGTCGCCAGCACGATGCCGGAGCGGTCGGCGATCGTCAGCGACGTGAACTTGTTGACGTTGAGGTAGAGGAGCCGCTGCATGGCGGTCGTGCGGTCGTTGGCCGAGGCGTTGCGATTGGCGACGACCGGATCGTCGGTGTAGCGGAGGATCTGGATGTAGCCGTCGAAGGCGTCGCCGGTGGCGACGTGCGAGCTGTAGCCGGCGAGCGACATCGCTTCGTTCGAGGCGCGCGTGTCGGCGGCGCGCTGGCTGAACTCCCGCGACCCGTAGTAGGTGAGCACAGCGATGAAGCCGACGGCGAGCGCCACGATCGTCACGACGAGGACGAACGTCGTCGGGCGCCGCAGCGTGATGCGCGAAGGCGAGCGGAGGTTGAACGCGGACAACGAGAGGCGCGGGGGAGCGAGACGC
>JBBQVO010000279.1:0-3071 GCA_038211505.1 Dehalococcoidia bacterium | reverse complement strand
CGGGCTCAGTAGGATCGACTCCGGGACGCGGATCTTGCCGATATCGTGCAGCACCGCCGCCAGGCCGACCGCCGCGATATCGGCGTCGTCGTACGCCAGCTGCCGGGCCAGCAGCTCGCTCAGCGTGCGGACGCGGCGCAGGTGGTGGCCCGTCGTGTCATCGTGCGCCTCGGCCGCCGCCGCCAGCATGACGACGGTGTCGCCGCGCGCGCCCTGGAGGTGCCGCGTCGCGGATTCGAGATCGACGACGAGCGTCTCCATGCGGATGATGGCGGTCAGCTGATCGGCGACGGCGACGAGAAAGCGGGCGTCGCGCGCATCGAGCGCGCCGCGCCGGCGCACGGCGATCGACATGACGCCGACGAACTCATCCTGCCAGATCATCGGCACGACGACGACGCCGCGAATGCCGGCCTCGGCCATCACCTTCCGTTGCTCTTCGGAGTAGACGTCGGATTGTTGGACGTCGTCGATGATCATCGGCTTCTTGGTCTCGCGCACGCGGGCGACGACGGCGTTGTTGCGGCCGCTGTCATCCTGCGCGTCCCAGGCGCGCACCGCCTCCGCCGAAAGCCGCGTGAACGTCGTCACCGCTGCCGTCTCATCACCTTCGGCGCGGATGTGGAAGCGGACGAGATCGTAACCGGCGCCGACGGACAGGCGGTGCGCGACGAGACGCAGCTTATCCTCGATCCGGCCCGGCGACGTAAGCAGCGGCACGATCTCGCCGATCATCTTCGCCGCGCGCTCGTCGGCGAGGGCGCCGCGGATGGCGCTGCTCGTCGTGTTCGAGCGCTCGCGCTTCTCGGTGTACATCGCCGCGTCCGCGAGGCGAATCGCATCGTCGATCGTGTCGGCGTCCATCGGATACATGGCGAGTCCGAGACTGGCGATCACCGGGATCGACGAGCCGGTGAGGTCATCGATGGCGCTCGCGGTCGCGAGATCATGCAGCACCTGGCGGCAGTAGGCCTCGGCCTGTGCGCGATCCATCGACGGCAACACCGCCAGAAACTCATCCCCGCCGTAGCGGCCGACGAGCGCGCCTTCTGCGCTCAGCGCGTGGGCGACGCACATCAGCACATCGTCACCCGTCACGTGGCCGTAGGTGTCGTTCACGGCCTTCATGCCGTCGACATCGACCATCACGATGCCGACGGATGCGGCGCGTCCGGCCTCCTCGTGCAGCAGCTCTGTGATCGCGGCGTGGTTGTACAGCGAGGTCAGCGCATCGTGACGCGCCTGGCGCATCAGCAGCTCTTCGGCGCGCTTGCGCTCCGTCACGTCGCGGAAACTCCAGACGCGGCCGACGGCGATCTCGCCGCGCAACAGCGGCCGCGAATAGCGCTCGAGGATGCGGCCGTCCTTCAGTAGCACCGTGTCGAAATCAAGCGCGGTGCTGCCGTAGAGCTGCTCGACCTTGGCGATGAACTGCTCCGGATCGGCGACCTGGCTGACGGCGTGTTCGAGCAGCTTCTCGTCGCTGCGATCATCGAGATTCTCTTGCGGCATGCGCCAGATGTCGACGAAGTTCTGGTTGTGGTATCCGACCTGCCCGTCGCCGACGACGACGAGGATGCCGTCGGTCGTGGACTCGATCGTGGCCATCAGCAGATCCTGCGTCCGCCGCAGCTCTTCTTCGGCAATGCGCCGCTCTTCGTAGAGCTGCACGCCGCGCATCGCCGCCGCGATCTGCGACGAGATGCCCTCGAGCAGCGCACGCTCGCCGGCATCGAAGACGCGCGGGCGCAACGACGCCACCTGCACGACGCCAAGCACGCGCTCGCCGGCGACGATCGGGAGCACCGCCGCGGACCGAATCAACGTGCGCGTAAAGAACCGTCTCCCCGACTCGGGGATGCGCTCGTCGGACTGCGCATCGTCGAAGATCATCGCCGCCCGCGTCGCGAGCACCGTGTTGCGCACCGGATCGGGCTTGCTTGCCGCATCGGCCCACCGGTCGCGAGCGTCGACATTGGTCGGCCGCTCGTAGTTCACGCAGCGCAGGCGCAACGTGCCATCGGCGTTCATCATGTCGATGCTCACGAAGTCGAGGCCGGTGAGATGCGACGTCATCTGCGCGATGTTCGTCAGCATCGCCTCCAGCTCTTCCGTGTCGGAGATGACGCGGCCGACGCTGACGAGCGTGCTCAAGTGCCGTCGATCCTGCTCGGCGTACGAGATCGCCAGCCGCGCCTGCAGCAGCAGTCCTAGCGAGGGCAGCGCCGCGCTCAGAAACATCGCTTGATCAGCGGTGAGGCCGTCAGCCCAGTGGCCGCGCACAAGGATCATGTTCGCCGTCGTGCGGCCGGCGGGGATCAGCGCCGCGACCGCGTCGCAGCCGCGGCCGACGCTGACGTCGTGAAAGTCGATGACGCGGCCGTAACGGATCGTGCAGGCCTGCGGCCCTTCGTGCGAGGCCAGATGGCGATTCGTCAGCCAGAGCGCCGTTTGCGTGAGTTCCAGCTCATCGGTGCCGAACTCGGCGAAGTCGTTCTCCGTGCCGTAGACGAGGTACGCCGATGTCCCGCCGAGCGACTCCCGCACAAGGGCCAGCGCGGCACTGACATCGTCTTCACCGACGATCGGTTGCAGCGCGAGCGTCGAGAGTTCACGCAGTGACGATAGTGCGGCCACGATGCCTCCGAGACTCCGCCGCGGCGCGCACAACGCCGCAATACCGCGGTCATCCATGCGTATGATCGCCTAGGAGTATCGGCGTATGCGCGGTCAAGACAGATGCCCGCAACCGCCGAGGCCGAAGCATGGGGGCCAGCACCCAGAGCCCGGCCGGCCGGGCGAGTGTCACGGATCCTCGCGCGCGCTACTCAACGCGGTCACCAATCTACGCGGCGAGATCGTCGGCGCGGAGGCGCTTCAAGGTCAGTAGGATATGGACGATCACCGGATCGAATTGGGTGCCGCTATGCGCGAGGATCTCGCGGCAGGCCGATTGCTCGGAGAACGCGGGCTTGTACGAGCGCGCCGACGTGATCGCGTCGAACGTATCGGCGACGGCGAAGATGCGGGCGCCGAGCGGGATCTGGTCGCCGGCGAGGCCGCGAGGATAG
>JBBQVO010000278.1:0-3088 GCA_038211505.1 Dehalococcoidia bacterium | reverse complement strand
GCAAGCTCGGGGTCGGCAGCGCCGACCTGAAACGCCTGAGCGCGCTCGTCCTCGAACAGAAGGTGTCCGCGGCCGTCGGTCCGGTCCTGATCGCGCCGCTGCAGGACCCGGCGCGCGCCAGGGAGCTGAAGTCGCTGATCGCCGAGCTGTCGAAGTTCTCGACGCGCGCGCGTAAGCACCCGATCGCGACCGGGCAGGGATAGGGATAAGGGAGGCCGCGGTCGTTGTCTCGTCGGTTCCCGACGCCATCGGCGTCCCGCCGCCCCGACGTCCGTCGATCGACACCCAACCGAAGGAGGAGCCGATCCTGGGCAGCCAAGCTCGCCAAGCCGAACTACCCGGCAGGTCGACCGCCCCGCAGGTGCGATTCGCGGCCCCGCCGGCTGAAACTGCTACTCCGCAATGGGGCACCACGGCGGAACGCCCGGCGAATGCCACAAGGGCATAAAGGTCCACTTCGCCTGGGGTTACACCAGTCAAACCTTGACGTAGCAGCTCTGATGAGAATCCCAGTCGGAAAGCAAGCCGGGCAATGAGCGGGAGACAGTTGACCATTCGCACTCTGAGAGCTGTCGTGATCGCGTTCGCCGTGGTCGCCGTGGCATCGACGGCGGCAGCAACCGGCGATGGCGCAACGCTTCGGATCGACGGATCGGCGAACGCCGGACGGTTCGGCGAGCCGCCGCCAGGCAAACTGCTGCTCGGTGTCGTCGGCCCGGACCCTGCGGGCTTCGACCGTCTGACCGGGAAGCACCACGCGCTGCACGTGATGTTCGCCAACTGGCGAGAGAACGTCGCACGGCTCATCGGCGACGAGCACGCGGAGGGGCGCCTCCCAGTCCTCTCGCTGTCGTCGTCGGTCGCTCCGGCCGACATCGCGCGCGGCGCCGAGGACGCTCGCTACGTCACGCTCGCCAGCGCCTTGAACGACGTAGGCGAGGACATCTGGGTGCGGATCCTGCCCGAGATGAACGGCGAATGGAACGCCTGGTGCGCGTTCGACCTGTCTGGGCGGTCGCGCGGCCCGAAGTACGCGACGCCTCAGTTCGTCCGCGCCTTCCGGCGGATCGCCCTGATCCTGCGCGGCGGCCCTGTCCCGGCGATCAACGACAAGCTCAGGGCCGCCGGACAGCCGCCGCTGCGGACGGGCCAAGATATCGCGCCGTCGGGGAAGGTCGCGATCATCTGGAACCCGCAGGGCCACGGAACGCCGTTCATCGAAGCAAACGGGCCGGCCGCCTACTGGCCGGGACCCGGCTATGTCGACATCGTCGCCGACGACATGTACTCCGACAGCGCCGAGCCCTCGTGGCAGGGCATGGACACCCTCTACGCATACGCAAAGCCGTTCCTCGTCGCCGAATGGGGGCTCAAGGGTGAAGACGACACAGCATTCGCGAGCCGGATGTTCACCTGGATCGCGAACCATCCCCGCATGATCGGGCTCGTCTACTTCAACAAGGGCTGGAGCGGCGGCAGCGACATCTACGAGCTCCGATCGAAGCCGCGCTCGCTCGCCGTTTACCGGCGAGCGATCCGGGATGCCCGCTTCCTGGCAACGCTGCCCCAGTGATGCGGCAGGGTTCGAGACGAGGCAACACTGCGCTGCTTGCGGCTGTCGCGCTCGCGCTCTGTCTCGTCCCAACGCTGCTGGCCGCGCCGCCGAAGGCTCTGCACCCTCCAAAGACCGCCAGGATCGTCGAAGGGCTTTCCGCCGGGGGCCTGAGCATCGGCGACACCTACGCAGACATGCTTGCTCTCTGGGGCAAGGCCGACTCGTGCGACCTCGGAAACGACGGCCACAACCACGCGGTATTGGGATGCAACTGGTTCGAGGCGCGGCAGGGGCTCGTTAGAACAGGAATCGGGACGCTCCAGGTCATTCTCGCCCCACCGAGCAAGTACGGCGCCCCCACCAAAGCCACCAAGGTGACCTTCATCCGGCTCTGGGATCTGAAGGACACACCCGGCTACCGGTGGAAGCCCGTGCTCACCGGTTGGAAGACAACCGCCTCGGTCGGGCTGCGCTCTCCTCTCGCTGCGCTACAGAAGGCCTACGGCGCCAGGCTGCACACGGCGCCTCATCCCGAACCGCTGCCCGCTGGCTTCGCGCCGACGTCGTACGTCGTGACCCAGCGGTCCGGGAGGGGCTGGGTGACGAGCTTCAGCTTCGACCGCAGCCCTGGCGCTGGTCCGTTGAAGGTGCACGACATCGAGATCGAGAGCTACACGGCCTTCGCCAGGGAGTACGCGGTCTTCGTCAAGCTCTACGGCCCGTTGAAATGAGCGGAGCACGATGACACGGGCGAGACTCATCATCTGCGCCGCCGCAGTCGTGGCCCTCGCGATGTACTCGGCGCCTACAGGCGCGCCTGCAACCGCGCATCTGGCCACGCCGCCGAGCACCGCGACGATCCTCGTAGGGTTCTCGATGGGCAAGGTGCGACTCGGCATGAAGAAGACCGCTGTTGTCGCGGCGTTCGGCAAGCCGAGTTGGTGCTTCCACGCCTACAGCAAGGACGACGAGGAATGCGACTGGCTGGCGCCACCCGACACGAGAATCAAAGGGATACCGGAGCCTCAGCACAGCATCGGCGCCGTCGGAGTGGACTTCTGGAAGGGCCGCGTGATCTGGGTCACCCTGATAGCACCGCAACGGGAACGGCCCGAATACAAGAACGTCCCGCTGCTGAGCGGCTGGAGGACGTCGAAGGGAATCGGGCTCGGGTCGTCACTCTCTGCCTTGCTCGCGGCGTATCCCGACGCCAAGCGGTTGCCCCACTGGGTCTCGATCTCCAGGCGGCAGGGAGGCAAGACCTCCGAGACGCGATTCCTATTCCTCTCCTTCAGCGGGATCGTCCACCAGATCGTCATCCTCCAGATCACGCCGCAGCCAGGCGCGTAGGTACCAGCCCCAGCTCGCGCATCGCACGTCATCGTCACCGATCGTCCGCGACAGCGAGGATGCGGAGGTGACACTCGACCTCATCGGTCGCGACAGCGAGCTCGCCGCCCTCGGCGACTGGCTCGACGATCCGTGGGGACGGCTCGCGGTCGTCGAGGGCGAGCCCGGGATCGGCAAGACAAG
>JBBQVO010000277.1:0-3122 GCA_038211505.1 Dehalococcoidia bacterium | reverse complement strand
CGTCGCGACGATGTCGCTGACGATCGCGCCGCACGAGGCGATCCGCGCGCACCCGATCGATCTGCTGATCGGCGGCGTTGGCGTCGTCGCGGTCGCGTACGCCTTCTGGCGCGCGCCGGAGCGACGGGCGTTGATTGTGGTCGCGATTGTCTGGTACGTGGCGTCGATGATGCTGTCGGTGTTGTTCATCGCCGGCTCGTACGGCCAGGCGCCGATGGCGGCGATGCCGCGCAAGCTTTATGACGCCGGCCCGGCGATCGCGCTGCTGTTTGCCATCATCGCGGAGACGGCGTGGCGCGATCTGCGGCCGCGCATCCCGGCCGCCGCGATCTTCGTGCCGCCGGTCGTCGTGCTGATCGTCGCCTTAAGCTTCGCCTTCGTGCGCGCGCGCCATACGATTCACCAGATCGGGCGCGTGTCCGTCGTTACGCACGACTACCACGATGCGCTGGCGCGGACGTATCCCGATGTGCCGGCGGACGGGACACTCTACCTGGCGAACACGCCGTTCGAGCTGCTGTTCTTCTGCACGTTCGAGGGCCGCGCGGGCGTGCCGAAGGGCACGATCTACATCTGCTTCGCCGAAGATCTCGCCCAGACGATGTACGGCGACCGCAACGTTCGGACGATCCCGCTTGAGGAGGTGAACGACGCCTCGTTCCTGTCGACGCTGGGGCCGGATGATCGCGTGTTTTGTTACAAGTGCGACGCTGTGAATCGCCCATAGAGATCGCTTCGCTCAGACACGATCCTCGGCTGGCGGTTGGTTCAACAACTTGACTACGGCGCTCGTGTTCCTTGACAAAACGTTGGTGGGAGGCGGATCATGAGGCCCCGCCAGCAGTTATCTCTTGTGTGCCGAAGACCAGGCCGGCGGCGAACCTATGCGCATCCTGACGAGCCTCACGTACTACGCGCCGCACATCAGCGGTCTGACGATCTATGCGCGCCGCCTCATTCGCCGTCTCGTCGAAGATGGCCACGAAGTGACGGTGCTGACATCGCGCTACGACCACGATCTGCCGCGCCGCGAAATGATCGACGGCGCCCAGATCGTGCGCTCGCCCGTGCTCTTCCGTACGAGCAAGGGCGCGTTCATGCCGCGTTACGGGTGGCACGCGACGCGGCTGGCGGCTTCGCACGACGTGATCCACGTGCACCTGCCGCAGTTCGAGGGATCGCTGATGGCGATGGCGGCGCGCGCCGCCGGCAAGCCGGTCGTGACGACGTACCACTGCGACATCGAGCTGCCGCCGGGGTTGGCGCGGCCGTTGTTCACGCCGGCGATCCGGCTGTCGCACTACTTGACGGGGAAGCTTTCCGATCGCATCATCGTCAACACGGCGGGATACGCGGCGTCGGCGCGGTTGCCGAAGCGTTTTCACGACAAAGTCGTCTCGATCTACCCGCCTCTCGAGTTCAACGCGTCGTCGGACGAGGGGCCTTCGCTGCACGAGCGGCACGACCTGTCGCGCGGGCCGCTGATCGGATTCGTGGGGCGGTTCGCCGAAGAGAAGGGGATAGAGACGCTCATCGATGCCGCGCCGCGCGTGCTGGCGGCGATGCCCGACGCGCGGTTCGTGCTCGCGGGACAGACGGCGCAGGTGGCGGGCGAGAACGTCTACGAGCGCGTCGAGCCGAAGATGCGCGCGCTCGGCGCATCGATGACGCATCTCGGCATGCTCAGCGATCGCGAACTGCGCGAGTTCTACGAGGCGATCGACGTGCTGGTGCTGCCGAGCATCAATTCGACGGAATCGTTCGGGATGACGCAGGCGGAGGCGATGCTCTGCGGCACGCCTGTCGTGTCGACCGACATCCCCGGCGTGCGCGACGTGATCGATGTGACGGGCATGGGTATCTCCGTGCCGCCGCGCGACGCCGGCGCGCTTGCTTTAGCGATCGTGCGCGTGCTGCGCGATCCGGCGGCGTATACGCGGCCGCCGTCGGAGATCGCACGCATCTTCGATGCGCGTACGACGGTGCGGGCGTACGAGCGCATCTTCGCCGAACTGACCGGCGCGGCGATGCCGGATGCGTTCGTCGCCGCCGCGGACGACGCGGAGCTCGCTCAGATCTAGGCTCGCGCTCCCACGAAAATGAACCACGCGGCAGGTGGATGGTGAGGACTTTGGGTGCGAGCCGGGTTCGCGCGCGTTTCCGGCGATAGCGCTTGACCCACGACGGGCGGCCACATCGGGCCGCCCCTACAGATTTCGAACTGGCTCCGCGACATTGTGATCATTTTGGGTAGCCGGCCACGGCCATGGTTCCTCGGAACCACGCAGAATGACGGAGCGGGCGATTCAGACCGCGACTGCACCTTTCCCGGTGACGCAGCTCGACCGGCGAGGACAGGTCTGAATACCTGTCCCTACGATGAGCGCATGCATCCGCGCCATCACTATGTTCACTCGTTGTTGATCTCGTCGGCGGCGTTGCGCTCGGCGGGTGGGAGGTCGGCGGTGGCGAGGAGATCGGGGCGGCGGCGGGCGGTGCGGGCGATGCTCTGGCGGCGGCGCCACTTTGCGATCTCGGCGTGATGGCCGGAGAGCAGGATCTCGGGCACGGCCATGCCGCGATATTCGGCGGGGCGCGTGTACTGCGGATACTCGAGCAGGCCCTGCGCGTGCGACTCCTCCTCGAGCGACATCTCTGATCCGAGGACGCCGGGTTGGTGGCGGGCGACGGCATCGACGAGCACGATGGCGGCAGGCTCGCCGCCGGAGAGCACGTAGTCGCCGATGCTGATCTCATCGTCGGCGAGAAACTCGCGCACACGCTCATCGACGCCCTCGTAGTGGCCGCAGATGACGATCAGGCGGGGACGCGCCGCCAGTTCCGCGACGACGGCGTGGTTGAGGAGACGGCCCTGCGGCGTCAGGAGGATGACGTGGCCGCGCTCCGGCGCTAGTGTCTGGACGGCGTCGACGCAATCGAACAGCGGTTCGGGCTTCATCACCATGCCGGGGCCGCCGCCGTACGCGTAGTCATCGACTACGTGATGCTTGTCGAGCGCGTAGTCGCGCGGGTTGTGGATGGCGATCTAGATCACTCCGGACTGGCGGGCGCGGGCGATGATGCTCGCGTCGAACGGGGCAGCGAACATTTCGGGAAACAGC
>JBBQVO010000276.1:0-3142 GCA_038211505.1 Dehalococcoidia bacterium | reverse complement strand
CCCCACATCTTCTCGTAGACCTTCTTCGAGACGTTCTTCTCGATCCAGTCCTTGCAGGTGATGCGCTCGAACTCCGCCCACTCTTCGCGGCGGCGCAAGCGCACCGCCATCAGCCCGAGCTTGACGCGATCGATCGGCGGCAGCGGGGCGAAGCGCAGCAGGTCCATCGCCGTGACGAACGGATAGATCTTGCCGTTGTCGAACCAGCCGACCTTCGACTCGATCCACTGCAGATCGTCGCCGAAGCCGAGCTCGTTGATCAGCTTGATGATCGTCGTGTCGGTGCTGAAGATGTGGTGATAGTAGGCTTCGAGGCGACTGCCACCGATCTCGAATGTGCGAACGAGGCCGCCGAGAAACGGGCTCGATTCATACAGCGCGACATCGTGGCCGTCCTGCATGAGGCGGTACGCCGTCGTCATGCCGGCAACGCCGCCGCCAACGATCGCTACCTTCATCGCGAGGGCTCGCCTTCGACGGCGGGCTTAGGCTTGACGCGAACGCGCGCCGTCGCGTCGGCATTGTCGTCGCCGCCCTCGGGCGGCGTGTCATCCGTCTTGTTGCCGCTGAGCATCTCGCCGAAGTTGAATTGCATCGACCACATCAGGTACAGGCCGATGATCACGATCGGGAAGAGCAGCACCGCGTGCAGGCCGATCGCGTAGGCCTCGGACAGCGCCTTGAACTGGCCACCGTCGGCGATGCCGGTGACGCCAAACGCGACGATGGTCTTCGAGACGACGAATTCGAACGCGCCGACGCCACCCTGCGTCGCGACGATGGCGATCGCCAGGTTCACCGCCGCCGTGAGCAGCAGGAAGATGTGAAAGCCTTCGTGGATGCCGAAGCCGCGGGCGACGAGATAGTACATGAGCGCTTCGAGCGTCCAGGAGATCGCCGACATGAGCGTCGCCGCGCCGAGATCGAGGGGGTTGCGCAGCGCGTGCAGTCCCTCGAAGAAGGAGAGCAGCAGATTCTCGACTTTCGGTTTGAGCTTCGTCGGTGCGAAGCGGTGCACCATGCGGTGCAACTGATGGCGTCCGCGATCTGACAGAGCCAGGTAGAACAGGATGGTGATGATGACGCCGAACAGCGCCGCCATCACAATGCCAAGTCCGGCGAAGTTCAACTCCTGACCGAAGCCGACGGGAAAGTAGGTGTCGCCGCCGGCGAATGCGGCGACGATGAGCAGCATCGGAACGAGCGTCACGCCGTCGAAGACGCGGTCGACGAGGATCGTGCCAAATGCGGTCGACTTGCTGATGTTCTCGCGCTGGCCCAGCACGTAGGCGCGCGCGACCTCCCCCGCTCGAGCGGGAATCAGGTTGTTGGCCATCAGCCCGACGATGACGACGGGGTAGAGCCGGAGGGCCGGCACGCGCCGGACGGGCTTCAGCAGGTACTGCCAGCGGAGGGTGCGCATCCAGAGGGCGGCGTAGTACACGGGCAGCGACACCGCGACCCACCAGTAGTTGACGCCGGAGAACGCGTCGCGCAGCTTTGCGGGATGGCGGACGTCGCTTGTCAATACGAATACGGCGACAGCCACGAGACTGACGCCGATACCGATCCAGAATCCCCGGCTCTTGAGCAAAACCGAACTCCAACGGGCGGATAACGCGGACCGAACGCGGGCCGCTACCCTTATGTTCGGCATAGAGGCGACGGCATTATAGGGATCGCCCTCACGGCCGGTCAATCAGCCATGTAGGTGCGAGGATTGACATGCGGGGCTTCGCCACGGTTGTTGGCGAAGCCCCACAGTGTTATGTCACTTTCGTTATTTGATGATCTCGGTCAGCGCGATCTTCCGCACCACGCTGCCGGCCGAGTCGGACACGTACACGTTCGTGCCATCGGTCGTGATGCCGATCGGCCGCGCCGTCTGCTGCGACCCCTCCTTCGGCACGTCATAGGACGCGATCTGTTGTCCGTTCGTGCCGATGACGAGGATCTTGCCGCCCGTCGGATCGGTCGCCAGCAGGCGTCCATCCGGGAGCAGCGCGAGGTACGCGCGGTCGGTGACCGCTGTGCTGCCCCAGGCATCGACTTTGATGTCGCCCTTCGACTTCAAGTCCTTGTCGAGATGGACGATGCGCTTGTTCCAGAAGTCGGCGATGTAGATGTCGCCGTTCGGCGCCGTCACGAGGCTCGACGGTTCGCTGAACTGGCCGTCGCCCGTGCCCTTGCTGCCGAACTGGCGGACGAAGTTGCCGTCCTGGTCGTACTCGATCAGCCGGTTGTTGCCGGTGTCGACGATCATCACATGACCTTCGGCGGTGAGCCGGATGTCGCGCGGACCGAAGAGCTTCAACGGATCGCCGTTGGCATCGACCTGGCCACCGGCGCCCCACTCCTTCTGCTTCTTCAAATCCTTATCGAGCTTGACGAGCTTGTGGTTCCACGTGTCGGCGACGAAGACGGTGCCGTCTGACGCGACGACCATCGACCACGGCTGCTGCAGCTGGAAATCGCCGCCGAAGCCGGCCGCGATGGCCTGGATGTTGCCCTGCGGGTCGTACTTCTCGATGCGGTTGTTGTTCGTGTCGGCGATGTAGATGTTGCCCGAAGAATCGAGCGTCACGTTCGACGGACCGCTCAGCTGACCGCGGCCGGTGCCGTTGCCGCCGATCACGGTTTGGGCGCCCTCAGTGAAGACCGTTGGTCCGATCGGCTGCGATGATTCGATGCCCGATCCCTTCGGGAAGAAGGCGATGCCGTCGACGGTGCCGAGATCACTCGGCGGCGACCGCCGGATCCAGTAATCGAGCCAGTTGCCGAGCGCCTTCGTCGAGAGGAGGTCGCCGAAGAAGTCGTGCGTCGAGTATTTGCCGTCGGCGCCGCGATAGTCCTCAGGGAACCAGCGGCGGTGGTGATACGGGAGCCCCTCGTCGTAGTTGCCGCCCAGCTGCACATTGGTGGCGTCAGCGCGACCGAGCAGCAGAATGGCGCCCTGCGGCGGCGTGTAACCGGCGCCGATCGTGGCGTACGAGACGTTCTTGTAGTCGCGCAGGTACCACGCCCACGGCCACGTGTAGCCGTCTACGGAGTCAACGACGACCGGCTGCTTGTCGCCGAGTCCGGAGTCGCGCGCGACCTGGGCGATCTTGTCGCGGAGCACCGGGATATCGCCCGACGTCTG
>JBBQVO010000275.1:0-3234 GCA_038211505.1 Dehalococcoidia bacterium | reverse complement strand
CACCCTGACTGATGCGAGCGACCGCGCACCCGCTCCCGGCTGCCAGGCGTGGTTGCCGCGGCTCGCCTTCATCATCGGCTCTCCGAAGGCCTGGCCGATCGAGTCGAACGTGCGCTCTTTGAGCAGATCCTTCGCGTCTGCACACGAGAACGTCCTGATATTGCGAGCGCTCAGGCGGTTCCATCGCGCGTCTTCGACGTGCGGCTGTATCCGTTTCCGCTCGAAGTCGTAGTCCAGGTCCAACACGGCGAGCGGCCGCAGGCGGAGTGACCGGACCGTCGTGCGGGTTGGACTCGGCGTCGACAACCGCACCTGTTCGTGCGATTTGAGGTCGATCCCCGCGATACAGACGTTCTGGCCACTCATCTCCGTGAGGTCGAGGATCAGCAGCTCGCGCTTCACAGCAACACTTCTTGCACGCCTACTTCCGTCGGCGCCGTCTTGGCGACTGACAGGTGAACGACCTTGACGTCGTCGACCAGTTCGGCGACGTCAAGCGCGATCGCCTTGCGGTGGCACTCATTCGGGTCGCCTTCGCTGCACAGCAGGCAGACTGCCGTGCCGCCGCCCACCCGCATCATCCGGACGACTTCCGCGAGTCCATCCGTCCACTCATCCGTCGAGCGCAGGTGCCCAACGATGATCGCGTCAAGATGCCCCTGCTTCCAGCGCCGAGCGATCTCCGGATCCTGCGGGACGCCGCCCAACCGCTCGCCCAGAAAGCGGTAGCGCATCCCGGCTTGCTCGATCGCCGTTTGCAGCGGATTCTGGTCGAACTGCGGCAGGCGGCTGCGCGGCTTGCTCCGCACGTCGGCCACCAGCTCGACGCCGTGCGCCATCATCGTGTCGATCAACGCCGCCAGTTCGACCACGCTGTGGCCGATGGTGTAGAGGTTCACGCCATTACCGCCATCTCAGCCTCAATGAGCTCGCGCAGCAGGCGGCGATGGCATTGGGCCTCGTCCTTGCACAGGCACATCACCGTCACGGTCTGCGTGCCTGCCAACTCAGCGAGCCGGTGGATTTCCGCCACAGGCTTCTCATCGCG
This sequence comes from Dehalococcoidia bacterium, assembly GCA_038211505.1. Lineage (GTDB taxonomy): Bacteria > Chloroflexota > Dehalococcoidia > DSTF01 > JACRBR01 > JBBQVO01. Next base: position 2,186 of record JBBQVO010000275.1, on the reverse strand, counting down.
CATCTCCTCGAGATAGCGCGGCGCATACTCGTCCCAGGTGATCTGACCATCCTTAAACGCCCGCAGCAGCTCACGCGACGGCGCCAGCGTCCGCACGTACCCACCCGCGCGCTCGCGCGTCACGCCGCGCGGCCAGTAGTTCGTGACGAGGACCCGAACGCCGTCTTCGACAGCGGCTTCTTGGTAGATGCTCTTGCTCCGGATGGGCATATCGCCACCCTATCACAGTTAGAACAGAAATTCTAGTGCGAAGCCAAACCTACGCCGACGCCGCGACAGCCCCCTCCTCCGCTACCGCCGCCGCATGCAGCACATCCGCGAGCAGTTCGCGCCAGTCGCCGTGCGCTGCCTCCAGGTCGATCCGCAGCTGCGCGCGGCCGATCGTGACGGCGCCGCTGCGCTCCAGCTCTGCTCGTTCGGCGGCCGCGATCCGCGATCGGAAGTCGCCGTCCTCGGCTGTGCGCAGCGTCAGCACCGGCTGGCCGCCCGGCGCCTGCTCGCGCGTGATCGACGCCACCCCCGCGCGCTTCGCGAGCAGCCGCAGGCGCACGATGTAGAGCAGATTCCGCACCGGGGTGGGCGGCGGGCCGAAGCGGTCGCCCAACTCGCGCTCGAGATCGCCGGCGACGTCGCGGGCTGCCGGATCCTCGTCGGCGCTGGCGCCGCGGATGCGGTCTCCGGCGTTGCGCTCGCCGGCGTTCCCCGCGGATGCCATACGCTGATACAGCGACAGCCGCAGGTTCAGGTCACCGATGTAGCTCTCCGGGATGAACGCCGCCACCGGCACGTCGATCACGACGGGCGGCTGGATGAACGATGGCGGCGGCGGTTCGCCCTTCGCCATCGCTTTCAGCCCCTCGACGGCGTCGGCTAGCAGCTTCACGTAGAGGTCGAAGCCGACTGTGCCGATCTGCCCGCTCTGCTCCGCCCCCAGCAGATTGCCGGCGCCGCGTATCTCCAGATCGCGGAGCGCGATCTGGAACCCCGCCCCCAGTTCGGTCGCCTCGAAGATCGTCTGGAGCCGCTTCTGCGCGACCTCGCTCAGCGCGTGGTGCTTCTCGTACAGCAGGTACGCGACGGCGCGGGCAGCCCCGCGCCCGACGCGCCCCCGGAGCTGATACAGCTGCGCCAGGCCGAACTTGTCGGCGTTGTTGATAATGATCGTATTGTCGTTCGGGATGTCCAGCCCTGACTCGATGATCGTGGTGCAGACGAGCACGTCGGCTTTGCCGTCGGTGAAGTCCAGCATCACCTTCTCGAGCTGGTCCTCCGGCATCTGCCCGTGCGCGATGAGGATCCCGGCTACGGGCACAATGTCGCGCAGCTGCCGCGCGATCAGCTCGATGTTGTGGACGCGGTTGTGCACGAAATACACCTGGCCGCCGCGTTCAAGCTCGCGCGAGATCGCCTCGCGCACGAGGTGCTCGTCGAATTCCGTGACGTAGGTCTTGATTGGCAACCGCTCCTCCGGGGGCGTCTCGATCGTCGACATGTCGCGGATGCCGGTAAGCGCCATATTCAGGGTCCGCGGGATCGGCGTCGCCGTCAGCGTCAGCACATCGACCTGCGATCGCATGCGCTTCAGCCGCTCTTTGTGCGCAACCCCAAATCGCTGCTCCTCGTCGATGATGATCAGGCCGGGGTTCTTGAACGCAACATCCTTCTGTAACAAGCGGTGGGTGCCGATGACGATGTCGACGTTGCCGGTGATCGCGTCGGCGGCGACGCGGCGTTGATCGCGATCGCTGCGGAAGCGCGAGAGCATCTCGACCTTCACCGGGAATCCGCTGAGCCGTTGTTTGAAGGTGTTGAAGTGCTGCTGCGCCAGCACCGTCGTCGGCACCAGGATCGCCACCTGCATGCCCTCCATCACGGCCTTGAACGCCGCGCGCACCGCCACCTCGGTCTTCCCATAGCCGACGTCACCGCACACCAGGCGGTCCATCGGCCGCGCCTCTTCCATGTCGTGTTTGACGTCGCTGATCGCGCGCGCCTGGTCGGGCGTCTCGACATACGGGAACGAGGCCTCAAGCTCGGCCTGCCAGGCGCTGTCCGGCGGAAATGCATGCCCCTCCGCCACCTCGCGCGAGGCGTAGAGCTGCAGCAGCTCCTGCGCCAGCTCTTGCACGGCACGGCGCACCCGCGCCTTCGCCCGCGGCCATTCCTGCGATCCGAGCCTGGTCAGC
>JBBQVO010000274.1:0-3331 GCA_038211505.1 Dehalococcoidia bacterium | reverse complement strand
GCGCGCTGTCGGCAGCCCGATGCGGCGGAGACGGTCGAGGCTGGCTTCGGCGATACGCGCTGCGGCAGGGAAGACGTGCGTGAGTTGCATCGCCGTGAGGCCGCCGACCTGCTCGCCGAAGCAATCGACGAGACGTCCGGCAAGCGTCGTTGCGCCGGCGACGGACACCTGCTGTCCAAGCATGATGCGGATCGACGTTTCGAATGGATCCCAGGCGCCAGGCACGCGCAGGCCGGGACGGCGCTGGATGATCGGCCGCAGGAGCGCGTCGTCGATCAGCGGCGTGTCTTCCGCCGGCGGGCGATCGAGGCCGAAGACGCGGCGGCAGCGCGAGACGTCGTCGATCAGCGACTGCAACGTCGGCAGGTGCGCCGTCACAACCAGTTGCGAGCCGTCGCAGGCGTCGCGCACTTCGATGACGCCGGGATGACCGCATGACGTGATCGTGCGACGATAGACGCCCCCAGAGACGGACTCGACGCCGGGGATCGCGCGCGGCGTGCGATACGCGAGCAGATCATCGAACCGCAGCGCGCCGGCGTAGGAGATGCGCAGCGGCAGTCCGCCATCGGCGACGGGGCGATCGGCGTTGCGTCGCTTTTCGCGCAGTTCCGTCGGCGTGAACGCGAACACCGACGCGACGACGCGGTTCATTTGTCGCACCGTCGCGAATCCGGCGGCGTAGGCGATGTCGGAGACGCGCAGGTCCGTCTCATCGAGCAGCCGCCGCGCAAAGTGCGCGCGTCGCGAGCTGGCGACAAGCGCCGGCGTCGCGCCGACGCTTTCGTGAAACAGCCGGCGGAGATGACGTCCCGTAACACCGAGACGCTGCGCCAGCGCATCCTCCGAGGCATCGTCGAGCGCTCCCTCGCCGATCAGCGTGAGCGCGCGGCCGACGATGCCGGTGCAGTCGCCATCGACGAACGGCGGCAGCCGATCGGGCCGGCAGCGCAGGCACGGACGGAAGCCCGCCGCTTCTGCAGCGACAGCCGACGGGTACATCGTCACATTGCGTGGCAGTGGTTTGCCGGAACAGGTGTCACGGCAGTAGATGCCTGTAGTGCGGACGCCGGAAAGTAAGCTGTTCATGGATCCATCATCGCTCGCCCGCGAGATGACAACCAGACATATTCGGACATGGTTCGGACGTGTCCGGATATGTCTGATCGGCGGGGGTGAACTGTGAGAGTCTGTAGGTGGAGGTACAACCATGCAAGCTCAAACGATGACGGCGGACCGGCGACACACAACGGAGCGCGCATCAACAATGAAGCAGCAATCGACAACGCCGGCACGGCTGATGATCGACGAGATGAAGACGCCGATCGGCACGGCGATGATCGTCGTAGACGAGCACGGCCGGCTGCGCGCGTTCGACTGGGACGACCACGAGAGCCGCATTCGGCGACTGCTACGCACCCACTATGGCGCGAACGTCGAGACGGAGTCGGGTCGCGCTCCGGCTACGTTGCGGCAGCGCATCGAGGCGTACTTCGACGGCGAGTGCGGCGCGCTCGACGGCATCGAATGCGCGACGGCGGGCACGACGTTTCAGCGCCAGGTGTGGGCCGCCCTGCGCGACATTCCCGTCGGCCAGACGACCAGCTACGGCGCGCTCGCCGGCACGATCGGATCGCCAAAGGCATCACGCGCCGTAGGACTGGCGAACGGTTCGAACCCGATCGGCGTCGTCGTACCCTGCCACCGCGTCATCGGCGCCGACGGCAGTCTGACGGGCTACGGCGGCGGCATGGAGCGCAAGCGCTGGCTGCTCGATCACGAGCAAAAGTTCATCGCCGCGCGGCAGTAGTCGCGGACGGCGACCGGGCAAACAGCAACTCACGAACGACCATCGCGCAAGAGACGGCTTGTCGCGCGATGGCACGTGTCTCCGGGCAGAAGGAGAGGGTCGTAATGAGTTTTCGAGTAGCGGCAACACTGAACGCACGCCGTACATCAGATGCGCCACCAGCGCATCCGATGGGGAAGGTCGAGCGCGACGCCGCGAACGCGTGGCACGTCCGCGCATTGCCGTATCGCGATATCGCGCCGTCGGCGATCGATCACGCGATGGCGAACGCCGGCGCGGAGCTGCGGTGGGAACTGATGCGGGCGAGGGCCGGATTCTTGTAGCTCTCCGCTGGACCTCACGGCGGCGACATCGCGGCGTCTCTCGGGGCGATCGCCACGTTGGTCGAACATTCGGGGGTCGGTGACAGATCCACCGCGGCAGACGAAAGGGAATCCACATGGCTACGTTTGTTCTCGTTCACGGCTCGTGGCACGCGGCCTGGTGCTGGTACAAGATCGTGCCGCGGCTCGAAAAGGCGGGTCACCGCGCCCACGCGATCGACCTGCCTGGCCATGGGCGGGATCACACGCCTACCGGGGAAGTCACGATGCGGCACTATGTTGATGCGATCGGCGCGGCCATCGACGAGGCGGGCGAGGCGGTCGTCCTCGTCGCGCACAGTCGCGGCGGTATCGCCATCAGTCAAGCCGCGGAGGCGCACGCCGACCGGGTACGCCTGCTCATCTACCTGGCGGCATTCCTCGTGCCCGACGGCGAGTCGCTCATCCCGCTCGCGCTCGGCGATACGGACTCATTGATCATGCCGAACCTCGACATCAACAGTGCGGAGGGGTACGACCTACTTCGACAGCCGGCGTTTCGGGAGACGCTTTACGCCGACTGCTCCGACGATGATGTGTCGCTTGCCAACCTGCTCCTCGCGCCAGAGCCGAGCGGGCCGACCAATACCGTGATCCATACGACGGAGGAGCGCTTCGGACGCGTGCCCCGCGTCTACATTGAGCTGACGCAGGATCGGGCCGTGACGCTCGCGCTGCAGCGGCGCATGCTAGAGGCGATGCCGTGTCTCGAGACGATCAGCATCGAAGCGAGTCACTCGGCGTATTTCTCGAAACCGGACGAACTGAGCGATGCGTTGATGGCGCTAACCGAGCGGCACGCGCGACCGTGATGTAACGGGTGCATGGTCGTCGAATCGAGCCGCGCGGGCCACGCGCGGAGTGATGCCGAGTCAGTTCTTCGTCGTGCCGGGGATGCCGATCGCGACGTTGACGCGGATGAAGACGGCGATCTCGGCCGCGTTTGCCCCCTGCCCGAGGCCCTGGATGCGTACGACGGCGGCATCGCTGCCCAGCACCTTCGTCGGATCGACGGAGATCTTCAGCGTCGCGGTGCGCTGACACGGCGAGCCCGGCGAGCAGACGAGATCGTTCCCGATCGCGACTCCCGCCTGCTGCGACACTTTGATCCACGTCTTGTTGCTCGTGACGCGCCACGGCGTAATGCCCGTGCCGGCGT
>JBBQVO010000273.1:0-3370 GCA_038211505.1 Dehalococcoidia bacterium | reverse complement strand
CTCTAGACAGGATCATACGGAAGAAGCGCGGGTAAGCAACCTTCCGATGAAGTGGTCGTGCGATGTCGAGGTCAGACGCAACTACACGCCGGCGCGCTCGAGTAGCGCCAGCGCCTGCGCCGGCGCATCGTCGCCCTGGTAGACGCCGACGAGATTGCCGTCGCGATTGATCACGGCGACGGCGATCGTCTTCGATACGTCATCGACGCCGAGCGGCGCTAGCAGCGCGCCATCCCAGTCCGGCACGATCAGCACGTAATCTTCCGGCTTGCGGCCGTTCATCAGGTTCTTGACGGCGTCGTTGTACGAGGACTTCATGATCTGCTCGGCGACTTTGCGGATCAGCCGCGGGAACGGCCGGGTATCGGCGACGTTTACGATCATCACCTGATCAACGGTCTCGTACTTCTCGCGCACCGCCGTCACGACGTCGGGCGCACGATCCGACGTCTCGCGCGCAACGCAGATGATGAGCGCCGGGACACCGAGCTGATTGAACGTCAACGTCCGGCCGTGGCCGATCGCCTTGAGCGTCACCGCCGGCGCCGGTGAAAGGGCTTGTTCGAGCACCATCTGGGCCTCCATGTATACGTAACGGTTGAGCGGTCAGTCTGCCCGATCGGCCAGACGCGCGCTACTCTGCCTACGTTGCAGATCTCGCAATCGAGGTGCCGGTGCCGCGCGAACACGTATCCCGCCAGAAGCTGCTCGCCACGCTGCCCGACGCCGGCGCGCCCGGCGTGACCATCTACGCGCTCGACAAGCAAGCGCCAGACACGGCGCATCTTCGCATTCAGTCCGAGATCGAGGACGAGATCAATGCGATCTCGGCCGCTTCGTCGACCGGCACGGTGCTCTTCGCTCGCGAGAACGAGTTCGTGCTCGTCGTACCGCCGTTCGTCGTCGAAGAGGCGGTGCGATACGACGAGATGTACACGCGGCCTCTCGTCGATTTGCTACAGCGCGAACGCACGATCGGCGTCTTCCTGCTCCGTCTCGGGGGCTTCACGGCGGGCGTGTTTCGCACCGACTATCTGGTCGATTCCAAGACGGATCGCCGCTTCGTGAAGAATCGCCATCGCAAAGGCGGCCAGTCGCAACGCCGCTTCGACCGCATTCGTGAGAAGCAGGTGCACCTCCTCTTCGAGAAGGCATGCGGCGAAGCGCGCGAGAAGCTGGAGCCGTACGACGACGAGATCGAGCACGTCTTCCTCGGCGGCGATCGCCTGACACTGCTCGCTTTCCGCAAAGAATGCTCGTACTTCGAGCGCTACGGCGCGCGTCTCATGTCGCGCATCCTCCCCGTCGCCGGCGACCCCCGCCGCGCGACCCTCGACGTCATGCCCCGAGAAGTCTGGTCCAGCGACATCTACCGCTGGTCGCGCGATGTTGCGCCTGACGATCGTGCGTGATCTACTGGCAGTGCCACGGCTCGAGAAAGTGCGGGGCAGGCTGTCATTCTGAGCCCAGTCTCCCTGTCATTCTCGGCGCGCCGCATCCGGTCATTCGCAGGACACAACCTGTCATTCTGAGCGAAGCGAAGAATCTCTCCGATGTCACGCCGAATTTCGTCCCCAACAGAATGTCCCGTCGTACCGCAATGGAGGCAATCCGTAGAGATTCTTCGCTTCGCTCAGAATGACAGCATTGGCGATGACAGTATTGGTGCGCTCAGAGTGACAGTGGCATGTACGACAATTGCGTTTGATCGGAGATGAGTCGTTGGATTATCTGTGGTGGAAGCACGGCGTCATCTACCAGATCTACCCGCGGAGCTTTCAGGACTCGAACGGTGACGGCATCGGTGATCTGCAAGGCGTCATCGATCGCCTCGATTACCTTAACGACGGCACGCCGAAGTCGCTCGGCATCGACGCGATCTGGTTCTCGCCGACGTTTCCGTCGCCGATGGCCGACTTCGGCTACGACGTCTCCGACTACGAGGCCGTCCACACCGACTTCGGTGATCTCGCAACGATGGACCGCCTGATCGCCGAAGCGCACAAGCGCGGCATCCGCGTGATCCTCGACTTCGTGCCGAATCATTCGTCGTCGGAACATCGGTGGTTCCTCGAATCGCGATCGTCGATCGATGATCCGAAACGCGACTGGTACGTCTGGCGCGACGCTGGGCCGGCCGGAGAGCCGCCGAACAACTGGATCGCCGCATTCGGCGGGCCGGCGTGGGAATGGGATCAGAAGACGCAGCAGTACTACTTGCATTCGTTCCTCGTCGAGCAGCCAGATCTCAACTGGCGCAGCGCGGCCGTCGAGCAGCGCATGCACGACGTGCTGCGCTTCTGGATGCAGCGCGGCGTCGACGGCTTCCGCATCGACGTGATGGATCGCGTGCTCAAGGATCCGGAGCTGCGCGACAATCCGCCGCAGCCGGATCGCCGCTACGTCCGCCGCCTCGGCCAGACGGCGCTGCAGCTCCATACGCAGGATCAGAATTGGCCAGAGATCATCGACCTGATCCGCCGCCTGCGTAAAGTGATGGACGAGTTCCCGGAACGGATGACCGTCGGCGAAGTCTTCGGCACGCCGCAGAAGCTCGCCGAGTACTACGGCGGCCACGCGCTCGACGCGCTGCACCTGCCGTTCAACTTTCCGCTCGCCCGCATCTGGGACGAACGCTGGACGGCCGAACACGTGCGCCGCAAGGTCGACGAGTTCGAGCTCGCGCTGCCGCCCGGCGCGTGGCCGAACTGGGTCTTCGGCAATCACGACGTCGATCGGCTGATCAGCCGCATCAACCGCGATGGCCGCGGCCAGCAGCGCGCGCGCGTCGCCGCGATGCTGCTGCTGACGCTGCGCGGCGTGCCGTTCATCTACTACGGCGAAGAGATCGGCATGGAGAATGTTGATATCCCCGAAGACCAGCTGCGGGATCCCGCCCGCATCTACGGCCGCGGCCGCGACCCCGAACGCACGCCGATGCAGTGGTCGCGCGAGGAAACCTTCACGACGGGCGAGCCGTGGCTCCCGTACGGCGATCTCGCCGTTAACGTCGAGCAGCAGCGCGACGACGCGCGATCGATGCTCTCGCTGTATCGCGCCCTGATCTGGTTCCGCCGCTCGTCCGACGCCCTCCGCTTCGGCGTCTACGCCCCCGTCGACGGCCTCCCGCCGGGTATCTTCGCCTACACCCGCACCCACAACGACGATCGCCTGCTCACGATCCTCAACTTCACGAACGACGCGATCGCGTTTGAGTTGCCGCCGATGCTGACGGTCGCGGAGACGCTGATCGGCACACACGAAACGCCCGCACCGTCGCAATCGGTGACGCTCGCCGGGAATGAGGGACGTTTACTGCGGCTCGCGTAGCAACAACGCCGCCCGTACGGACGGGTCTTCAGACCTGTCC
>JBBQVO010000272.1:0-3377 GCA_038211505.1 Dehalococcoidia bacterium | reverse complement strand
CATCGGAGAGATTCCTCGGCTGCGCTCGGAATGACAGTTGTTGGGGTTCCGTGCGACCAACGTTGAACGCGCCGTGGGCGGCACGGCGCTATTTTCATGGTTCGGGGTGGCCGGCACGGCCATGGTTCCTCAGAATGACAGGCGCAGGCAGAATGACATGCCCGGAAGAGCGCGGCGGCATGCGGGATCCGTCATCGCCCTCGAGCGCGACGGTGACGGCCTACGCTTTTCGTAGCGCGCGCAGCTTGAGACTTTGGGGCGGCGGATCGACAATGGCCGGTACGAGCTAGGAGATGCGGTGGACACGGAACGATTCGACCTGCCGGTAGCGGTGACGCTGCGGCTGCAATCGCGCGCCGGCAACGTCGATGTGATCGCCGAGCCGCGCGAGGACGTGCTCGTCGAGGGCCATCGCATCGAGACGCGGACAGACGCCGAGAGCGGCCAGTTTCAGATTCGCTGCGGACACGGCTCCAAGCCGTTCAGCGTGCGCTGCCCCGTGGGCACGGACATCGTCGTCGGCACGCAATCGGGCGATGTCCGCCTGCTCGGCGACTTCGGCATCGTCTCCGTCACGACGCTCAGCGGCAAGATCGACGTGCAGAGCGCCGACGAGGCCGATCTCCGCAACACGTCGGCATCGATCACGATCGGCGCCTGCCGCGGCCGGTGCAGGATGAACTCCGTCAGCGGCAAGATCGCCGCCGGCCGCGTCGGATCGACATCCGCGGGCACGATGTCAGGATCGATCCACATCGATCTCGTCGCCGGCGCGCTCAAGGCGCGCAGCGTCAGCGGATCGATCGACTGCAGTTGCGATGCCGTCGGGGCGATCAAAGTGAAGACAGTGTCCGGCAAAGTGCACATCATGCTGCCGAGCGGCACCGGCATCGCGACGCGGTTCAAGACGCTGTCCGGCAAAGTGCACAATCCGTTCCCGCCGGGCACCGATTGTTTCATCGAGGCGATGAGCATCTCGGGCTCCATCGATCTGGTTCCTGGGTGATCGCGACGAGCGAACCGACCGCCACGGTCAAGGGCACGATCATGTTCACCGACATCGTCGGGTTCACGGAGTTCAACGCGCTCCGCGGCGACGACGAGGCGCTCGAGCTGTTGAACCTGCAGGAGCGAATCGTGCGCGACGCGCTGGGGCCGACGTCGCGCATCGTCAAGCAACTCGGCGACGGGCTGATGCTCTGGTTCGACGACGCCTGTGAGGCGATCGAGACGGGGCTCAAGCTCCAGGAGCGGTTCGAAGATGAATCGTGGACGACGGACACGCCGCTCTGGGTGCGCATCGGGTTGCACTACGGACGGCAGACGCGGCGCGGCGAAGATCTGCTCGGCCACGACGTGAACGTCGCGTCGCGGATCATGAGCCTCGCCGATTCGGGCGAAGTGTTGGCGTCGGAAGCGACGGTGAGGAGCGCAAACGACGGCCTGCCGGACGTCGCCTTCGCGCAACTCGGGCCCGTGGTCATGAAGGGCATCCCGATGCCGATCAACCTCTACCGTGCCGAGCGGCGCGGCGCGGCGTAACAGTCGACCGCGACACCGCCCAGCCGCAACAGTTGTGATCGTTGATTGTGCGACTCAGCGACGCACATCTCATGCACCAGTGGCGACCCACTGGGACGCGGCGAGCAGCGCCCCTACAACCGATGTGGGTACCTTCGGAATCGCGGGCGATATACTGGCGATGTGCCTCGTCGATTTCTTCGATTCTTGCCGTTCGCGACGTGTTCGCTCGCATTCGCCGCTGCCATGACTGGCTGCGGCGTCGTTGGTGGATCGTCGCCGACGAAGACTCCGACGAACACCGCCACGCCGACGCAGACATCGACGCCGACCCCGACGCGCACACCCGTCCCGCCGACACCCACAAATACGCCGGAACCGACCCCCACGCCGGCGCCGCATGCGGAGCTTTCGAGCGATGAGCTGGCGCAGGGGCGGACGATCATCGTGCGCGTGACGCCGCGCGGAGATGCGGCGAGCGCTTCCGTGCGCTTCAACGGCCGCAGCGAGGCGATGCTGCTCGATAGCGAAGGATTCTGGTTGCCGATCGGCGCGCCGCCGGAAGCAGACACCGGGCCGGCGTCGATCACGATCACGGCGTTCGACGCGAACGGCGCCGTGATCGACACATTCGCCCCGCCGCTGACGATCACGACGACGAACTTCCCGTTCGAGGCGCTCGAAGTGCCGACGGACGGCCCGAACGGCCTGCAGCCGCCCGACCAGGTGCAGCTCGAGCTCGACATCCGCGCACGCGTCTACGCCGGCTTTACGCCGCAGAAGCTATGGAGTGGGCCGTTTATCCTGCCGAACCCGGGCGCCGTCACGACCGCCTTCGGCACGTCGCGCAGCTACAACGGCGGACCGCCATCGGTGCATCACAGCGGCACAGACTTCGCTGCCGATCTCGGCGCGCCGGTGATCGCCGCAGCCGCTGGCAAGGTGGCGTTTACGGGCATGCTGACGACGCGCGGCACGTCGGTGATCATCGATCACGGCGCGGGAGTATTCACGGCGTATCATCACCTCTCGCGCATCGATGTCGTTCAGGGGCAAGACGTCGCGCAGGGCCAGCAGATCGCCGCCGTCGGCATGACGGGGCTGGCGACGGGACCACATCTGCATTGGGAGCTCGTCGTCGACGGGGTCAACGTCGACCCGGTCTATTGGACGTTCGCCGGCGTCGCGCCGTGAGCGTTGTTCACTACAGAGGCGCAGAGACACAGAGGTTGGAGGTGGGAGGTCGAGCGGAGACGGTCGGTCTATCGGAGTGGCACGCCGTCGCATTGCGTGATCCGGGCGCCGTCGCGCCGCCCGAAGCGCGCGCGATCTACCGGCTGCTTGACGATGCGTACGGCGGTGAGATGTGGCACTGGATGCCGGAGTGCGTGCGATCTCCCGTCGACGTGATTGTTGGCGCGGTGCTGGTGCAGCATACGACGTGGGTTAATGCCGAGCGCGCGCTCGAGATGCTGCGCGAGGTTGGCATGCTCGATATGAATACGCTCGCGGCGGCGGACGAGGCGACGATCGCCGCGCTTGTCCGCGTCAGCGGCACGCCGACGATCAAGGCGAAGCGGCTGCGGGCGATCGCATCGACGATCGAGCGTCACGGCGGACTCGATGCCTTTCTGGCGCAGCCGCTCGCGTCGATGCGGCCGCTGCTGCTCGCGACGCATGGCATCGGGCCGGAGACGGCGGACGCGATCGCGCTCTACGCCGCCGGCCAGCGCGCATTCGTGATCGATGCATACACTCGGCGACTCTTCGGACGACTCGGTCTCGGGCCAGCGGCGAAGGCCACGTACGACGTCTGGCAGCGGTTCTTCGAGGACGCGCTGCCGGACGAGGGCGCG
>JBBQVO010000271.1:0-3427 GCA_038211505.1 Dehalococcoidia bacterium | reverse complement strand
AAAGACCAGTGCCTGCGAGTCGGGCATCCATATGGGCACGAAACAGATCAGCTTGCCGTATGGCGCGTTACGCCCGTTGCGTAGTTGCCGTCGATGGTTCTCGGTCGAGTGCTCTTACGCCGCTTCGACTTCGACGACGCGCGCCGATGTCGTCGGCTCGGGCACATCTTCGCCATGCTCGCGGAGGCTCTCGATGTGGATCACGATGCCTTCGCGAATCAGCTTCTCGACGTCTTCAATCGTCTTACCAGTGGCGACGCACCCGGGGAGATCAGGCACATGGGCGGCGTAATTGTTCCGCGCTTTTTCGAAGGTGACGGTGAATTTCATTTCGTTTGCTTCGCATTCTGGTCGGCCGCGTTCTCAAGCGCGGCAGTTGTGGTGGCTCCGAAGAGATTCTTCACTGCGCTCAGAATGAAACGTGAAGCTGCGCTCAGAATGACAGGCCGGGTGGCGGTGACGATGACACGCCGGTTCCACGCCAACTACACCGGCGACGGCGCCACCTTCGGCCACGGCCGCGCGCGCTCCATCTCCAGCGCCAGATCGAGTAACAGCGCGTCTTCGTGGCGGCGGGCGATCGCCTGCAGGCCGATCGGCAGGCCGCTCTCGGTGAGTCCGGCCGGAATCGAGATCGCGGGATAGCCGGCGATGTTCGCCGGGATCGTCAGCGCGCCGTTGTTGTTGCGGCCGGCGCGCACGTCGCCGACATACGCCGGCATCGGCCCCTCGGCGGCGAATGGCTCGACGGGATCCGTCGCGCAGAGGACGATGTCCGTCTGCTCGAAGATGTCAGCCAGCGTCTCGTTCATCTCGACGCGGAAGCGGTCGACTGACGCGGCGTGCCAGATGCGATAGCGATCCATGAACTCCATGCCGGCGCGGATCTCGTATGTCAGGTCGTCGCGGCAGTCGGGCCAGAAGTCCTTGAGATCGTTGTAGAGTCCCGGCGCGCCCGCGTTCAACCACGCGCCCGCCTTCTCCGGAAAGCGCACGTCGACATCGACCGGCCGCAGTCCCGCGATGGCGACGAGCAACTCCGCCGCGTCGCGAACGATGCGCTCGACCTCGGGATGCACAATCGCCGCGCCGAGCGTCGGCGAGACGACGACGCGCAGGCCCTTGAGCGCGTGTGTGCCGAGGTCGCGCTCCCACCCGTCGATGCGCGGCAGGCTGAACGCGTCGCGCGGATGATCGCCCGACGTTACGTCGTACCAGCGCGCGGCGTCGCGGACGCTGCGCGCGACCGTGCCCCAGTTGCTCGTGAGCGGCCCGTTGCGCGCGCGGGGCCCGCGCGGGATGCGCCCGAAGGTGCCCTTCATGCCGACGAGCCCGCAATACGCCGCCGGTTTGCGGATCGAACCTCCGCCATCGCTCGCCGTCGCCAGCGGCACGAGGCCGCCCGCCACCGCCGCCGCCGATCCGCCCGACGAGCCCGCCGGCGTGCGCTCGAGATTCCACGGATTGCGTGTCACCCCGTGCAGCTTCGTCGCCGTGTAGGCGACGAGCCCGAACTCCGACGGCGCCGACTTGCCGGCGATCACCGCGCCGGCGGCGCGGAGCCGCTCGACGTGGATCGAGTCATGGTCGGCGATGTTGTCTTTGAAGACGACGGAGCCGTGCGTCGTCGGCCAGCCCTTCGCGTCTTCCAGATCCTTCACGAGCATCGGCACGCCGGCGAACAGTCCCGGATCTTCGCCGGCGGCGACGCGGCGATCGATCTCGGCGGCCTGGCGTCGCGCGTCATCGGCGTCGAGGTATACGACGGCGTTCAGCTTCGAGTTGGCGATCGCATCGAGCGACGCCTCGAGCGCGTCGGTCGCGCGCACGTCGCCGTTGCGAATCGCGTCGGCCAGCGATGATCCATCGTCGAGCCACGGCTGCATGCGCATCTCCTTCTGATCACGAGCGGATGAGTTGTCTGAGCGTGTGAGCGGGCGCGTTGCCGGAGCGACTACGTGCGCGTCACCTTGAGCGCGCTCCAACCAGCGTACTCGGCGTTGCGCCCGAGCTCTTCTTCGATGCGCAGCAGCTGGTTGTACTTCGCCGTCCGGTCGCTGCGCGCGGGCGCGCCGAGCTTCGCCTGCCCGCAGCCCGTCGCGACGGCGAGATCGGCGATCGTCGCGTCCTCGGTCTCGCCGCTGCGGTGGCTCATCACCGAGGTCCAGCCGGCGTTCGACGCCATCGTCACCGCTTCAAGCGTCTCCGTCAGCGTGCCAATCTGGTTCACCTTGATCAGCACGCTGTTCGCCGAGCGCTCGATGATGCCACGCTCGATGCGCTTCGTGTTCGTCACGAACAGATCATCGCCAACGAGCTGCACGCGATCGCCGATGCGCTGCGACAGGTACGCCCAGCCGCGCCAGTCGTTCTCGGCGAGTCCGTCTTCGAGGCTGACGATCGGATACTTGTCGCACCAGGACATCCAGAAGTCCGCCATCTCCTCGCTCGTCAGCGACCGCCCGTCTTTCGGCAGCACGTATCGTTCGAGCTTTGCGTCGTAGAGTTCGCTCGACGCTGGATCGAGCGCGATCGCGAGATCCTTGCCCGGCTCGAAACCCGCCGCCTTGATCGCCTGCAGGATCACTTCGATCGCCGGCTCGTTGCCACCGAGCGACGGCGCGAAGCCGCCTTCATCGCCGACGTTCGTCTGATGGCCCAGCTTTTTCAGCACGCCCGCCAGTGCGTGGTAGACCTGCACTGCCCAGCGCAGACCTTCTTTGTATGAAGGCGCGCCGAGCGGCATCACCATGTACTCCTGAAAGTCCGTCGAGTCGGTCGCGTGCTTGCCGCCGTTGAGGATGTTGAACATCGGCACCGGCATCCGCCGCGCCGTCGGCCCGCCGAGATACTTCCACAGCGGCTGACCGGCCGATGCCGCCGCCGCCTTTGCGTTGGCCAGCGATACGCCGAGAATTGCGTTCGCGCCGAGCCGCTCTTTGTTCGCCGTGCCGTCGAGCGCGATTAGCGCGCGATCGAGCCCCGCCTGATCGCCCGCGTCCATGCCGGCGATCTCCGGCTCGATCTCGCGGTTGACGTTGACGCACGCCGTCAGCACGCCCTTGCCGTCGTACCGTTTGCGGTCACCGTCCCGAAGCTCGACGGCTTCGTGCTCGCCCGTGCTGGCGCCCGAAGGCACGGCCGCCCGCCCAAACGCGCCGTCCGACAGCCGCACGTCGACTTCGACCGTCGGGTTCCCGCGAGAATCAAGAATCTCCCGCGCGTGTACAGATGCAATCTCGGGCATGGACGTGTTACTCCTGTCGAGAGACGGACGCGGCCGAACCTCTAGACAGGATCATACGGAAGAAGCGCGGGTAAGCAACCTTCCGATGAAGTGGTCGTGCGATGTCGAGGTCAGACGCAACTACACGCCGGCGCGCTCGAGTAGCGCCAGCGCCTGCGCCGGCGCATCGTCGCCCTGGTA
>JBBQVO010000270.1:0-3437 GCA_038211505.1 Dehalococcoidia bacterium | reverse complement strand
CGGATGCGCGCCGGGTCCTCGTGACCGGCGACGGAACCGCGTACAGCGTCGCGTACTACATGACACTCGCACTCAGCCGGACGAGAGGCCAGACGGAGCTGGTTCGGGCCGATGCGGACGGCGTCGGGCGACTCGTTGATCTAGGCCCCGAAGACGCGGTACTCGCGTTCACCTTTCCGCCCTATGCGTCGACCGTACTTGACGCGGTGCGCTGGTCGAAGTCGCAGGGCGCCCACGTCATCGCGATCACCGATTCCCCGATCTCGCCCGTTGGGCAACTCGTCGACATCGTCCTGCCGGCGATCGTGTCGGGGATTGGCCCGCACAACACCATGGTCGCCTCGATGGCGGTTGCGAACGCACTCCTGAACGCGCTCGTGCTCAGGAGCCACGACCGAGCACTGCGGCGGTACGAGACCGTTACGAAGCTCCTCGACGGCTGGAACAACTATGTTCTAAAGAGTGGCGATGAGCAGTGATCGGAGGACGGCCCAATGGTTCGGGTCGTCGCAATCGGGTCGCGTGGCAGTCCCAGCCCGGTGCCGACATAACGCGCCTACCAACCGCGTGATTCCTGTCCGCGGAGCCCACACCACTGCCCGGTACGTGGCGTGACCACGCGGCCTGGCCTTCAGGTGGACCGCGAGGGTCCCGTGGGCTGGATTACGATCAATCGACCGGATCGCGCGAATTCAATTGATCGGGCGACTCGCAGCGCGCTCCGCGAAGCGACGGATGAGCTCGAGGCGGATACAACGGTTCGAGTTGTCGTTTTGACCGGCTCCGGTCGAACGTTCTGCGCCGGAACGGATTTGAAAGAACGGCCAGCCGCCGATCTTCCGCACCCGATTGTGGATCCGACACCAGCGATCGCGACGGCAATCGACCGGCTTACGAAGCCCGTGATCGCTGCCGTCAACGGCCCCGCCGCCGGAGGGGGCTTTGAGCTCGCGCTCGCCTGCGACCTGCGCATCGCCTCGTCGACTGCGACGTTCGCTCTGCCCGAGGTCCGCGTTGGTTCGCTGGCCGGCAGCGGCGGCACCCAGCGGCTGTTTCGAGTGATACCAGCGGCGGTCGCCTGGAAGATCCTACTGACGGGTCGATCAATCGACGCGGTGGAGGCGCATCGCATCGGGCTCGTGAGCGACGTCGTGGAGCCAACGGACCTCCACGCGACGGTTAACGGGATTGCCGCCGACATCGCGGCGAACGCACCGCTCTCCGTCAAGGCGGCGAAGTTAGCCGCTCGCGCGGGGCTCGATGCTGGGTTGGGTTCCGGGCTGGCGCTTGAGCGAACGCTCTGGACGCTCCTCGCGACGACGGAGGACCGCGCCGAAGGACGCGCAGCGTTTGCTGAGGCAAGGCCACCACGGTATCGCGGCCGCTGAGCGCGGAACATCCAAGAAAGGGACACGAGCGTTGGCATGGAGCAAAGCGTCGATCGCCGGTGTCGGGGCTAGTCGCCAAGGGAAGCTTCCCGGCGAAACCCCGATTTCACTCGCCACGGAGGCGCTCCGGGCAGCGCTCGAGGATTCTGGGATTGCGAAGGAGGAGATCGACGGGCTCCTGACGATGCCAGGCACGACGTCGCCGGAGGGCCCGAAGCACTATCTCGCGCTTGGCGAGCATCTGGGCATCGATCCAGCCTTCACCGGCTCGCTGTCGATGGGCGGCGCAACTGCGGGCGCCCTCGTGCAACAGGCGGCGATGGCGATCGCGACCGGGATGGCGACGGTGGTCGCCTGCGTTTTCGGTGACACCGCTCGGACGGGTGGCAACAAATTCGACTCGGCGTCGGGACGCGGCGATTCGTGGGGGATCTGGGGGATGTTCGGCAACGCCGCCAACAGCGCCCTTGGCGCCAAACGTCACATGGACCTGTATGGCACGACGAGCGAGCAACTTGGCTGGGTCGCCGTGACGGCCAGGAAGCACGCCAGGCTCAACCCAAACGCGACGATGCAGGACCCGATGACGGTGGAGGACCACCAGTCTTCGCGGCCGATCGTCGATCCGCTGCGGCTTCTTGATTGCTGCATCATCAGCGACGGCGCAGTCGCAATCATCGTCACGACTCCCGAGCGCGCGCGTGACGCGCGGAAGCCAGCCGTCTCGATCTGGGGAATGGGTCAAGGCCACACGCTACAGAACCTCGGGACACCGGAGTGGTGGTATCTCCCGCATCAGGCCGACTGCATCAGTCGGTCGTACCGCATGGCGGGTGTTGGGCCACGCGACATCGACGTCGCCCAGCTTTACGACAACTTCACTATCTCGGTGTTGTTCTGGCTCGAACACGCCGGATTTGTGCCCCGCGGCGAGGCTGGGCCGTTCGTCGAGGGCGGTGAACGGATCACGTTCGGAGGGGAGCTGCCGATCAACACGGCGGGCGGCAACTTGTCCGAGTCCTACATGCAGGGCTGGCTGCATATCGTCGAAGGCGTCCGGCAGATCCGTGGTGAGGCTGGCCCGAGACAGGTGGAGGGCGCCGAAGTCTGCCTGGTCACCGGTCGCGGGATGATCCTGAATACTGCGAGCTGCCTCGTCCTGGGGGCTGGGTCATGACCGACACGCCCGCGGAGATCATTCGGCCGAGCGTGACGGATCTGAATCGCCCCTTCTGGGAAGGCTGCAACGCCGGCGTGCTTCGGATGCAGGCATGTTTGCCCGCTGGCCACCTGCGCTACCCAGTCTCCGATGCCTGTCCCACCTGCCTCTCGCCGGACTTCGAATGGCGCGAGTTGTCGGGCGAAGGCGACATTCTTAGCGCTGTGATGTTCAAGCGCTCGTACAACAAGGCATACGAGGCGCAGGTCCCCTACAACGTTGTGCTGGTTCAGCTCGCCGAGGGGCCCCGGATGTTTAGCAATGTCGTGCCTCTTTCGAGCGATCCGCTTCCCGCCGGAACACGCGTCCATGTGATCTTCGACCGGATCACCGACGACGTCGTGCTGCCGCGCTTCGCACCCGTCAAGTAGCGAGGGCCCCCAAATGCGCGTTTCGATCGCAGAAATCGGCGAGATGCCCCATCGTCGCTTCGTCGAGTTCGTGAAGCTCTGCGAGCTCCTTCGTTTCGATGGCCTTTATCACGCTGATGAGAAGTGGACACGCGACGTCTGGGCCCGACTCGGGATCGCCGCAATGGCGTCCGAACGCATCACAATCGGCACGAGTGTAACTGATGGCGTAACCCGCCATCCGGCGCTGGTCGCCCAGGCGGCCGCGACGGTGGCGGAAGCGAGCGGCGGACGCCTCAACATCGGGTTCGGGGCCGGCAGCCATTTCGAGACGATGCCGGGCTACGAGGTGGTTCGACCGGCCATCGCAATTCGAGAATCGATCGCGGTGATGCGTGGACTGTGGGCGGGCGAGCGCGTGACCGTCGACGGGGAGGTCATCAAGTTCCTTGGCGGAAAGCTTGACTTCGCGCTCGATCC
>JBBQVO010000269.1:0-3442 GCA_038211505.1 Dehalococcoidia bacterium | reverse complement strand
AAGACGATGGAGTCGCTTGCGGTGTGGATGGGTTAGGGTCGGGAGGATGATTGTTGGTGGAGAGTGAAGGTCGATATAGCTAACAGCTTGAATCTGACAACTGACAACATTAAGCTTGATGATATCCAGTCTTGAGGCTCGAGCAGTTGGGACTATTCGCTATTTGCCACGCTATCCGCCAACTGCTGGCGGGTGCTGAGAGGGTGGCGGCCGGTCGGGGTGCTTTGAACGGGCGATCGCAGAGCTACCCCGCGCGGGCTGAAACGCCCGCGCGACCGGGGAGATGAGCTTTTCAGCTCTCCGCTAACCGCTGGCCGCTTTCTAGCGCGTAGCAGCCACGTTCGATACAATCGCGGCCGATCGCATTCGAGGAGGAATTGTGGCCGAGTACGTTCGCGTCGCCAGGCTTTCGGACATCCCGCCGGGGTCGGTGAAGGGCGTCAAGGCGAAGGGCAAGGAGATTCTCGTCGCCAACGTTGACGGCGAGGCGTACGCGATCGGCGATCGCTGCACGCATCTCCGCGGCCACCTCCACAACGGTGATCTGCACGGCACGGTCGTCGAGTGCCCGCTTCATGGCGCCAAGTTCGATGTCACGGACGGCGGCCTCTGCGGCTGGGTGACGCATCCGGAGTGGTACAAGCTGCTCATGGACGCGAGCTTCCCCGGCTTCCTCAAACGCAGCGTTCCGTCGTATCCGACGCGCGTGGAAGGCGACGACGTCTACGTCGAGGTGTAGGGACACGGGACGTCGGAGGTCGGATGTGGGAGGTGGGATAGTCTCCCAGAGGCGTAGCTACGGGACGCGTTTCGGATAGCCTGACCCGAGACGAGACGGATCATAGCCGCCCCGGTTGTGCCGCCGGCACAAGATCGACAGCGGGCATTCCCCCCCAATAGCCTTCGTGCCCTTCGTGGTTAACCCTCCCGCCGCGGCAACTCTCAGCGCACGCGGCATGTCACACTTGAGCCGACGTTATGGCGACGACTCCCACCACCGTGAGCGCGGCGCAGAGGCGCCCTTCGTTCGACTTCTGGCAACCGATCTGGCGGCTGCTGACGTCGGTGCGCTTCGCTGTGTTCTACATCGCGACGCTGGCGACGTTCGGGCTGCTCGGCGTGCTGATCCCGCAGGTGCCGGAGGCGATGCGCGGCAACAACGCGGCGATCGCCCAGTGGCTCGACCACGAGCGCGGCACCTTCGGCCCGCTGACCGACACCATGTACAACCTCGGGCTGTTCGAGGTCTTCCACGCGACGTGGTTCTTGATCGCGCTGGGATTTCTCGTCGTCAACGTGTCGACGTGCACGTTCAACCGCTGGTCGCCGACGTTCCGCAACGTCTTCCACCCGCCGCGACGCGTGCCGGATTCCTTCTTCGATCGGGCGCACAATCGCACGGCGTTCGCGGCCGTCGCGCCGGCGACGCTCGTGCGATCGTTGCGGGCGATGCGCTTCGCCGTGAAGACGGAGGAGCGTGACGGCGCGACGTACGTCTTCGCCGATCGCTATCCGTGGACGCAGCTCTCGACGTTCATCAGCCACCTGGCGTTGATCCTGTTCATCTCCGGCGGCCTCGTCACGTGGCTGACCGGTTTCAGCGCCGACATCTTCACGGGCGAAGGCACGACGGCGCCGGTGTTCGCCGTCAGCAATCCGAACCAGCTGCAGGTGCGCGTCGATCATGCGACGGGCCGCTTCGGCGATAAGGGCAACGCGCTGGACTTTCGGACGCAGATCACGATCTTCCGCAATGGCCGCGAAGTCGCCAGCGGCACGACGACGGTCAACGATCCCTTCAAGTACGACGGTTATCGCTTCCACCAGGTCGCGTTCTTCCCGAGCGGCGCCGAGTTGCAGATCCGCGAGATCGCCAGCGGCAACACCGTCTTTCACGAGACGTTTCCGCTCGAACAGACGACGGCCGCGCCCGCCGTCACGATCACGGACGCCGCCGGCAACGTGCTCGTGACGGACACGATCGCGCCGACGGATTTTCTCTCGATCGCCAGCGGCGCGCTCGTCCGCGTGCCCCAAACCGGCCAGATCATTTGGGTCGGCATCACGTCGAAAGACAACAAGACGTGGCAGCTCGTCGCGTTCGATCCGCAGGCGGTCGGCGCTGACGGCGCGCGCAATCCTGACGGCCAGGTGCGCATCGAAGAGAACGCCAGCGGCGCCGTCAGCGGCTTGCAGGTGCACTTCGATGGCGTGCGATCGATCCCGTCGGCGGTCGGCATCGGCGTGCCGGGCAGCGTCGGCGACGGATCGAACACGCTGGCGCAGTTGACGACGGATGCCAGCGGCGGCGACGCGCTGATGCTCGTCGCGCAAGATCGCCCGGCGATCTCGCTCGCCGAAGGACAGCCGCAGACGGTTGGAGGATATGAATACACGTTCGTCGGCAAGCGGCCGTTCGCCGGCATCGCCGTGAAGCGCGATTCGGGCGCGTGGTTCATCTGGATCGCGACGGCTATGCTCGTCGGAGGGCTTGCGATAACCTTCTACCTGCCGCGCCGCCGCCTCTGGATCAAACTCACGGGGGGCGAGACAAAGATCGCCGCGTTGGCCGAAAAGAGCGGCGGTTTCGAGAAAGATATGCGCATCCTGGCGCGACGGCTGGATGTGCCGGCGCCGGCGGACTTGCAGGAGGATCGGTAGTGACCAACGGCGTGCTGCATCTGCTGTCGATCACCATCGGCCTCAACCCCAACATCGCGAAGTTCGGCTCTCTGCAACTGACGTGGCACGGCATCTTCACCGCTGTCGGCATCGCCGCGGGCGTTTATGTCGCGGCGTGGCTCGGACGGCGCGCCGGTATCACGGAAGACGACGCCTACAGCGTGGCGCTCGTCGGTGTCCCATCGGGCATCATCGGCGCGCGGGCGCTGTTCGTGCTGGAGAATCGCGAGCGCTTCCAAGGCCAGTGGCTCGACGTGTTGCGCATCAACGAAGGTGGCATCTCGATCTACGGCGCGGTGATCGGCGGCGTCATCGGCGCGGTCATCTACGGCTGGATCCGCAAGCTGCCGATCACGCGCGGTCTCGATGCCTCAGTGTTCGGGCTGCTGCTCGGCATGGCGATCGGCCGCATCGGCGACCTGATCAACGGCGAGCACGTTGCCAAAGCATCGTCGTTGCCGTGGGCGGTGAAGTACACGAGCTCCAACAGCCCCAGCAACCTCATCTATCACAACCCGACGACGGGGACGATCATCGCGTCGCATCCGGCGACGACGTACGAGATGATCGGCGATCTGCTGATCATCGGCATCATCGCGTTCGTCTTCATGCAGTTCTGGCGCCACAAGCCGGGCATCACGTTCTTCGCGGGCCTGCTTTTGTATTCGGCGATGCGCTTCGGCGTCAGCTATCTGCGTATCGATAGCGGCCTCTCGTGCCCCGATGCGGGACCGAGCGTGTGCCCCGATCACATCATCAA
>JBBQVO010000268.1:0-3476 GCA_038211505.1 Dehalococcoidia bacterium | reverse complement strand
GCAATCAACACCGTAAGGGGCGCCGCTCGCTGCGCCCTCGCTGGCCGACGATCACCGCTGCTTCTCAGCGTTTTGCCGATTTCGAACATCTCACCTGTAGCGCGGCTTTCCAGCCCGCGCGGGGTAGCGAAGCCTTGACGGTGCGCAGCTAATCGTCCCGCCCATTCGTGCGTCGGCGTCCTTCTCGATGGCGCAAAATGGCGCCCAGCTTGACGCCTCGCGATTCAGCTTCGAAGTTCGCATGCTCAATACCAGTAGCCACCGCATCCGCCAGCAACGATACTCCGGTAGATGTTCGCACAACTCAGCCGCGACCCGCGCGTTCTCGCCGTCGTCATCGTCGCGGCTCTCGCGATCGTCGGCATCGGCGGCATCGTCCTCGGATACAACCTGCACTCCGGCGGCAGCGACGCTAACCGCGCGGTCATCGGCGCTCCGACGACATCGTCTGCCTCGCCATCGGCCGCGTCGCCGACACGAACTGCGGTCGCGACCCCGAGCGCCATCTCAACCGCCACATCATCGCCCGCAGCCGCGACAGCAGTGCCGAGCGACACGCCGACGCCGTTGCCGACCGACACGCCGGCCCCAACGCCCACGCCCGCCGAGCCGCACGTGCAGGTCAACGCGATCGATCCGTCGATCGGCTCCGAGATCACGGCCGCCAGCGTACCGATCACCGTCGATGTCGATTACCAGGCGGGCGCCGTCAGCAACGTACTCGGCTGGACGCTGTACTACTGCTTCTCGCCGATCGACTGCAACACCTTCGGCCTCGACACCGCGTACGACGTCGTCCCCGGATCCCAGGGCAGCGCGCGTTTGCAGAGCACATTCGCGCCCGGCGCCAACGGCTTGCGGCCGGCCGTCATCTGCCAGCTCACCGTGACGATCGGCCACTTCCTGACGCCGGAAGCGCACTGGCAGAGCCAGCTCGCCGCGAACCCGCGCTGTCACCCCGACGAGCTCGCTCCGACGATCAAGGTGACCGATGTGCAGCCGCCGCTCGGCAGTACGCTCGCGAGCAACGGCTTCGTGACGGTGAATCTCGAGTACGACGCCGGCCCGGCGACGAAGATCTGGGTCGGCTACTACGTCTCGCAGTGCGCCGGCGATCTCTTCGCCGTCGCCACGCGCGATGTCACGCCCGGAACGTCCGGCATCACGACGATCCAGATCGGCGTCACGGCGCAGTCCGCCGGACACCCGCTGCACCACGTCGAAGCGCAACTGCGCAACGGTGATGCCACGATCGCCACCTACGCCTTTGGCCCGTGCTAACGTCGTCGCCGCCCTGTTGCACCGGTCACCATGGACGCATAGGATCAAAGACTCACATCACGACTCGAGTTCGGGAGGCGATCGCATGAACTCCAACGAAGGCTCCGTCGTCATCACCGGCGCGTCGACCGGCATCGGCGCCGCTTGCGCGCTCGATCTCGATCACCGCGGCATGCGCGTCTTCGCGGGCGTCCGCCGCGATGCCGACGGTGAGGCGTTGCGACAGCGCGCGTCCGAACGGCTGACGCCGATCCGCATCGACGTCACCGACGAGATGTCGATCGCCGCCGCGCGCGATTCCGTCGCGAGCATGCTTGGCGGCCGCGGGCTTGACGGTCTCGTCAACAACGCCGGCGTCGCCATCTCCGGCCCGCTGGAGATCCTGCCGATCAGCGAGCTGCGTCGCCAGCTCGAGATCAACGTCATCGGCCAGATTGCCGTCACGCAGGCGTTCCTGCCGATGATTCGTACGGCGCGCGGCCGCATTGTTAACATCGGTTCGATCGGCGGCCGCATGGCGACAGCCGTCACCGGTCCGTACAACGCATCCAAGTTCGCGATGGAGGCTCTCACCGACACGCTGCGCATGGAGCTGAGGCCGTGGGGCATCAACGTGGCGATCGTCGAGCCGGGCAGCATCGCGACGCCGATCTGGGAGAAAGCGCAGAAGCTGGCCGACACGCTGGAAGACGACCTCAACGCCGACGGCCACGCGCTCTACGACGAGACGATCGCCGCTGTCCGTGACTTCGCGCGCGAGACCGAACGCCGCGGCATCCCTGCCGACCGCGTCGCACAGGCCGTCGCCCACGCGCTTCGCGCGAAAAAACCGAAGACGCGCTACCTTGTCGGATTCGACGCGCACATGCAGGCGGTCCTCTCAACCGTCGTGCCCGATCGCATGCTCGATGGCCTCGTCGCGCGCCAGCTGAAACTGCCGAAGACCGCGCCCGTCGCGGCAGTACCAGAGCGCGAGAGTGAGCCGGTGAACATCGCCTAAGACCATGAAGAGAGCCGCCGTCGCCACCTACTGCGACCGCAAGCGCGGCGCCGTCGCCGAATACCCGTTCGGGCCGCAGACGCGCGTCTACAAGGCCGGCGGTAAGGTGTTCGCGCTACTCGGCGACGCCAGCGTCAGCCTCAAGTGCGATCCCGTACTCGCCGAGATGCTCCGCCACGAGTACGCCGCCATCACGCCCGGTTACCACCTCAACAAGCGGCACTGGAACACCGTCGCGCTCGACGCATCCGTCCCGTCCGCCAAACTCCGCGAGATGGTAGACGACTCCTACGCCCTGATCGTCGCCAGCCTCACGAAGAAGCAACGCGAGGCAATCGCGAAATAGCGTCGGCGATCGATCACAGGCGATGCCTCCGGCGGCCGTCGCGCTCACCCAACGACCATCCGTTGGGCGCCCCCGTCGAGATCTACCTGAATTCTCCTCCCCACCCTCTGTGCATCTCTGTGTCCTCTGTGGATCGTCCGCCTCGTCGCCCGGATGGAAGACCGCACTCGGCTGCGATACATTGGCGGCGGCGGGAACGACGATCGGTCAACGACGGGAGTGCGACATGTGGTGGGCGATCATCCTTAGCGCGCTGATCGGCTACGCGATCGGGTCGATCCAGTTCGGCATCATCGCCGGCCGCATCACCCGCGGCGTCGACATCCGCGACTACGGGAGCGGCGCTAGCGGCGCAACGAACGTCATCCGCACCTCCGGCGCGAAGGTCGGCGTCATCGTGATCATCCTCGACATCGCGAAGGGCATTGTGCCCGTGTACATCGGCATCGGTCTCGGCCATCTCGCCGGCATCGACGCCAAAGACGATCGTGCCTGGGTCGCGGCAGCCGGAGCCTTCGCCGCCGTCTGCGGCCACGTCTGGCCGATCTGGGCCGGCTTCCGCGGCGGAAAAGCAGTCGCCAGTGGATTCGGCGCCGCGCTCGCGATGAACCCGCTCGCCGCCGTCGCGATGATCCCCATCGCCGCGCTCGTCGTCGTCAGCACGCGCATCATGTCGCTGATGTCGATCTTGATGACGCCGGCGGTCGCCGCGCTGTTCGTCGTGCTCGCGGCGCTCGGCATCAGCCCGTGGGCCTACGCCGCCTACGCGATCGGCGCCGCCGTGATCATCGTCTACCGCCACCGTGCCAACATCGAACGACTGCGCCTCGGTACCGAGCCGAAGATCGG
>JBBQVO010000267.1:0-3526 GCA_038211505.1 Dehalococcoidia bacterium | reverse complement strand
CTTCATCGGCAGCGTGCTCGGCCTGCCGGCCGGCGAGCGCGACGAGGCGACAGCCGCCGTGACGGCGCTCAACATCGCCTACGGCGCCGACATCGTCCGCGTGCACGACGTCCGCACAACGGTGCGCGTCGCGCGCATGGCCGACGCCACCGTCCGCGGCGCGACCGGAGATTTCGCGCCGACCGACGCGTCGTGGCCGTGGGCGGCGTCTGCGAAGCCGATCGATGGGACGACGATCGGCAGCTAGCGATTCACACGCTGTGGAAGTCGCCCTCGGCGTTTTGCAAATGTTGGGCGTTGTTCAGCGTGTAGAGCGCGCGGATGCTATCGCCGGCGGCGACGACGCTGATCGAGGTGTGCGCCGGCCGGAAGAACATGTCGTAGCGCGAGCCGATGACGTGGCCGACGTAGGCGTTGATGACGCCGCCGTGGCAGGCGATCGCGACGCGCTGCGCCGAGTGTGTGGCGATGATGCCTTCGATGACGTTGATCACACGGCGGCGGAAGTCGTGGCTCGATTCGGAGTACGGATAGACATCCCAGCTCTTCTCCGTGACCATCCGCTGGCGTGTGCCGACGAGCACGATGCGTCCGATGAAGTCGAGCGCCGTGCGATCGCGCGGCACGTCGCGAAAGACTTCGACCTCGCGCAGATCGTCGAGCACGATCGGCTCGAGTCGATGGTGCCGTGCGACCTCGCGTCCGGTTTCGAGCGCGCGCTGCAACGGGCTGGCGTAGACGGCGTCGATGCGTTCGGTGGAGAGGGCCATGCCGACGAGCTTCGCCTGGCTGCGGCCGAGCGTACTCAGCGGCGGATCGATCATCTCGGCGACGGGGCCGTTCGGATCGAACGACTGCTGACCGTGCCGGATCAGCACCAACTCGGTGACATCCGCGCGTCCCGAGAGAAACGCTATATCGAAGGCGCCGGGGACGCGTTGCTTTGCGGCGCGCTCCTCGACTTCGGCAATAACCGCTTCGTTGGCCGCGTCGCCGGCGTCATCGCCGGCCGGCTGTCTGTCGTTCTCCGCCACGTCGCCTCCTATTGCGCTGTGTCTCAGGATAGCGACTCGGTGCGCATGGAGGGTTAAGGCGCGTTAACAGCGCGCAACGTTGCGCGATCGATGGTCGCCGCGCAGACTGCGGCCATGAGCACAGACTGGACGGCCGTTCGCGCGACGTTCCCGATCACGTCTCGCTGCGTGTATCTGAACACCGGCTGGTCCGGCCCGTCGTCGACGGCCGTGGTGCGCGCGATGCAGGAGCGTCTTGAGCGCGAGGCGTACGACGGGCCAACGTCGCCGGAAGTTCGCTACGAGAAGGCGCTGCTCGTCCGTCGCGTCCGCCACGATTTCGCAGCGCTGATCGGCGCGGATGACGATGAAGTGGCCCTCACCTATACGACAACCGAAGGCGTGAACACCGTCCTGCGCGGCATCGGGCTCGTCGCCGGCGACGGCGTCGTCCTCTGCAATCTCGAACACAACGCCGTCATGGTGCCGTCGTACGTGGCGCGGATGCGGGATGGCATCGATCTTCGCATCGTTCGCCTTCCGTCGGACGGCGTGACCGTGGCGGCGATCGTCGACGCCTTCGACGAAGCGATCACGCCGGCCATAAAGCTCGTCCTGCTCAGTCACGTCGCATGGAATCGCGGCACGCGCTTGCCGCTCCGCGAGATCACGACGATCGCGCATGCACGCGGCGCGCTCGTTGCGATCGATGCGGCGCAGTCGGCCGGGCAGATCGCGTTCGATGTGCGCGATCTCGGCTGCGACTTTCTGATGCTGCCGGGGCATAAGTGGCTGCTCGGGCCCGACGGCGCGGCGGCGCTCTACGTGCGACGCGATCGCATCCCGCTGCTACAGCCGCTCGCCGTCGTGCACGGCGCGAACGTCCGCTACGACTACGACGGCAACTTCGAATACGCCAACGACACGATGCACAAGTTCGAGTTGACGACGCACAGCGGACCCGTACTGGCGGGCGTGGCGACGGCGATCGAGCGGGCGATCGAGCTCGGTGCGCCGGCGATCGAAGCGCGTTGCCGCGGACTCGCCGATCGATTCGTCGCGGGGCTCGATGCGCTCGCTGGGGTGCGCATCACGTCGCCGCTCGACGCATCCGTGCGGAGCGCGATCGTCACGTTCGAGATCGGCGAACACAACCCGCACCAGATCGCCGCCGCGATGTGGCAGCTCGATCACGTCGTTGTGCGCGTCTGCAACGACCGCCGCATCCGCGTCTGCTTCGCCGCGTTTAATGACGAATCGGACGTCGATCGCGCGCTGGCGGCGGTCGCGGAGATCGCGGCGCGTGGGCTTCCGGCCGGAACGGCGCTGGCGGAGGAGTGGCTGGCGAAGATGGCGGACGGTGAGGATTAGTAATGGGGCGTGACGGACGCGCCGGGAGTGAGGTGGCGCGCCCGTCACTGGGGTCTGCGAGTAGAACGCCGCGCGACGGCGAAAAGTTAACGGAGGCGGTGGTGATCTCGCGTCGAGCCGGCGGAATTCAGGGACTCGCCGTAGGGATGGCTTACCCGCCGACTGGCATTTTGGACGCCAAGACAGTTGGCGCCAGAGTAAAAGTCTTGGCGTTCAGAGTGACAGTTGGCGCCAGAACGACACTGTGCGATGGCAGGGTGGGCCTATCGTGCGCCCGATGAGGGCCAACGGTCTGGCCGCGATCCTCGGCTGAACACGAGAGGCGCCCTGATACGGGCGCCTGTTGGTCGTCAATCGATGCTGCGGGCGGCTACGCGCGTACGGGGGCGGTTGAGGGGGCCTGGGCGCCTTCGGCTTCG
Organism: Dehalococcoidia bacterium; assembly: GCA_038211505.1. Classification (GTDB taxonomy): domain Bacteria; phylum Chloroflexota; class Dehalococcoidia; order DSTF01; family JACRBR01; genus JBBQVO01. The sequence continues at coordinate 723 of JBBQVO010000267.1, read as the reverse complement.
TACTTGGCGAAGAGGTGGCCCCACGGGGACTCGTTGCGCCAGCGCTCGAAGATGCGCTTCTCCTTCACGGGCCAGTGGTAGTAGTCGTGGAAGACTTCGCTGAACATGATCGGGCCGGCGACGAGCGGCGTGTGCATGATCGCCTTCTGCAGCACCTTCGTCGGGCCGTACCAGGCGAGCCAGCCGAGCGCGCTGTGCAGATGGCCGCCGACCTTGAACTGCCAGTCCTCGTTGGCCACATCGACGTCGCCGACGATCTCGATCTCGGACGGGTCGCCGACGCCGAGGCCTTCCTGATGGCCGAGACGGATGTAGTCGACGTTCATCGGGTCGAAGCCCATGATCTTCGTCGCGACGGCGTCGATCGCCACCTGGTCGTTGGAGGCTAGGATGACGTTCTTCGTCGTCGGGAACATGATGCGCGGGCCGGGGCCGTTACCGGCGGTCGATCCGTCCATCATCGCGAACAGGCCGGTGTGGATCTCTTTCTGGATGGCGAGCAGATCGACGAGCGTCTCGTGAATGTGGCTGTGGGTGTAGTGGCTGTTCGTGTTGAGCAGGCCGCCGAACGCGTTCTTCATGGCGCCGGTGGTCTGCGTGTAGATGTGGCACTTCACCGTCGGCAAATGGACGATGTTCTTGCCGAAGAAATAATCGGGAATCTGGATTCCTTCGGGGAAAATCTTGTCGAGCACGCGCATGCGGGCCTTCGGCTTGAAGGTG
>JBBQVO010000266.1:0-3529 GCA_038211505.1 Dehalococcoidia bacterium | reverse complement strand
CTGCATCAGCTCTTGCGGCACGAGCGCACGTCCATCGAGCACCGTCGTGTTGCTGGCGAGCGCAATCGGATCGCCATCAGCAAGATCGTCGCGGATCTGCGAGAGCGCGCGCCGCACACGATAGTCGTCTTTGCCGTAGAGAAGGTGGATCACGCGCTGATTGTAATCGGTCGATGCAGCGCGGAGGAGGTGTAAGACGTTATGTCAGCTCTTCGAGGCCGCTCAGTTCGCACACGCGCTCGTTGCCCGCGATGAACGTCGTGCCCGTGATGCGCGCCCGCGCCCGCCGTCCGTCTTCGAGTCGCAGCTCGACCTCACGCAGCCGATCGCCGAAATACATCGACGCCACCACGCCCGGCCGATCCAGCCGCCGCAGCGTCGCCGTCCACGTACCCGCGTCACTCTGCTCGATATCGACGACGCCGCCCGTGACGTACCGGCCGTCGTCGGTCGCGATCGCGCCAAACAGCTCCGTCGCGGGAACGGGCGTCGGCGGCACAAACCGCGTCTCTACCCGGGTCGGTTGGGAATCTCTCGCAAGCACCATGTTGTATCAACCTGAGTGCGTGGCGGCGCGCGTGGAGGTGGTGACTGTCCCTACCCTACGCCAGTATCGGTTGCAAACGGATGAACATGTATCAACGTCGCGTTAAGCAACGATTAATTACGAACCTAGCCGCCAACAAATGAGGGAACACACCGACCGACCCGCCACCCGACGGGCCAGCCACCCGAGACGCAAAGACCGGCGGCGCTCGCAGCACGCCCCGCTCGCCGCACCGCGAGCGCCGCTCGTCTCCACATCCCGATCCACTGTCATCGCGCCGCACGACTCGGCGTGCTCAGCTCGTTCCTACGTCGGCCGCCGTCTCGACGCCTCAGAGCGCAACAACTATCGCTGCCCAAGAGTCTCGCGGTCTTGGCATCAACTCGCCGACTGATCCCCTCGCCCCTTGAGGGAGAGGGGGTGGCCGAAGGCCGGGGGTGAGGGCTCGCCGTGCGCGACCAAGTCTCGTTCACGGCTCACACGTGTTGTTATCCAGAACCCCAACTTCAAATCACCAACTGCAACTGCCCCGCCGACGGCTGCACCCGCGGCGCCTCCGCGAGCCCATACTTCAATCGCAGCCGCGAGACCACGCGATGTACCTCCTGCGTGTACGTCTTCGGCGCGTAGACGCCGCGATAGTACTTCGCGTATCGCTCCGAAAGGTGCGGGTACGCCTCGCGCAGGAACGGCATGAGCCACTCCTTCGTGCCCGGCTTCAAGTGCAACACGTTGTCGTGAATGAACGACGCCCCGTGCTCGCGCGCCGCTTCGACGACCTCCTCCAGCGATTGCGGATCGTCCGTCAGCCCCGGCAGCACCGGCGCCAGCAAGATCCCGCAGCGGATGCCGCGCTCCGTCAGCAGCCGCATCGCCTCGAGCCGCTTGCGCGGCTTCGACGTGCCGGGCTCCGTGCGCTTCCACGTCTCCTCATCGAGCGTCGCGATGCTGAAGTTCACCGTCACATCGGCGACCTGCGCGATCTGCTCCAGCACGTCCACGTCGCGCACGATCGCCGGCGACTTCGTGATGATGCTCATCGGATTCGCGAAGTCGCGCATCACCTTCAACAGCCGATGCGTCAGCGAGTACTTCAGCTCCGCCGCCTGGTACGGATCGCACGCCGTGCCGATCGCCACCAGCTCGCGCTGCCATCCCGGCCGTCCCAGATCCTGCCGCAGCATCTCCGGCGCGTTCGTCTTCACGACGACCCGCGTCTCGAAGTCGCGCTCGCTGTTATAGCCGAGATACTCGTGCGTGCCGCGAGCGAAGCAGTACGTGCACGCGTGCTGGCAGCCGCGATACGGATTTAGCGTCCAGCGAAACGGCATCCCCGCCGCCGCAACCTTGTTCAGCGCGCTCTTGCACTCAATCTCTTCGAAAATCACATCCGGCATCGCCGCACTCCATGCACTCATAACCGTCGGAACACCATCCTACGATTAGAACATATGTTTGTCAAGCGCCGTTGTGCGAGACGGGAACCACGGATTTCGCGGATGTCACGGACCAAGACGGAAGAACCTGAGGCAGAAATATTCCCATCCCCACGGCGAGTCCTCCGTAACGCACCCAAAATATTCCGCGCAATCCGTGGAATCCGTGGTTCCCCGTTTCAACCGCGCGGCCAATCGAATCCCGCATATCAAGCCACCAAAAATCTGTGTAATCTGTGAAATCTGCATCGCCCCCACGAACAGCGAGAGGCGGGGTGGTTCCCCTCATAACCCGCGAGGCGCAAGATGGACTTCGAGACGATCCTCTACGACAAAGACGGCGGCAAAGCCCGCATCACCCTCAACCGCCCCGAGAAGCTCAACGCGCTCTCCGGCAAGCTCCAGCGCGAGCTCTCGGCCGCGCTCTGGGAGGCCGACAACGACGCCCAGGTGCACGTCGTCATCCTCCGCGCCGCCGGTCGCGCCTTCTGCGCCGGCTACGACCTGACGCCGATGCAGTCGCCGCCGCAAAAGCGCGAGCCGGCGGCCGCCGACGAGCGCTACACGAACGTCTATCGCGGCATGTCGTCGTACGACGACGACGTTTGGCAGCTCGAGCGGCAGCAGCGCGATCGGCTGGCGATCTGGGATATGCACAAACCCGTCATCGCGCAGGTGCACGGCTACTGCCTCGCCGGCGGCACCGATCTCGCGCTGCTCTGCGACATCGTCATCGCCGCCGACGACGCCGTCATCGGCTTCCCGCCCGTGCGCGCCATGGGCTCGCCGCCCGCGCACATGTGGACGTACCTCGTCGGCCCGCAGTGGGCCAAATACTTCCTGCTCACCGGCGACAGCGTCAGCGGCCGCAAGGCGGCCGAAATCGGCCTCGTCCTCAAATCCGTCCCGCCCGATGCGCTCGAAGCTGAAGTCGAAGCGATCGCCTCGAAGATGGAGAAGATCGACGTCGAGCTGCTCTCGCCGAACAAGCGCATCGTCAACGTCGCGCTCGAGTTGATGGGCGCGCGCACGCTGCAGCGTCTTGCCGCCGAGAACGACGGCCGCGCCCACCAGGCCCCCGCCGTCCGGGAGTTCGGCCGCCTGGCGATGACGCAGGGCCTGAAAGCGGCGCTCGAGTGGCGCGACGGCAAATTCGGCGACAGCCGCGAAAGCGACGACTACCAACACCGCCGCACCGAACAAGAGTCGCGCCTGCGTCAGTCGTCGGATGCGTAGCGGCGAACTGGAGCGCACTTGATGGCCAATCGAGCGAGAATGCCGTTGCGCCACATCGTTCTCGTCGCGGCGCTCGTCGTGTTCAGCATCAGCGCCGCCGCCTGTGATCCCGGTCAACCGATCAGAGTCGAGAACCGAACGAGTGCCGCCGTGCTGACGTTCCGCGACGGATCGCAGATCGGCGCCGCAATCGAGCCAGGCAAAACGCAGAAAGAGGTCGAGATACGGTTCAAAGGAACACGCACTTGGGAGGTGCGTCGAGACAACGGCGAAGTCCTTGCCAGCCGAACATTCACTTGGGACGAGTTGA
>JBBQVO010000265.1:0-3534 GCA_038211505.1 Dehalococcoidia bacterium | reverse complement strand
CATGTAGTCGTCGCCCTCGCAGCGGAGCTCGAACTCGCCGTCGTACTCCTCTACGTCGGGTGTGATCTCGTGCACGAGACCGCGCTTGCTGTAGCAGCGCAGATGCTTGCCGTCGGGGCCACGATATTTCACGTGGAACATCACGGTCGCGCCGTCGTTGACATCGATGCGGTCGCCGGCCATCGCCTCGAACACGCCATCGCCGTCGGCGTCGGCGCGCACGTCGATCATGGGGCCGTTCGGGGCTTCCGAGATGAAGACGCGACCGCGCTCGATCGCTTCGAGCACCGCACGCTGCGTCAAAGCGCCCTCGACGTACACCCACGTGCAGGGCTCGCCGGGGCCGTTCGGCTGCGTCATCGTCGCCGGCGGGATGCAGTGCGAATCGCTGCCGCCGACGGCGATCATGCGCAGGCCTTCGTTGAGGTGATCCTGCCAGCGTTGCAGCGCCGGCTCGTTGAAGTAGCGCCACGGTGCGTTCCACACCTCGACCGCCTGATACGACTTCAGGCCGTTGTGCATCCACGGGATCGGCGAGTCCGGATGATTGATCGAGAACATCGAGCCGCGCTGGTTCGCGTTCTCGATCAGCTGTTGGACGCGATCGCTGTCGCTGCCGCGGAAATCGATCCAGCCGTCGAGGCCCCAGACGTTGGCGTGGCCGCCGTGCATCGTGATCTCTTCGCCGGCGATCAGCAGCGGGTACCTGGCGGCGCGCGCGACCGAACGATCGTGCACCCGCGCCAGCTCGTCCCAGTGACTGATCGTGTTGTGATCGGTCAGCGCGAAGTAGTCGAGGCCGATCTGGCGCGTGTACTCGACGATCTCTTCGACGCTGTTCGCGCCGTCGCTGTGTTCGCTGTGCGCGTGCAGATCGCCGCGGTACCACTTGCCGGCGCCATTGCTCGCGGGGATGCTCGCGGACGCGAGTACGCCGCCGCCAGGCACCGGCATATCGAGCGCGGCATCTTCGGCGGCCTGTGTATCGATCTCCATCTCGATGTTGACGCGATAGCGCACCGTAGGCGCGTCGATCTTCGTGCAGCCGAAGATGATGTTCCATTCGCCCGCCTGCACGGGCCCGCGCAGGTAGCCTGGCGTCGCTGACTCGGGCGTGATGTGAAAGCTGCTGCGCGCGCCGCCGCTCCAGCCGCGGAAGCCGCCGGTGAGGAACTCCGTGCCGCGGACATCGAAGACGCCGATGTCGATGTTGTTGCCGGGGTTGAATTCCTGCGCGCCGACGACCTGATTCTCGTAGTAGTAGTTGACGTCGATGCGCCGCGCGCCCGCCGGCACCTCGAACGGCAGGTGCACGTACTGCGCCCTCATATCGTCCGGCGTTACGACGCCCTCAAGCCGCACCTTATGCCGCATCGTCGATCCTTTCGCCGTGTGTGTACGGGGAGTATTCGCGAGCGGTGCGCGAGCGGCAAATATCGTCGAGGGCGGGCCTCGGCTGACTCTGTGCGGCGGCCGGCGTGTCATTTTGAGCGAAGCGAAGAATCTCTCAGATGTCACGCCAGCAGCAGCAATACGTCTGTATTGGGTAGAGCGGCTTGGTTCTCGGATCCCGGAGAGATTCTTCGCTTCGCTCAGAATGACAATTTGCACCTGGGCGTAGTGTCCGCCACACCGAGATGACAGCTTGATCGTTCTCTTGACGCGCGCGGCCGCATTGCCACGTTCTCATCGCGTTCCCACCTCTCTCCAATCGCTCATCGGCATGATGCTGCTTGGCGCGTTTGACGATCGGGTCAGCCATCGTGGCCGCGCGATCAGCAAGGAGAACTTACGAGTGACCTCATCGAGGATGGCGAAGCAGTCGTTTGCGGGCGCGTTCGGTTCGGGACCGATGCTCAACAAGGTACCGGAGATCACGATCTACTTCTGGATCATCAAGATCCTCTGCACGACCGTGGGCGAGACCGCCGCGGACTACCTGAACGGCACGCTCGGGTTCGGATTGACGAACACGACGTATGCGGTCGGCGCGCTCCTCGTGGCGGCGCTGGTGATCCAGTTCAAGGCGCGGCGTTACGTTCCGATCATCTACTGGGTCGCCGTCGTCTTGATCAGCGTCGTCGGCACGCTGATCACCGACAACCTCACGGACAACTTCGGGGTCGCGCTTGAAGTCACGACCGTGATCTTCGCCATCGCGCTGGCGGCCGTTTTCGCCGCCTGGTACGCGAGCGAGAAGACGCTCTCGATCCACACGATCTATACGACGAAGCGCGAAGGCTTCTACTGGCTGGCGATCCTCTTCACGTTCGCGCTCGGCACGGCCGCCGGCGATCTCGTGGCGGAGCAGTTCAACATCGGCTACCTGAACTCCCTGTTCCTCTTCACCGGCATCATCGGCGTCATCGCCATCGCTCGCTTCGGACTGAAAGCGGATGCGGTTGCGACGTTCTGGGCCGCATACGTCATCACGCGGCCGTTGGGCGCGTCGATCGGCGACTATCTGTCGCAGGACACTGTGGATGGCGGACTTGGGTTGGGATCGACCGCCACCAGCCTGATCTTCCTCGCCTTGATTCTCGCCGCCGTCATCTACCTGATGGTGACGAAGGAAGACGAAATAGTCGACGAGGACCGCGACAGCGTCGACGAACCCAGCGACAGCCCGAGGCGGCCCGAGACGGTCGAGGAGGCCGAAACGACGAGCCGCGAGCGCGCGATCGGAGTCGGAGGTGTCGCCGCTGCCGTCGCGCTGACGATCACGATCATGATCGTCGCGTCGGCGACGGGGCTGGCGAAGAGCCCGTCAGCGGCAACGCTCGCCGAATCGGATGATGCGGGAGGCTCAGTTGCCGCTCCGGCGCCGACGCTTGCGCCGGGCAAGACCGCGGCGGTCGTCGATGTGACGCTGAGCGAGTGGTCGATCGTCCCGAACGTGGCGACGGCGAAGGCTGGGGCTGTCACCTTCAACATCAAGAATGCCGGCCCCTCGAACCGCCACGAGTTCATCATCCTGAAGACCAGCATCGCGCCCGACGCGCTGCCACTCGCGAAGGACAAGTCGCTCAACGAGTCGGGGCCCGGCGTCACATCACCGGGCGAAGGCGGCATCCTCGCGGTCGGAAAGTCGGAGTCGGTCACCGTTACGATGACACCCGGCACCTACGTCTTCGTCGACAACATCGTAGAAACCGGGCTCGTGCATTGGACGAAGAAGGCCTTCGGCACGTTCACCGTGGTTCCGTGATCGAGCACTGATAGCGCATGCGGGTTCGCGTGCTCGCCCACCTCCGACGCGGCGGGGAACGGTGCGGTTCCGCGATCGCTGCCTGTCATTCGTCAATCGCCGAGCGATGCGTCCTGGGTAACGTTGAACGCGCGCGACCGACGATCGCGTAGTAGCCGAGATCCATCTCCTCCAGCTCCAGCAGGTTCGCGTGGCGGCGGCGCCACGCGCCGCTGCGGAGATCCGCTTCCAGGCGACCAAGCGCGGGATCCAGCACTGCCGCAGGCGTCAGCGCGAGACCAGAAATCGACGCTCGGACATCGGCGTCGAGGTACGCTTCCGGCCGC
>JBBQVO010000264.1:0-3552 GCA_038211505.1 Dehalococcoidia bacterium | reverse complement strand
CGCGCACCTCGTCCCCAGTCGATGATAGTCCGGCCCTCGAGGTCTCCGAATCCGGCGGCCCTTCTGAGGAGGTAGAAGTAGTTGGCGACTGTCCACGGTTCCTTCGGGCAGTTCGGTCGACTGCGTCCTTCATCCCCCGACCTGACTCCGAGAACGTCGTACACGCCGAGAAAGAGCGCCGCGTTGCCGGACAGGCCGACGAAGCTCACAATGCAGTCCAAGTTGTGAAACCATGGGAGGACTTGAAACGCCTGGTAGGTTTCGATGAATCCGCGCGGATAAACGTCGGGGACGTCTCCGCCCGCGTGTCTCACCAATCGGAAGGCTTTCGAGCGATCAAAACCCTTGGCCTCAAGTAGGTCTAGGATGCCGTCGTGATGCGTCACCGGCTCGCCTCTCTGCCGTCCACGGTCGGCCTTGGTCATCCGCCCTAGATTACTCTATCAACGGCGCGCTATGGATCTCGAACGGAGCTCGCAGGCTCGACTTGCCAGCCACACCGAATGGCGCGGCTGGCACACTACGATTGCGTCGTATGCGCCCGAACGACAGCCATCTCGCGGCCGAGCTAGCGTTCGGCCACCAAGTGTACGTCGAGCGTGGGGAGCGTCAGCATGAGATGGTCGGCCAGCGACCGCTTGAGCAGCCTGGCGATGCCGCCGCGCCGTCGATGATTGAGCACGAGGTGATTCACTCCTTCAGCGGCGATGAAGCCTTCCAGCGCCGCGCCTTCGTCCTCGCCATCCATCGGACAGACGCGTGCGTTCAGGTCCTCCGCCAATTCCAGCGTGCGTGCGAGCTGCGCCTGCTGTTGCTCACCCATCTCACGCCGGAGATACGCGACGAGCAGCTCGGCTCGCAGCCCCTGGGCGATACGCCAGCCGCGCCGGATCAGCGTGCGCGAGAACGGCGTGGCGTCGATGAAGACCAGTACGTGCTCTTCGACTTCAACGCGCTGCTTTGCCGATTCTCGCATGTATTCATCGAGTTGCTCGTCAACTTCCCGCGCAGTGCGGCGTAAGGCGAGCTCGCGTAGCGCGGTCAGATTTTCGAGCTTGAAGAAGTTCTCGAGCGCCGCAGCGGCCTGTGTCGGCGAGTAGATATGACCGTGCTCCATCCGGGCGCGCGCTCCTTGCGGCGTCAGGTCGATGAGGATGATCTCGTCGGCGTCGTCGACGATGCGGTCCGGGATCGTCTCTCGCACACGCACGCCAGTCAGCGCCTGCACGCGGTCGTTCAGACTCTCGATGTGCTGGATATTCAGCGTTGTGACAACGTCGATGCCTGCATCAAGGATCATCTCGACATCTTCGTAGCGCTTCTCGCGCTCGGAGCCGGGCGCGTTCGTGTGCGCGAGTTCGTCGATCAGGCAAACCGCCGGACGGCGCCGCAGCGCGGACTCCACGTCCAGCTCCTCGATGATGACGGCGTTATATTCGATGCGCTTAGGCGGAATGACCTCGAGTCCTTCGATCTGGGCCTCAGTCGCCTTGCGGCCGTGCGTCTCGACGAAACCGACGACAACGTCTTCGTGGTAGCTACGCCGGCGATGGGCTTCGTTGAGCATCGCGTACGTCTTGCCGACCCCGGGGAAGGCGCCTAGGAAGATGCGCAGACGCCCGCGCCCTGACGCCTCGCGCTCGATGCGCTGTGCCCACCTGAGCATGGCGTCGGCACCGGCGCGATCGGCCTCTGTCACAAAGCCTCGCCGGCGGTCGGTAGGGAACGGCTGCTGAGCAGCGCGATCATCGTCGCAACGACCACGATCGGCGGCTCGCGCGCGGACAAGATCGCCGCCCTGAACATCTTCGCCAGACGCGCCATCGCCGCGCGCGGCGGCATCTCCGGAACAAGCAACACGAAGCAAGTGTCGGGCGATGCGGCGAGTAGCGCGCGGATGTCGCTGACGTTCTCGCTGCCGTCGAGCGCGACCACCATGGCGGCCGGGTGGCGCTCCGCGACTCGCCTCGCCCCGCGCAGCAACGACACCGGCTCGACGGCTGTGACGTCATAGGGAGTGCCCCTGAACGCGAGTGTGAGCTGTATAAGCGCATCTTCGCGGGCGACGATCAGGACTTCACTACTCGCGACGTTCATGGTCATTTCCGCAGTCTATGTCCTTAACGCCCCGTTGCAGCATCGAGTGCCAGGTTCAGCTTCAGCACGTTGACCCGCGCCTCGCCGAGCACGCCAAGTGTCGAGCCGTCGGTGTACTGCTGAACCAGCGCGCGTACCTTGGCCTCCGTAAGACCGCGCTCCTTCGCGACGCGCGCGATCTGGATCTCCGCATGCGCGGGCGTGATGTGCGGATCGAGTCCGCTCCCAGACGTTGTGACGGCATCGACTGGCACCTTGGCGTCGGCTGCGAGCGCGTTGTCGTGCCGCACCGTCGCAACATCGCCCGCAACGCGCGTCGCCAGCACCTGGCTCGATGGTCCGAGGTTCGAGCCGGACGATGCACTCCCGTCGTAGCCGTCCGCTCCCGCTGCGGACGGGCGCGGGTGGAAGTACGCCGCGCCGGCAAAGTTCTGCCCGACCAGCGACGAGCCGACCGCGGCCCCGCCGCCGTTCTTGATCAAGCTGCCGTTGGCCTGCCGGTTGAAGACGGCTTGTGCGATGCCGGTGATTGCGTACGGGTACGCCAGCCCGGTGACGGCGCTGATCACCACAAACGCGATTACCGCCGTCCGCAAGTCCTTAAGTGTGTTCCGCATCGTCATCGCCGTTGATCTCCGATCCCTGTCGTAGCGAAGGAGCGTCAGCTCCGGTGTTCGGTGTCGCGCGATGTTCCCCGGCGTGCGCGACCGCCGTTCGCTGACGATCGCTACCGCGCGTCTCTCCTAATTCAGGTGCAGCAGCACGAGCAACAAGTCGATCATCTTGATGCCGACGAACGGCGCGACCAGCCCTCCGACGCCATAAATCAGCAGGTTGCCGCGCAGGATCTGTGCGGCCGGCGCGGCGCGATACGTCACGCCGCGCAGCGCGAGCGGCACGAGCGCAATGATGATCAACGCGTTGAAGATCACCGCTGAGAGGATCGCGCTCTCCGGCGTCGAGAGGCGCATGACGTTCATCTCGTTGAGCTGCGGGTAAATGCCGACGAACATCGCCGGGATGATGGCGAAGTACTTCGAGACGTCGTTCGCGACGCTGAAGGTCGTCAGTGCGCCGCGCGTCATCAGCATCTGCTTACCGACCGCGACGACTTCGACGAGCTTCGTCGGATCGGAGTCCAAATCGACCATGTTCGCGGCTTCCTTGGCCGCGGCAGTGCCGCTGTTCATCGCCACGCCGACATCGGCCTGGGCCAACGCGGGCGCGTCGTTCGTGCCGTCGCCGGTCATCGCGACGAGGCGGCCCTTTGCCTGCTCGTCGCGGATCAGCTGCATCTTGTCCTCGGGACGCGCCTCCGCGACGAAGTCATCGACACCGGCTTCGGCAGCAATCGTCGCGGCAGTCAGTTTGTTGTCGCCGGTGATCATCACCGTGCGGATGCCGGCCCGGCGCATCTCCTCGAACTTCGCTCTGATGCCCGGTTTCACGGTGTCC
>JBBQVO010000263.1:0-3564 GCA_038211505.1 Dehalococcoidia bacterium | reverse complement strand
GATAGATGATGAAATCTATCAACTTAATCGACATTATGCTGATCGAGCAGCGGCCTGTCAACCGCCGGGCACCGGCTTCGATTCCGGCGGTCGAATAGACTGGCCGTGTCATGCCTCGAGAGACACGGATGCAGCGAACCGACATCGAACGCGCCGCTCGCCTCGCCGGCCTCGAACTCTCGCCCGACACCGACGTCACAATCACGGGCTCAGATCCCGTCTTGCCGACGCCGCTGCATCTTGGCGAGGGTGCGGCGGCGGCGCTGGCGCTCCTTGGGCAGGAGGCGGATCGCCTCTGGCGGATGCGCGGCGGGCGGCGACAATCGACCGCAGTGGACGTGCGCCACGCCGCCGCGTCGCTGCGCAGCTACGCGCTCCTGCGGCTCAACCATGAAGCGCTTGCCGTTCAGCGGCCGGTGCATCCGCTGACGGCGATCTGGCGGTGCCGAGATGACCGGCACATTCAGTTGCATAGCAGCTTCACCCACACCGCGGGCACGCTGGCGGAGCTGGGGCTCGATGGCGCCGCGACCGGCGAGCAGATCGGCTCCGCGACGCGGGAGCGCGATGCATTTGAACTGGAGGACGCGCTGGCGGCGCAGGGCCTCTGCGCGGCCGTCTGCCGCACGACCGCGGAGTGGGCCGCGCATCCGCAGGGCATTCTGCTCGCCGGCAAACCCGTCGTCGAGGTCACGAAGATCGGCGATACGCCGCCCCAGTCGTTGCCGGAAGGCGATCGCCCGTTGAGCGGCGTCCGCGTACTCGACCTGACGCGCGTGCTTGCGGGGCCGACGGTGGCGCGCACACTGGCCGAGCATGGCGCGGACGTCCTGCACATCGCCGCACGGCACCTGCCGACGTTCGAGATGTTCGAGATGGATACCGGTCACGGCAAGCGCCAGGCGTATATCGATCTCAACGATGCGGGGCAGGCGGACACGCTGCGCGATCTCGTTCGTGGCGCTGACGTCTTCTCGCAGGGCTTCAGCTCGGGTCACTCGATCGGCGCGGCTTGGGGCCGCAGGCGTTGGCCGAGCTGCGCCCGGGCATCATCTACGTCTCCGAAAACGCGTTTGGCCACGAGGGGCCATGGCGAGGGCGTCCGGGATGGGAGCAACTGGCGCAGGCGACGACGGGCGTTGCGATCGTGCAGGGCGGCGATCGGCCGCGGCTCGCGCCGGCAGCAATGAACGACTACACGACCGGCTACTTCGGCGCCCTCGGCGCGATGATCGCGCTGCGCCGCCGCGCGACCGAAGGCGGCTCGTGGTTGGTGCGGGTTTCCCTTGCGCAGACGAGCATGTGGTACCAGCGTCTCGGCTGCGATCTCGATCCTGCGGCGGCGGTGGAGACGTCGCTGCCCGCAGACGCGATGGAGGAGTGCGACACCGGCTTCGGCCGGATGCGTTACCTGCGTCCGGCGCTGGCGATGTCCGAGACGCATCCGCATTGGGCAACACCGACCGCGCCGCTCGGCAGCGGCGAGCCGGTCTGGTCGTGAGGCCGCGGGCTGCAGAGCCGGAGCGCCACGACGCGGGCGCGACGATCTATGCTGTCGTACCGACGTACTGCGGACACCCGGAGGTCATGAGATGACAACGAGTACCGAAGCGGCTGAGATCGTCGAGCGGGACGGCGTGCTGGTGGGGCCGCTGCGCGCGCCGCGAAATCTTGCGGCAAATGTGCGCGGTAGCATTCACGACGACGCGACGGCGCAGAAGCTCGGCTTTCGCGGCGGCACCGTCGCCGGCTCGATCCACATGGAGCAGTTCCCGCCACTGATGCTGCGTGCCTTCGGCCAGCGCTGGTTCGAGACGGGCAGCCTCTCGACGTACTTTCGCAACGCGACGACGGACGGCGAGCGTGTGCGCGCCTTCGCTCAGACACCGGCGTCTGCGGGCGGCGAGCAGGTGCGCGCTTGGATGGAGCGCGACGACGGGACACTCGTGCTCGAAGGCACGGCGTCCGTGGGTGACGCGTCGGCGCCATCGATGCTGCGACAGAAGCTCGCCCAGCCGCGCGACGCCGGCGAGCCGCGTATCCTCAGCGATCTCGTTGCGGGCAGCGAGATCGCGCCGCAGCGCACCCGCATCACGCACGCCGATGCTGATCCGCGCGTCGCTGTGATCACAGAACCGCTTGATTGGTACGAGGGCGCGTCGCCGTGGGGCGGCGCGATCGCCAATCCGGGGTTGGTGGTGCACGCGATGGTGCGGCTGCAGGACGGCATGGAGCTGCGTCCCGGCGCTGTCGGCTTGTATGGCGCGATCGAGGTGCGGCACATCAACGGGCCGGTGTTCATCGAGCACGACTACGACGTCTCCGGTCGCATCGCCGCCGTCGGCCAGACGCCCCAGACGGAGTACTTCTGGTACGAGAGCATCCTGCGCGAGCCGGGCGCGACCGAGGACGTCGCATCGATGCTGATGATGCTGCGGTTCATGAAGAAATCGTCGAAGCTGTGGCAGGAGTAGCCCCGCAAACTATGCGCGTCACGCCCCCGCCGTTCGAGCATCTTCGCGAGTCGATCGGCATCGGCGTTACCCGCCCGCGTCTGACGTGGCGCATCGAGGATGCGCCGGATGCCTGGGTCCAGTCGGCGTACGAGATCGAATCGCACGATGATGCTGGCGACGTCGTCTGGACGAGCGGACGGATAGAGTCCGACGCATCGGTGCTCGTGCCGTGGCCGGGCGCGGCATTGCGATCGCGCGAACGCGAGCACGTACGCGTGCGCGTCTGGACCTTCGGCGGCGATGTCTCGCCGTGGAGTGACTTCGCCGTCGTCGAAGCCGGTCTCTTCGATCCGTCCGATTGGTCGGCGCGATTTGTCACGCCGGACTGGGATGAGGATACGTCCGGCATCCAGCCGTCGCCGCTGCTGCGACGCGAGTTTAGCCTGCGCTCGAACATCGCGAGCGCGCGGCTCTACGTGACGGCGCTCGGAGTGTACGAGATGGAGCTGAACGGCGAGCGCGTCGGTGACCACGTGCTGGCGCCGGGCTGGAGCAGCTACGCGCACCGTCTGCGTTATCAGACGTTTGATGTGACATCGATGCTGGGCGAAGGCGCGAACGCAATCGGCGCGATGATCGGCGACGGATGGTATCGCGGACAGCTCGGATTCCCCGGCGTCGCCGGCCGCAACCTCTACGGCGATCGGCTGGCGCTGCTCGCTCAACTCGAGATCACGTACGCCGACGGCATGACGGAAACGATCGTGACGGATGAGTCGTGGCGCGCCGCGACGGGGCCGATCGTCGCCACCGGCATCTACGAAGGCGAGACCTACGACGCACGCCTCGAACAGGGCGGTTGGTCGCGGGCCGGCTTCGACGATGCGGCGTGGCACGGCGTACGCGTCGTCGAGCGAGATCTTACGACGCTCGTCGCGCCGCCGGGGCCGCCCGTGCGACGTCAGGAGACGCTGGCGCCGGTCGAGATCATCACGTCACCGAGCGGGCGGACGATCGTCGACTTCGGCCAGAACATCGCCGGCCGCGTGCGTATCAACATCACGGGCGAGCGCGGCGCGACGATCACGCTGCGTCACGCCGAGGTGCT
>JBBQVO010000262.1:0-3576 GCA_038211505.1 Dehalococcoidia bacterium | reverse complement strand
TTCGCGATCTTTATGGAGCTGCTCGACTCGACGGTCGTCAACGTCGCCATCCCGACGCTGGGGCGCGACTTTCAGGTGTCGTCGGCGAGCACGATCCAGTGGGTGATCACGGGCTACTTGCTGAGCCTCGCCGTCTTCATCCCGATCAGCGGCTGGGCGGGCGATCGCTTCGGCACGAAGAAAGTCTTCATGTTCGCCCTCAGTGTGTTCACGACGAGCTCGCTGCTGTGCGCGTTCGCCTGGAACATCGAATCGCTGGTCGCCTTTCGCATCCTGCAGGGCGTCGGCGGCGGCATGCTGTCACCGGTGGCGTTCACGACGCTCTGGCGCGCCTTCCCGCCGGAGGAGCGCTCGAAGGCGGCGGGCATCATGGTGGTGCCGGCGGCCGTCGCCCCCGCCAGCGGCCCCGTGATCGGCGGGCTGCTGCTGAAGTACGCGTCGTGGGAGTGGATCTTTCTCGTTAACGTGCCGATCGGCATCGCCGCCATCGTCATCTCGGCGCTGTACCTGCGCGAGCACACGGAGCCGAACCCCGGCCGCTTCGATCCGCCCGGCTTCCTGCTCTCGGCGGCCGGTCTCGCGTCGATCCTCTACGCGCTGGCGCAGGCCGGTGATCGCGGCTTCGGCGATGGGCGGGTGCTTGCGTTTCTTTTCGGCGGCATCGCGCTCGTGATCTCGTTCGCGGTTGTCGAACTGCGGACGAAGGAGCCGATGCTCGATGTGCGGATCCTCCGCAACTCGCTGTTCCGCGCCTGCAACCTGTCATGGATCGTGACGAACTTCAGCTTTGGCGCGATGATCTTCCTGCTGACGTACGAGCTGCAGGCGGCGCGCGGATTGTCGGCGTTGGAGTCCGGGCTGACGACGTTCCCGATGGCGCTCGGCGTGATGTTCATGGCCCAACCGGCGAGCCGTGTATACGGCATCATCGGTCCGCGGCGGATGATCCTCACGGGTCTGATCCTCACGGCGTTCACGACGCTGGCGCTCGCCCGCGTCGATCTCGGCACAAACTTGTGGCTGCTGCGCGGGTTGATGCTCGTCCGCGGCCTCGGCTTCGGACTGATCCTCGTGCCGCTGCAGGCCGCCACGTACGCGACGGTGTCGCCGGCGCTGACCGGCCGCGCGACGGCGGTGTACAACGCGACGAGCCAGGTGGGATCGAGCCTCGGCGTCGCCGTCGCGGCGTCGATACTCACGAGCCGCTTGTCGCACAACGCGATCGATCTGCGCAATCCCGCCAGCCACGCCGCATCGATCGGCTCGTTCCAGGACGTCTTCATCGTCCTCACGATCATCGCCTTCGTCGGCTCCGGCGTGGCGCTGCTGATCAACGACCGAGCCGCCGCCGCGACCATGGTTCGCGGCCGCAAGACGACGGCGATCGAGTCGGAGGTGGCGGCCGTCGGCGCCGTCGCGCCGGCCGTGCTCGATTAGGATCCCGTGGCCTCGGCTCAGGGGGATCCACAGAGGACACAGAGAGCACAGAAGGGGTGGGGAAGGCCCGGCCAGTTGCTGCCGTACAGTCAATCTGAACGCCGGTACTGTCATTCTGAGACGTTGTGACGAACTGGCTAACGATCTGTAGGGGCCGCCCGATGTGGCCGCCCGCGTCGGAGAGCCGCAGTGCCGCGCCAAACGAGGCGCTTCCTCGCGCCGGTTCTAAATTGTCATTCTGAACGCAGTGAAGAATCTCTCCGTACCCGAGAAGGAGGCGGCGTTTTAGATCCGACGCGGACGTAGTTCTGCTTCCGTCGCGATGTCGGAGAGATTCTTCACTGCGTTCAGAATGACATTCGTTGTTTCGACGACGGTCGTCGTGATCGCGCCGCCCGCCCGTTAGCCACGGCGGCGGAAGCGGCCACGCTTCGGCAGATCGCGTGCGCGTGACGGGGTCGGCTGTGACGACGTTGCGCGCGCGCCTCTCGCGGGCGCGGCGGAATCGTCATCGTCGTCTTCATCCTCGTCTTCGAGTGCGTCGTCATCGACATCATCCTCGGCGAAGAAGTCGAGGGGATGGCTGTGCCACCAGAAGTAGAAGAGCAGCGCGAAGAAGATGATCGACACGATCAGCAGCAGCACGCTGTCGAAGTCGCCGTGCAGCACGCTCCACGCCGTCGGCAGGATCACCGCTACCTGCGCGCCGTACGGCACCCAGATCAGCAGCCGATAGCGATCGCGATTCCACGCCAGCAGCGCGTACACCGGCACGAACACCAGCATCTGCGCCCCGACGACGCGCGAGGCGGTATGATCGCCGCCGCCCGCGAACTGCAGGCCGCTGATGCCGCCGGTAAAGAGCGCGAAGCCCTCGAAGAACGTCCAGACCGCGAGCAGGATCAGCAGCACGCGGAAGGCGCCGTAGGCGCTGATCACGGCGACGGCGTTTTGCGGCGCGGCAGCATGCTCGGCTTCGCCCGGCGATGACGATGAGGGCGGCTGCGACGGCGGCTGCTGCTGGCTCATGCTCAGATCGTATCAGTCTGGCGCGGCAGATTCGTCAGCAGGAGCACGAGCAGCAGCGCCGCGGCGACGATCGGCACCAGCACCTCACCGGCGCCGACATCGCCGCGCGCCCAGTGGAAGGTGCATGTGAAGAGCGCGATGAACTGCTCGAGGGTCGCCATCCAGAGGATGACGCGATGGCGCATCGGGTTGCGCGCGGCGTAGATGTAGGCGATGGCGAGCACGGCCAGCGTGCCGCTGACGGAGCGCGCGCCGAGCACGCCGTCGATGCCGCCGATCTTCAGCAGCCGCGTGTTCGTCAGTTCGAGGAAGAAAGCGAGCAGATCCCAGGCGGCAAGGAGGATCAGGACGAGTTGGAGGCGCGCCTGCGAGGTGGCGTTCGGCCGTCCGATCTGACGAGCGCTCATGCTGCGCGATCCTCCATGATCGCGCCCAGCGTATCACGGCCGGATCAGCGTGGCGATGTTGATCGCCGATCGTACGGCACCGCCGCGCACACACCGCACCGAACCACAACCCGCGTAGGATAGCCGCCCCCGGCTGTCCGCTGCGGGGCCGCATCTAGGCGAGGATCTTAATCGAGAAGCCGCTCTCGCCGATCAGTCGCTCGACGGTTTCACGAAATGGAATGTCGCGCAGGTCGATGCCGACGGTGGCATCGAACTCGATGCCCAGCACGCCACCGTCGGAGGAGTAGTCGATCATGCGGAGATCGTCGAGCGTCGCGGTGCGCGCCACTGGAGGATCGCCCTCGACGAGTCCAACGTAGAGGACATCCGCATCTTCGTGATACGTCACCACTGTTCGTACCTTCCCAGGCGAGCGACCGATGCCACACGGACGCCTATCCGAGAGATAGTATGAACCTAATGCGGTGGACGAAGGTACGACAGTTGGTGCACGAGAGCTTCGCGGATTCGGTCCGCGGCCGTGTCCGCTTGGACGTGACGAACGCCGCTCCGCGCGGAGTTGCGTGGCGGGATCGCTGCGCGGAGGGCTGGATCACCGTAGATCACAGTGTTGTCGCCCACTTCGACCCCCACTCCCACTGGCTCCGCAAGCTCACGCTTTCCCTGCCCGTTTCGGGTGGAGACAACGATCGGCGAGTGA
>JBBQVO010000261.1:0-3625 GCA_038211505.1 Dehalococcoidia bacterium | reverse complement strand
CCGGCTCGACGCAGGCAGGACTGACGGGCGGCGGCGAGACGGGCGAGGCGCTGGCGATCCTGCTGGGCGGCGGCACCAACGAGACGCAGCTCCGCGAGGGCTACGGCAAGCTGCTGGCGATCCGCAAGCGTCAGGTGAACGAGTACATGCACCGGATCGACGTCGTCGGCCTCGGCGATCGCCGCCAGCGCATGAACCCCTTCATGGCGATGCTCCTCGACCCGCCGAAGAATTGATGTTGGATGTTAGATGTTAGAGGTTGGATTGGCCGCGCCCGTAGCTGAGCGCGGGATCAACCTGCGGTCAACGATCTGCCCACGAACAACATGAGGATCCCCGGACGATCCCCACTTCACAGTGTGGAGAGGGGGTGGCCGTTGAAGACTCGCCGCAGGTGAGAAGGCCGGGGGTGAGGTGCGCGTGACGCGCCACACCCAACATAGAAGGAACGTCTAGATGTCCGAAGAAGCGCAAATGCAAGAGCCCGTCGCGCCGGCGATCCCCGGCATTCTTACACCGCCGTCGCTCGACATGAGCTGGGCGAAGGTGCCGACGGAGCGCCCGCCGAAGCCCGTCATCGGCAAAGAAGGCTTCACACTGCGACTCGCCGACGCGGGATCGTATGCGTGGGCGCCCGACCACTGGCCCTACGAGAACGACACGCCGCGAGGCGCTTGGCCGTCGAAGGACACCGGACTGCCGGCGCCCTACACCATCTACGACAAGATCGAAGTCTGGGCCGACAACGCCGCCGACCTCTATGAGCTGGCGATCAAGGAGCAGTGGAAGCCCGCGACCGAAGTGTCGTGGGGGAGCATCGAGCCGCTCGCCGATCACATCGAGGCGGCGATCGACCAGATCGTTTCCAACTTCTCGGAGCAGCAGTACAACTCGATGCAGGTGATGCTCGGCTGGCTGAAGGAGATCTCGTACGGCTACCACGAGGTGAAGCTCTACCTCGGCACGCAGGTCTACGATCAGGCGCGGCACGTCGAGGCGTTCCGGAAGCGCGCGCTGGCCAACGGCGGCGGCCTCGGCGTGCAATCGCCGACGTTCTTCAACCGCACGGTGTACGCATCCTTCAAGTTCACGGAGCTCGTCGTCTACCAGAACATCATCCGCACGTCGTTCCTGCTGGCGCTGTGCGAGCACGGCGAGAAGATCGGCCGCTCGCAGGCGGACCGCCAGCTGTTCGACTTCGCCGCGAACGATCTGCGTCGCCATCTCGCCTACGGCATCGAGCACCTGCGCCACTACCTGCTGAACGGCGGCGACAAGAACCACCGCAACGTGCGCACCTGGGTGGAGCGCGGCGAGATCATGATGGCCGCCGATCTCAAGCGCGACAAGCCGATGCGCGAAGCGCTGATCCTCGCCCTCGGTGACACCGTCGAGAAGGGCAAGGAAGGCCTGAAGGAGCTACGCCAAGCGCAGCTCACGAAGTACCTCCGCACGCTGGAAGCGGCGACCTACCGCGGCCACGACAAATACGTCACCGCATCGATGCGCGAAGCGATCGAGGCGCCGTAGCGGTAGGGGTTGGTCGTTAGTCGTTGGGAATTAGGGATGGCGGGCGCGACATGCGCCCGCCACTCTTATTGCACTCACAGCCTTCCACCAAATGTCATTCTGAACGCAGTGAAGAATCTCTCCGATGTCACAACGGAAGCGGTATCACGTCTGCATCGGATCTGATCGCGGCCTGGTTCTCGGATCCGGAGGGATCCTTCACTGCGTTCAGGATGACAGTGGGATCCGCCGCTCACACCGCCAGCTGCCACCGCTTGCCCCCGCCGTCGAACCGCTCGTAGCGTGCGGAATATGGGCCGTGCCCCAACTTTAGTACGCTCTTGGAGTGAACGCGCATCGCCTGAACGACGTGCCGCTATGGTTCGCGCCCGCCGGACTGTCGTCCATCATCGTCCTTCCGGCGATTGGCATCGTCATCGGCCGGATGACGGGAGGCGTCTCCGGGTTCGAAGAGCCAGGGTCGACACTGGTATTCGCCGCCTTGTGCATCGTCGCAATCAGCAGCATCTTCACCGTCCGTATCGCTCTCCGATCGGTGTTTGCCGAGGCCCGCGCCGCGCTCGCCGAGGACGATCTCGCGCGCGCGAACACGCACAATGTCCGCCGCGATTTATGCGCTCGTTTACGGCGTGATGACTGGGCGGACGCCGCTCGTACTGGTACTGGCCGCGGTGTCGCTGGGACTGTTTGTCGTGTTTCAGACGTACGTGCGAAGGGCAGTTGACAACTTGCGCGACGACCACCGCATTCGCGGCTGATCGAACGCCCTTCATGCAACTGAGATGCTTCCGATTGGATCTCGTTGATGACGTACCGAAACGCACCGGAAACACTTTGTCGCGCATTTGAAAGGCCTCACTGCGTTTTACTCGTGGACTAATTGCCGGATATTGGCGAGATTATTCACAAGAGGGCGCAACCCGAGGGCGGAGCATTGGCCAAGGTACTGATCATCGAAGACGAAGTGCCCCTGGCGCGGCTGCTGGCGTGGCTGCTATCGGACGGTGGCCACGACGTCACCGTCGCCGCCCACATCCCCGCCGCCGTCGTCGAAGCGGTGCGCGTCGAGCCCGATGTCGTCGTTTTCAACACGCCGCTGCCGGTCGAAGAGAAAGCGCGCATCATCGATGACCTCCGCGCCGAAGTCGAAGGCGTCCGCATCATCGATCTCGCCACGCAGGCCGAGCGCACAACCGCGGATGTCGCCGACGGCGCCGACCTCCGGCTGAACATCCCGTTTCACCCCGACGACTTCGTGCAGGCGGTGGGCGACCTCGCCCAGCAGCGCCTGGCGTCGTAACCACGACGCTCACTGCGCAACCACACGACGAGTCTCAGTGATCAGCGTCCCGCGAGCACACGCGCTACGTGGCGATACACGGCGGTGTTATACACGAGGCCGCTGTGTGTGCCACCGACCTCGATGTTCTCCGCGCCAGCGAGGCGGCACGCCGCCGCCGGCACGATCGGATCGTTGCGGCTGAAGATCGACGTCACGCTGGTGCCGCGCGCGAGATTCCGCCGGGCGTCGGCCGGGAACGGACAGCCGCACGATGGAAACGCGCAGTCGGGATCGGTTATCTCGCGCGCTCGCATACTCGCATCGATGACGCGCTGATCAGCCGCGCCGGCAGCGCGATTCGCCCGCGTTGCGGCACTACTCCCAGCCGGAATGCCGATGCGCATCCGCGAGAGCGCGCCGACGGGCGACCCGAGCAGGATCAGATGCGACGCCCGCGCGCCAAGCCGCGCCGCGATCGCGCGCGCCAGCAGTCCGCCGCGGCTGTGGCCGATCAGCGCCAGCGGCCGCTCGTCGCCGCGCATCTTTCGCTGCAACTCCGCTTCGATGCGCTCGCTGAGACGCTGCGGGCAGCCGACGTTGGCGCGCAGCGTCGAGCGCACCGGCCGGTAGCCGATCCGCCGCAACCACTCGCGCATCGGATAGAGATAGACATCGTTGGCGAAGAGACCCGGCAGCACCACGACATGCCGCCCATCGCCGCGCGGGACGCCGGCGCCGTAAAACACCGGATCGGCCATCAACTGCGCCAGCTCACCGGCCGCAAAGACTTCGCTGCTCAAGCTTCGCCGGGCA
>JBBQVO010000260.1:0-3638 GCA_038211505.1 Dehalococcoidia bacterium | reverse complement strand
CTGGGCGCTCAGCTGGGACTACTGGCACTCGCCCGGCGGCCACGTTCGCTGGTACCGCCCCGGCCAAATGCATCAGATCCTCGAAGACAGCGGCATCGATGTTGCGTTCGAGCGGCGGCGCCATTCGTCGCAGAGCCTCTACTGGTTTCTGCGCTGCATCCACGTCCTGCCGAACGAAAACTTCCCTCCGGTTCGCTTGACGTGGAAGCTGATCAACGTCCACCACAACCGCCGCATCAAGCTGCTCGAATACCTCGAAACGATCGCCAACCTCGTCATCGGCAAAGATCTTATCCACTACGGCCGCCGCCGCGCCGCGGTGGATGGAGGCGAGATGCGCGAAGCAGGAAGCGAGATCGCGGCGGGCGTGCGGTAGGAAGCGCGCGTTGTGCGCCGTCATTGACTGCAGCGATCCTGTCATTCTGAACGAAGTGAAGAATCTCTTCGGATAGCTGCCGATGTCACATGAGGCGAGTATGAACCTCCCCACATCAGCCGAAATGACGGAACGCCTCCGCACCTGGATCGAGCGCTATCGCGTCGCTGGCGCTTCCGTCGCCTGGATGCACGACGGCACGATCGAGACCGCCGCTGCGGGCGTGATCAACATCAACACCGGCGTCGAGACCACACCCGACGCGCTGTTTCAGATCGGCTCGATCACGAAGGTCTACACCACGACGCTGATCATGCAGCTCGTCGATGAGGGACGGCTCGATCTCGATGCGCCGGCAACGAAGTACCTCCCCGATCTGCGATTCGGCGATGCCCCGTCGGCGCCACTGATCACGCTGCGCCACCTGCCGACGCACACGAGCGGCGTTGACGGCGACTTCTTCGACGATTTCGGTCGCGGCGACGACTGCGTCGAGAAGTACGTCGCCGCATGCGCCTCCCTGCCGCAGGTGTTCGCGCCGGGTGCGATGTTCTCCTACTGCAACGCTGGCTTTGTCGTCCTCGGCCGGATCATCGAAGGGATCACCGGCATGCCGTGGCACGCCGCGCTCAAGCAACGGATCATCGATCCGCTCGCCCTTAAGCAGACCGTCACGCTGCCCGAGGACGCGCTGCTGCATCGCACGGCGGCCGGCCACGCCTTCAATGCGAAGATCGAGATGGAACGTACGCGATACTGGAGCCTGCCACGCGCAACCGGCCCTGCCGGCGCGACGCTCTGCTCGACGGTGAGCGACCTGCTCGCCCTCGCGAAGATGCACATCGATGGCGGCGTCACTGCCGATGGCGCGCGGATCTTGTCCGACGCATCCGTGCGCGCGATGCAGCAATCGCAGTTCGACCTGCCGGCCGTGCCCGGCGAAGGCGCCGCGCATTGGGGCCTCGGTTGGATGCTGTTCGACTGGGGCGGCCGAAGGGTCATCGGCCACGACGGCGGCACGATCGGCCAGATGTCGTCGTTGCGAATCCTGCCCGACGAACACTTTGCCGTCGCCGTGCTCACAAACACGACCCCGAGCGGCGCGCTACTTACCAGCCGCATCCTGCGCTGGCTCTTCGGCGAAGCGGGTATCGAACTGCCCGAGCGCCCGAAGCCGCCCGAAACGCCGCCGGACATCGATGTGCGACCATACGCCGGCGTCTACGAGCGTCTCGGATTACGAACCGAACTTACGGTCGACGATGCTGGCCGCCTGAACGCCCGCTACATCAGCACCGGCGCGCTCTCCGATCTGGCGGCCGCGTTGCCGCCGGAGCCGCTGTTTCCGCTCACCGAGTCCGTGTTTCTCGGACGGCAGCCATATACGGGCGCCTTCGTCCCTATCACGTTCAGCGATTTCAAAGACGGTCGCCCGGCGTATCTGCACGCCACCCGCGTATCACGCCGCTCCGAGTGAGTCAGCAGGCGCCGCGCCGCACGTAGCCGCTCGCCCGACGTGGCGTCGGCGCAAGCCCAACCCGAAGACGCCGCACGACCCACGACCCACGACCCACGGTCCTTCGTGTGTCTTCGCGATCCCAAACGATAAACTGACGGCATGGAAATTACCTGGCTCGGACACTCCTGCTTTCGGATCAAGGCGAAGGAAGCCACCGTCGTCACCGATCCCTGCGACAAGTCGACGGGGTACAGCCTCGGCCGGCCGACCGCCGATCTCGTCACGGTGAGCTACGCCGATCCGGCGCACAACTCGGTCAGCGGCGTCGCCGGCGATCCGCGCGTCGTCGATGGCCCGGGCGAATACGAGATCGCCGGCGCGTCCGTCGTCGGCGTGCACACCTGGCGCGATACCGAGAAGACCGCTCGCAACATCGCCTTTGTCATCGAGCTGGAGGATCTGCGCGTCGGCCATCTCGGCAGCATCGGCGTCGTGCCGACGTCGGAGCAGGTCGAGGAGATCGGCAGCATCGACATCCTGCTCGTCCCCGTCGGCGGCGGCGATGCGATGGATGCGCCACCGGCCGCCGAGACCGTCAGCCTGCTCGAACCAAAGCTCGTCATCCCGATGCATTTCATGACGGACATCGAGAAAACGCAGCTCGACTCTCTCGATCGCTTTCTGAAAGAGATGGGCGCGAAGAGCCCGGAGACCCACGCCAAGATCGCCGTCACCCGCAGCTCCCTCCCGGAGGAGACGCAGGTGTTGGTTCTGGATTACAAGCGGTAGCCGGCGGCCGCAGCGAGCATGGCGGAGATGCGACCGATGACCAAGGCGACTTCAACATTCGCGTGAGTCGCGGCGACGGCGACGAGTTCCGCCCGAACCCACCTGTGAAATCTGTGGTTAATCCGCACGCGACACTGCGATGCGGTTGATGCTGGCGGCGAGATAGCCGGCGCCGAATCCGTTGTCGATGTTGACGACGGCGACGCCGGCAGCGCACGAATTTAGCATCGAAAGCAGCGGCGCCAGGCCGTTGAAGCTTGCGCCGTAGCCGATCGATGTCGGCACGGCGATCACGGGCGCGGTGACGAGGCCGGCGACGACGCTCGGCAGCGCCCCCTCCATCCCGGCGACGACGACGAGCGCACGCGCTTCGAGCAGCGCCGGTAGCTGATCGAGCAGTCGGTGCAGGCCGGCGACGCCGACATCGAACATGCGCTGCACGTCGTTGCCGATGATCTCTGCCGTGACAGCAGCTTCCTCGGCGACGGGAAGATCGGCGGTGCCCGCGCAGAGCACGGCGATTCCGGACTGTTTCGGCATCGGCACACGTTCGACCGTGACACAGCGGGCGATCTCGTGATGCGTCGCATCGGGGATGGCGGCGACGAGCGCGGCCGCAGCTTCGGGCTTGAGGCGCGTGACGAGCAGGCGGTCGCTGCGTTCGAGCAGCGTCTTTGAAATACCGACGATCTGGTCGGTCGTCTTGCCCTCGCCAAGGACGACTTCGGGCACCCAATCGCGCAGCGCGCGGTGATGGTCGACCTTCGCGTAGCCGATATCTTCGTAGGGAAGGTGGCGTAATTCCCCTACGGCAGCTTCGATGTCGAGCCGGCCTTCGGCGACGGACGCGAGCAGTTGACGGAGACGATGCTCTTCGATGGCGACACTCCAACGCGCTTCGGAATGCCTCATGATAACACTCGCCGACTTGACGCCGCGGCGCGATCCGGTTGCCTACGCGCGGGCGCGTCTCGATACTCAGGGTGTGCTCCTCCGGCGGATCTGGTCGCATCG
>JBBQVO010000259.1:0-3640 GCA_038211505.1 Dehalococcoidia bacterium | reverse complement strand
CGATTGGCGATCGGGTCATCGCGCAGGCGCCGATCGCGCGGGGCGAACTACGGCGCGCGCTGCGCGAGCAGCTCGAGTGCTGAAGCGTCCCTCGGATCACGGTTCGTCGGAGCTTGCGCGCGGTCGCAGGCGTTGGGCGATGGCGTCGTAGCGCGTGCCGTGAGCCTCGACGGCGATTTCGCGGGTGCGGGCGGTGGCGTAGGTGAGGTTCAGGCGCAGGTGCTCGGGCGGCATCTCTTCGAGCGCGCGCTCCGGCCATTCGACGACGAGGACGCCGCGCTCGGCCAGCTCGTCGAGCGCGAGCTCGGCCACCTGCTGTGGATCTTCGAGGCGGTAGAGATCCGCGTGGAAGAGCCGCAGCGGCGCGCCTTCGTACTCGTTCATGATGACGAACGACGACGACTTGATCGGATCGGCGACGCCCATGCCGCGGCCGATGCCCTGCGCCAGCACCGTCTTCCCCGCGCCCAGCTCACCGGAGAGCAGAACCACGTCGCCCGCGCGCAGCATGCGCCCGATACGCTCGCCGATCCGCCGCGTCGCTGATGGCGTCGCGCTCCGCATGACTATCGCGTCGCTCATCGATGCCGATCCTCGTCGAAGTGATCCCAGCCCGACGTATCGAACACGACTTCGGCGCTCGACGCATCGAGCACGCGCACCTTGGGAGCGCCTTCGACGATGCGGCCGGCGATCGTTAACGGATCGTCGAGGACGTCTGATGTTTGCATGATGAGTGCTTCGGAACCGACGAGCACCAGCTCGTAGCCTTCGCCGCCGATGAGAGCGAGCCGACGCGCGTCGTCCGGGTAGATTTTCAACAGATCATGATCGATCGGCACGCGATCGAGGATGATCTCTGCACCGACGCCGCTCGCTGTGCAGACGTGGCCGATGTCCTG
This sequence comes from Dehalococcoidia bacterium, assembly GCA_038211505.1. Lineage (GTDB taxonomy): Bacteria > Chloroflexota > Dehalococcoidia > DSTF01 > JACRBR01 > JBBQVO01. The sequence goes on along the minus strand of JBBQVO010000259.1, from coordinate 2,738 downwards.
CACGAGACCGTCGCTGATGTCGATGGCGCAGCGAATGCCGGCGCGCAATGCTTCGTGACCGGCGTAGACCGAAGGCTGCGGCCGCATATGCTTTTCGATCAGGCGGGACACGTGCGGATCATGACTCGCGACGCCACCGGCTAGCAGCGCGCGCAGGCCGCCCGCCGATGCGCCGAGCGGGTACGTGACGGCGATGACGTCGCCGACGCGCGCGGCATCGCGCCGCAGCAACAGCGGCGTGCCATCAGGCGCGACGTTGGCGTCGCCTGTCAGCGCGATCGTGATCGCGAATACTGGCGCGGAGACGACGTCGCCGCCCGCGATCGCGACGTTGTACGTGGCCGCGCATTCGCGCAGGCCGGCGTAGAGCGCGTCGATGCGCGCGACCGGCGTCGCCGGCGGCAGCTGCAGCGTGACGAGCGCGAACGCCGGCGTGCCGCCCATGGCGGCGATATCGCTGACGTTCGCCGCGAGCGCTTTCCAGCCGACATCGCGCCAATTGACGAGCTCAGGCAGGAAGTGCACTCCGGCAACCATCGTGTCCGTCGTCGCAATCGTGTATCCGTCCCGGCTGCGCCACACCGCGCCGTCGTCGCCGGGCCCGACGATCAGGCGATCGGTCGACGGGGGTAGCAGCGCTCGCAGGCGCGCGATCAGTTCGAATTCACCGAGATCGCCAACGTTCATGCATCAGAATATCGCGGCGCCGACGGCTGTGACGATCTGTGGCGCACGGCGAGCCCTCACCCCCGGCCTTCGGCCACCCCCTCTCCCACAGTGACATTGTGGGCCGACGGTCAGGGTAGTGATGCGGTCTGTAGTTCGCGATCGTCGATGCGATGCTACGATGCCGCGTGCGAATCGTTGTCGTGTCGGACATTCATAGCAATCTCGGCGCACTTGGGGCGGTCACGCGCCACGCTGAGGCCGGAGGCGCCGTCGACGCCGTCTGGTGTACGGGGGATATCGTCGGGTACGGCGCGCAACCGCGCGAGGTGATCGCTGAGCTGCGCGCTCGCGATGCGCTCGCCGTCGCCGGCAACCATGATCTCGCCGCGTGCGGCCGCCTGGGCGTCGAAGACTTCAACGACATCGCCGCCGACGCGGCGATCTGGACGGCGGGGCAGCTTACCGCCGACGACGTGGCGTACCTGCGCGATTTGCCGCTGACGGTGATGTCCGGCGACGTCACGCTCGTGCACGGATCGCTGCGCGCACCGGAGTGGGAGTATTTGCTGTCGCCCGAGCAGGCGATCGCGCATTTCGCGCTGCAGACGACGCCGTACAGCATCGTCGGCCATTCGCATCAGCAGTTTTGGGCGGACGAGATGGCCTTTCACGCGGCGCCGGATGGCGGCATGCTACAGCTCGGCGAGCGCCGCATCATCATCAACTCCGGCAGCGTCGGCCAGCCGCGCGATAGCGATCCGCGGGCCGGCTACGTGCTGTACGATGACAGCGCCGCGACGATCACCTGGCATCGCGTCGAGTACGATATTGCGGCTACGCAGCGCGTGATGCGCGACGCCGGCGTCAACGACTGGCTGAGCGATCGGCTGGCGATCGGGCGGTGATCATCTCAGAACAGACAACAGAGAACAGACAACAGAGGTTCGAGATCAGACAACAAACAACAGACGACGGTGGTTCGATCGCGCCGGCACAGCTGTTGTCTGTTGTCTGCTGTCTGCCCGCCGCACCCACGGGACGCGCGCGATGACATCGTCCGTCGTTGGGCAAGACGGCGCCGTGGGAGTGCTGCGGCGCGCTGTTGAGAGCGGGCGGGTGGCGCATGCGTACTTGTTCGCTGGGCCGGCTCACGTCGGCAAGACGAAGACGGCGCTGGAGTTCGCGCAGCTGCTCAACTGCACCGCCGACGATGATCGCCCCTGCGGCCGCTGCCGTAACTGCGAGCGCATCGCCGGCGGCCAGCATCCCGATGTCGAGATCATCAGCATCGGCGGGCTGTGCGACATCAAGGATCACGATCACAACGCCACCGACTCCATGGGCATCCGCATCTGCCAGATCCGCAGGGTGCAATCGCTGATCTCGCGCGCGCCGTACGACGCGCGCTATCGCGTGCTGATCATCGAGCCGGCGGAATCGCTGAACCGCGAAGCTATCGTCGCGCTGCTGAAGACGCTCGAAGAGCCGCCGCCGTATGTCGTCATCATCCTCATCACCGATCGCGAGGAGATGCTGCTCGACACGATCCGCTCTCGCGCTCGGCGCATCGCGTTTGGCGGCCAGCCGCGGCAGTTGATCGAGACAACGCTGCGGACGCGCTGGAACGTCGAGCCGCCGCGCGCGGCCGAGCTGGCGATCCTGTCGGGCGGCCGACTCGGGTGGGCGATCGCGGCGCTGCACGACGAGCGTATGCTGGAGGATCGCGAGCGCGCGCTGGAGCGCGTCGAAGCGCTGGCGCCGGCGTCGCTGGCCGAGCGCTTCAGGTACGCGGAGGAGCTGGGCAAGGGCTACTCGAAGGATCGCGCGGGCACGCAGGCGACGCTGGAGATGTGGCAGGAGTGGTGGCGCGACATCTTGCTCATGGCGGCGGGGCGCGAGCAGCAGGCCGTTCACAGAGACAGATTGGACAGGCTGCGGGTGCTCGCGTCACAATGCGACGTGCCGGGGGCGGTTCGCGCTCTGCGCGCCATCACCGACGCCCGCCAGCAGCTGACCGAGAACGCGAGCCCGGTGCTCGCGCTGGAGGCGATGATGCTGGCGCTGCCGCG
>JBBQVO010000258.1:0-3670 GCA_038211505.1 Dehalococcoidia bacterium | reverse complement strand
GTTCTCGCGGGCCGACAGCGCCGAGTAGAGCATGCTCGCGTGAGAGACCAGGCCGACGAGTCCGCGGGGCGACGACCAGGCGCGTGATGCATCGTCCCCAATCCGGCACGTGCCGGAGCTCGGCGAGAGCAGACCGGCGAGCAGGCGCAGGAGGGTTGTCTTGCCGGCGCCGTTGGGCCCGAAGAGTGCGAGACACTCCCCCGACTGGAGGGCGAAGCTCACGCCGTCCACTGCGCGGCGCCCGCTGAATGCGCGCACGAGACCTTCCGCCACCAGGATAGGAGACGCGTCGTTGGGCGGGAAGGCGGCGGAAGGCATTCCCGAAAGATAGGGAGGCGGGGTGCGCCGGAAGAGGGACAATTGACTACGGCGAAAATCCATGTGCCCGCCTCTCGCGCCCCCTGACGTCATGTGGCAGCTTCCGGCCATGTCGAAGCGACTCCTCGTGCTCGTGATGGCTTGCGTCCTCGCGTGCGGCACCGCCGGGGCCGTGGCCCAGACGCCGACGCGCCCACTTCCCGACAGCATCACCGACCTCGGCGCCCTCGTGGCGAGGCTTTCGGACGCTGGCGGCTACTTCGACACCGACAACCTCATCTCCAACGAACGCGGCTACCAGCAGGTCCTCGGCGCCATGGACCGGCTGCATGTGCAGGGTGGTGCATACATCGGCGTGGGCCCTGACCAGAACTACACGTACATCGCGAACACGCGTCCGCGCATTGCGTTCGTCGTTGACATCCGCCGCGACAACATGCTGGAGCACCTTTTGTTCAAGGCGCTGTGTGCCGCGGCGTCCAACCGCGCGGAGTATCTCGCACTCTGGACCGGGCGACCGGTTCCGGCGAACGTGGCTGGCTACGCGAACCGCTCGATCGACGCGATCGTCGCCTGGGCCGATTCCACACAGGCGACACCCGCGAGCATCGCGCACGCCCGCGCGATTGTCGGCGACGTCGTCCAGCGGAGCGGCATCCCGTTGTCCGCGAAGGATGTGGCAACCATCGCCCGCTTTCACGACGCCTTCATTGCCGAAGGTCTCTCGCTGCAATTCACCACCGATGGCCGGGCGCCGAGACCATACTATCCGACGCTGCGGCAGCTTGTGCTCGAGCATGACGCGAGTGGGCAGCGGCGCGGCTACCTCGCGAGCGAGACTGCCTTTCAGCGGATCAAGTCGATGCACCGGCGGAACCTCATCGTCCCCGTGACGGGCGACCTTGCCGGGGCGCACACGCTGTCCGGCATCGGGGAGTATCTCGCTGGGCACCGCGAGCGGGTTTCGGTGCTGTATGTCTCGAATGTCGAGGACTACCTCATACGCGACCGCACGTTTGCGTCGTATGTCGGTGCAGTGCGCGCACTGCCCCGCGACACGAATGCCGTGATCATTCGCAGCTACTTCGGGGGCGGCATGGGACATCCGGAATCGACGCCGGAGTACTACGCCACACAGTTGCTCCAGCGGATGGACCGCTTCGTCGCGGACAGTGGTGTGACCAGTGTGCCGCGCTATCGCGAGTTGGTGGTCCGGGATTACGTGCCACTGCGTCAGCCCTGACAATCTGGCGAGGATGCGTCGTCATCCCCGCGCTAATTCCGTTCTTCAATTCCGCGCTGCTTCCGTTCGTCATTCCGCGCTGATTCGGCTCGTCATTCCCGCGAACGCGGGAATCCATTTTCCCGATCGCCGCACCTCCAGCAAGCCTGCCTCATGCGAACCATTTCAGTAGAAACAGGGTCGGCGAATGCGCTCACCATCAGCGAGCTCTCCCTGGGCTGCATGCGCATCAACAAGCTCGCATCCGCGGAAATGGACGCGCTGTTGACCGCGTGCCTCGACGTCGGCATCACGTGCTTCGACCACGCCGACATCTATGGCAAGGGGCGGAGCGAGGAGGTCTTCGCAGCTTCGGTCGCGCGGCTCGGCCTGGCGCGCGAGTCGATGCTCCTCCAGAGCAAGTGCGGCATCCGGCCGGCGGAGGGCACGTTCGACTTCAGCGGCGAGCACATCCTCGCCTCCGTCGACGGCATCCTCTCGCGCCTGAACACCGACTACCTCGACGTCCTGCTGCTCCATCGCCCCGACGCGCTCGTCGAGCCTGACGAAGTGGCCGAGGCATTCGGGCGATTGCACGGCTCCGGGAAGGTGAGGCACTTCGGCGTCAGCAACCAGAACCCGACGCAGGTCGAGCTGCTCCAGCGCGCACTTCCGCAGCGCCTGGTGTTCAACCAACTGCAGCTGAGCATCGCCTTCACGCCGCTCATCGACGCCGGCATCCACGTGAACAACAAGGACGACTTCGCCGTCATGCGCGACGGCGGAGCGCTCGACTCCTGTCGACTCCGCAACATCACGGTGCAGGCATGGTCGCCGTTCCAGTACGGGCTCTTCGAAGGCGTATTCCTCGACAACCCGAAGTTTCCGGAGCTGAACACCGTCATCGATCGCATCGCGCACGAGCGCGATGCCACGAACACCGCGGTGGCCGTCGCGTGGATCAGCCGCCACCCTGCGCGTATCCAGACGATCCTCGGCACAACTACTCCGCAGCGGATACGCGATGCGGCGCAGAGTCAGGACTTTCAGCTCACGCGACAGGAGTGGTACGAGATCTATCGCGCGGCTGGCAACGTGTTGCCCTGACCCTTCGCCCCTGCAGGAACCGTGGCATTCGCGTACCCCCTTTCGCTGTGGGGCCGATCAGGTGTGCACTCTAGTGGATCACTCGGTCAGGGTCCGATGTCGGCGGTGATGTCGACGTCCTTCGTCTCCTTCACGAAGAGCGTACCGATCACCAGCGTCACCACGGCAATCACCACGGGATACCACAGCCCCGAATAGATGTTGCCAGTCGACGCCACGATCGCGAACGCCGTCGTCGGCAGGAATCCACCGAACCATCCATTGCCGATGTGATACGGCAGCGACATCGACGTATACCGGATCCGCGTCGGAAACATCTCGACGAGCATCGCCGCGATCGGCGCATAGACCATCGTCACGTAGAGCACGAGGATCGTCAGCAACACGACGAGCATCGGAATATTCATCGCCGCGCGATCCGCCTTCGCCGGATACTTCGCCGCCGTCAACGCGGCGCCCAACTCCGCGTCGAATCGCTTCGCGTCGTCCTTCGCGGTGGAACCGAGCGATCCGTACGACTGTACCTCGATCGCACCCACCCGCACCCGCGCGCCCGATCCCGCCGCGCCGACAGACGTCACATTCGCATACGGAACGCCGCGCTTCACCAGCGCCGCCTTGGCCACATCACACGGCGACGTGAACTTCGACTTGCCGATCGGATCGAATTGCACCGAGCACGCCACCGGGTCGGCGACGACCGCCACCGGTGCCGTCGCCTGCGCTGCCTCGAGCGCCGGGTTCGCGTAGTGCGTGATCCCCTTGAAGATCGGGAAGTACGTCAGCGCCGCGAGCAGCAATCCGCCCATGATGATCGGCTTGCGACCGATCCGGTCCGACAGCGTTCCGAACACCAGAAAGAACGGCGTCCCGATCAGGAGAGATCCCGCGATCAGGAGGTTCGCCGTCTGCGCGTCGACCTTCAACGTCTGCGTGAGAAAAAAGAGCGTGTAGAACTGCCCCGTGTACCACACCACCGCCTGCCCCGCCGTGAGACCGAATAGCGCCAGCAACACGATCTTC
>JBBQVO010000257.1:0-3673 GCA_038211505.1 Dehalococcoidia bacterium | reverse complement strand
CGCCGCGAAGGCGCCGTATACGACGTTGCACGTCGCCAGGATCATCAGCCCCGGCATCCAGAACGACGCCCCCGCCGGCAGCAGTTGGATGCCCAGCCGGATGATGCCGAACGCGCCGAGCTTCATCAGCACGCCGGCGTGTAGCATCGAGACCGCCGTCGGCGCCGAGACGTGCCCGTCCGGCGACCACGTATGGAACGGCCATAAGCCCGCCAGCACTCCGCAGCCGATCACGAACAGCGGGAACACCAGCTTCTGAAACCGCTCGTCGAACTGGTACGCGTACAGCTGCTGCAAATCGAAGGTGCCCAGCCCCGCTTCGTGGAACACGGCGAAGATGCCGAGGAAGATCAGGATCGATGCCGAGACCAGCATGATCGTCAGCTTCATCGCGCTGTATTCTTTCTTGCGCGAGAACGTCTCGAACACGCTGCTCGAGCCCCACACCGCGATCAGCAGGTACATCGGCAGCACCGCGACTTCGTACCAGAAGAAAAAGAAGAAGAGGTCGAGCGACTCGAACGTCCCGTAGACGCCCGAGACGAGCACCCAGAACAGGACGAAGAAGTCCTTGTTGTGATGCTCGATCTTCCACGAGATCAGCGCGCCGCCGAACGCCACAACGCCCGTCAGCAGCACCATCGGCGCCGCGATGCCATCGATGCCCAGCGCCAACGAGATGCCGTGCGGCCCCAAGAAGCCGACGTTCTCGAGCCAGTCGTAGCGCTTGAAGAACTGATACCCGCCGCCGCGATCGACTTCGTACGCGAAGAAGATGTAGATCGACAGCAGGAAGAGCGCGGCCCCCGTCGCGGCGCTGATCCAGCGCACGACGTCCTTGCGGTCATCCGGGATGACAAGCATCACGGCCGCAACGACGAGCGGCAGCAGCAGCGTGGCGAACAGCCAGTATCCCGAGTGCATCGCTCTCCTACGTCCTGTATCCAAATGCGACGATCGCGATCACGACGACGCCGATCACGATGCCGAGCGCGTAGTTGGGGATCTTCCCCGTCTCCGAGAACTTCGCCAGAAACGCCGCGTACCCCGTCACTTCGCCCGTCCCGTTGACGCCGGAATCATTGACGACCGCGCGATCGAACACGGCAACCACCTGACCCGTCGCGAGCACGACCCTGTCGATCACGAACTGGTAGACCTCGTCGATGTAGAAACGGTTGAGGAACAGCCGGTACGTCAGCGGCGAGAACGCTCCCGCGCGCTCCGCCAGCTCCGCATCGCCACCCCAGATCGCCACGCCAGCCCCAATGCTTGCGATCACGCCGAGCACCGACGCGATTGCGATCCACCAGACGACCTTGAACTCCTCCGGCCCCTCGCGCAGGTTGTAGACGAAGCCGAGGAACCCGCTGTGGAACCCAAGAGCCTCACCCACGCCTTCGATCACGACGAAGCCGCCGACGAGCGTCAGCGCGCCGAGCAGCAGCAGCGGCCCCGTCATCGACGGCGGCGATTCGTGTGCGTGCTCGAATACATGATCGTCCTTCGGCTCGCCGAAGAACGTCAGCATGACGACGCGCGTCATGTACAGCGCCGTCAGCGGCACCGAGATGAACACGAGCACGAGCACGGCCGTATTCAGCGGCCCGTGATACACGCCGGTGAGGATCTCATCCTTCGCCCAGTAGCCCGACAGCGGGAACAACCCCGACATCGCCAGCGCGCCGAGTACGAAGATCGGCGCTGTGATCGGCATCTTCGACCATAGCCCGCCGAGCTTGTCGACCTCCTGCTCCTCCGTCGCGTGAATCACGCTGCCCGAAGCGAGGAACAGCGACGCCTTAAAGAACGAGTGCACGAAGAGATACAGCATCGCCGCGCCGACCGCGCCCGAACCCAGCGCCACCATCATCAACCCGAGGCTATTCAGCGTCGAGTAGGCGACGACGCGTTTGATGTCGCGCTGCGCCAGTCCGATGAAGACCGAGAGAAACGTCGTAATCAGTCCGATGCCGGTGATCAGTTCCGGCATTCCGCGCACGACTTCGAACAGCGGCAGCATCCGCGCGACGAGATACACGCCGGCGACCACCATCGTCGCCGCATGGATCAGCGCCGACACCGGCGTCGGCCCCTCCATCGCGTCCGGCAGCCAGACGTGCAGCGGGAACTGCGCCGACTTCCCGCACGCGCCCGCGAACATACAGACAGCCGCGGCCGTCAGCCACTTGCTGTTGATGTCGCCCGCCTGGGCCATCGCGAGAATCTGCTGGATGTTAAACGTCCCCGTCTGCGTGAACAGGATGATGATCCCGATCAGCAGCCCGACGTCGCCGATGCGTGTCGTGATGAACGCCTTCTTCGCCGCCTCCGCCGCCGACTGCCGATCGTTGTAGTAGCCGATCAGCAGCATCGAGCACAGCCCGACGAGCTCCCAGGCGAAGTACAGCAGCAGCAGGTTGTCGGCGAGCACCAGCGTCAGCATCGATGCCACGAACAGCGAGATGATCGCGTAGAACCAGCCGTAACGCCGGTCGCCGTGCATGTAGCCCGTCGAGTAGATCATCACCATCAGCGCGACGAGCGTTACGCAGAACAGCATCACCAGCGTGATCTGGTCGACGTACGTGCCCATCCGGATCTCGATGAACCCCGGGATGTTCGACCACTGCCAGCTATGTGCCACGCCCTGGAACGGACAGCCTGGCTGAAAAAAGCCGCAGTCGGCGTGCTTCGCCTCCGCAATGGCGTTCTGCAGATCGCGCCCGATCGCCAGCACCAGCACGAACGCCACCGCCATCAGCGCGATAGCGATGAAGTCGCCCTTGCGCGGCAGCCACGGGCTCAGCAGCAAGAGAATCACGAAGCCGGCCACCGGCAACGCCGGCAGCACCCACGCATCCCCCATATCAAATCCGAAGATACTCGTTCCCCCGACTCAAGCGCCCCGCGCGCCCACTCCCCAACCGTTCGAACCAGCTACCGGCGTTCTAAGTTCTAAGTTCTAAGTCCTAGGTTCTTCCTCTGCTCACCACTTCAGCGTATTGATCTCATCCACGTTCGCCGTCCCCCGGTTTCGATACACCCGCAGGATGATCGCGAGCGCCAATCCCACCTCCGCCGCCGCGATCGTGATCACGAAGATCGCGAAGATGATGCCCACGAACAGCGACGGCGCCGTGTACACCGCGAACGCCACCATGTTGATGCTCACGGCGTTCAACATCAACTCCACCGACATCAGGATCAGCACCGCGTTGCGCCGCGCCAGCACGCCGTACACGCCGATCGAGAACAGGATCGTGCTCAGCACGAGGAAGTGTTCGAGAGGGATGCTCTCCGGTACGACTTCCATCTAACTCCCCGCTCCTTCCACATCGGAAAGCGTCGTAGCTTCGATGTCCGCCGCGTCCTCGTGCATCGAGATGACGATCGCGCCGACGAGCGCCACCAGCAGCACGCCCGAGGCGATCTCGAACGGCACCGCCCAGCGGTTGAACAGCGCGTCGCCGATATCGTTGAACGGGATCACCGTGAGATGCTGCGTGTCGCGCGGCCACGTCGTCTGGCTGATCATCGCGAAGAATGCGCCGAGTAGCACGATCGCGGCGACGGCGGCCAGAGGTCTCTGGTCGCCGTCGAGTTTGTCTTGCAACTCTCGTACTCTCGTCAACATCAGCGCGAAGAGCACGAGCACTGTCACGGCGCCGCC
>JBBQVO010000256.1:0-3736 GCA_038211505.1 Dehalococcoidia bacterium | reverse complement strand
CTCATCTCCAGCGGCCGCATCCACCCCGAGCGCGTGACCCGCACCGTCGCATCGTGGGAGGACGCGGCAGACGTACTGGCGCATCACACAGGCAAGACAGTAGTGACGAGGGCGAACGCTTCGTAGAAGGAGACCGACATGAACTTCAAGGACAGCACGGAAGAGGCGAAGTTTCGGACTGAGGTGCGGAGCTTCATCGACACGGAGATTGCCGCCGAGAACAAAGCCGGCGAACTTGAGACCGGGATGTATCGGGGCGCGTTCGAGCGGCTGAAGGGCGTGCGGCAGAAGCTCTCGTCGCGCGGCTGGATCGCGCCGGCGTGGCCGAAGGAATACGGCGGCGCGGGACTCTCCGTGATGGAGCAGTTCATCATGAACGAGGAGTTCGCCGAGAACCGCGTGCCGCCCGTCGGCGGCATGGGCACCTCGATGGTCGGGCCGACGATCATCACCCACGGCAGCGAGGATCAGAAGAAGGAGCACCTCAGCCGCATCCTCTCCGGCGAGGTGCAGTGGTGCCAGGGATTCAGCGAGCCCGGTTCGGGCTCCGATCTCGCGTCGCTGCAGACGCGCGCGGTGAAGGACGGCGACGAGTACGTGATCAACGGCCAGAAGATCTGGACGTCGGGCGCGCAGTACGCGCACTGGATGTTCATGATGGCGCGCACCGACTCCGAAGCGCCGAAGCACAAGGGCATCAGCTACTTCCTGCTCGACATGAAGTCGCCGGGCGTCGAGGTGCGGCCGCTGACGAATCTCGCCAACCAGGACATGTTCAGCGAGGTCTTCTTCCAGGACGTGCGCGTGCCGGCGAAGAACATCGTCGGCGAGCTCAACCGCGGCTGGTACGTCGGCACGACGACGCTCGACTTCGAGCGATCGAGCATCGGCAGCGCCGTAGGCATCCGCCTCCAACTCGATGGCCTCGTGAAGTATGCGAAGGAGCATCAGGACGACGGCAGCAGCCGCACAGAGTACCTGCCCAGCGTCAAGGCGGAACTCGCCGATCGTTACGTCGAGGCGACGGTGGCGCGGATGATGTCGTATCGCGTCGTGACGATGCAAGCGAAGGGCCTCATCCCCAACCACGAAGCGTCGATGACGAAGCTATTTGCGTCGGAGCTCGGCCAGCGCATCGCCCGCACCGGCATCAAGGTGCTGGGTCTGTACGGCCAGCTGTACGGTGAAGGCGCCCCGATGAAGGGCCGCTACGAAAGCAGCTACATGACGTCGCTCTCGTCGACCATCGCCGGCGGAACCAGCGAGATCCAGCGCAACATCATCGCGACACGGGGCTTGGGACTGCCGAGGGATTAACCACGAAGGACACGAAGGTCGGGAATTGAGGGCCGACCATCGTGACGGCGCCACCAAGACACAGGAATTGCAAGGAGACCAAAGTGAACTTTGACGACACGCCAGCGGAGGCCGCATTTCGCACTGAGGTGCGGACGTTCATTCAACAGGAAGCTCCGAAACCCAAACCGGGGGTGAGCGCGGAGGAAGCGTTGGTTTCGGGATGGCAGGCGAACCAGGAGTGGTTCAAGAAGCTCGGCGTCAAGGGCTGGATCGCGCCGGCGTGGCCCAAGGAGTACGGCGGCGCTTCGATGACGACGGTCGAGCAGTTCGTCTTCAATGAGGAGATGGCGCTCAACAAGGCGCCGCGTCCGATGCACATGATCATCGGCCTCGGCATGGCGGGGCCGACGCTGATCGTCCACGGCACCGAAGACCAGAAGAAGAAGTACCTGCCCGGCATGCTCAAGGGCGAAGACATCTGGTGCCAGGGCTACAGCGAGCCGGGCGCCGGCTCTGATCTCGCGTCGCTACAGACGCGCGCGGTGCGCGACGGCGACGATTACGTGATCAATGGCCAGAAGATCTGGACGACGCTGGCGCACATGGCGAAGTACATGATCCTGCTGACGCGCACGGATCCCGACGCGCCGAAGCACCGCGGCATCACCTACTTCATTCTCGATATGAAGACGCCGGGAGTCGAAGTGCGCCCGTTGACGAACCTCGGCGGCGCGCACGAATTCAACGAAGTCTTCTTCGACAACGTCCGCATCCCGAAGGACAACGTGATCGGCGAAGAGAACCGCGGCTGGTACGCCGCCGTCACGACGCTCGACTTCGAGCGATCGAGCATCGGCTCGGCGACGGGCATGAAGCAGCACGTCGAGGAGCTGATCGAGTACGCGAAGGCGCACCAGAACGATCCGACGAGCACGCTCCGCACGAACCCGATGCTGCGCTACGAGCTGGCCGACCGCATGGTCGAGACTGAAGTCGCGCGTATGCTCTCGTATCGCGTCGCGTCGATGCAGTCGCGCGGGCTGATCCCGAACTACGAGGCGTCGTCGCTGAAGCTGTTCTCGACGGAGCTGAACCAGCGCATCGCCAAGAGCGCCATCCACATTCTCGGCCTGTATGGCCAACTGAAGGGCGACGATGCGCCGACGCGCGGCCGCTGGGCCAGCACCTTCCTCCGCTCCGCGGCGTACACAATCGAAGGCGGCACATCGGAGATCCAGCGCAACATCATCGCGCAGCGCGGCCTCGGGCTGCCGCGGGACTGATTGGTCGTTGGAGGTTGGAGGTTGGGGATGCCAGCCGGAAGGCGATTCGCACATACGAAGATCTCGAGGTCTACCAACGTCGGCGGGATTTGTTGAAGCGAGTGCACAAACTCGTTCTATCTTTCCCAACCTATGAGACCTATGGGCTCGTCGATCAGATGCGTCGCGCTTCAAAGTCAGTGCCGTCGAATATCGTCGAGGGCTATGCGAAGAAGCGATATCCGCTCGTGTTCAAGACCCACCTTGTTTCAGCAATGGGATCGGCGAATGAAATGGTTGTTCATCTACAGATCGCGCGGGATCTCGAATACGTTACGACCGCCGTCTGTAGTGAACTCGTGTCCGAGTATGAGATCGTAGGGAAGCAACTGAACGTCCTGGCGGCGCGCTGGCGGACGCTCGGTACGAAGCCTCCAACGTCCAACCTCCAACGACCACGAGACAAGTCATGAGATTCCAATTCACCGCCGAGCAAGAGTCCTTCCGCGCGGAAGTCAACGCCTTTCTCAAAGAGACGCTGCCGGCGGATTGGGAAGGCGCGGATAACGCGATCGACGATGAGTCGTACGAGTTCGGGCGGACGTTCTTGAAGAAGCTGGCGCCGAAGCGGTGGATCGCGCCGGCGTGGCCGAAGGAGTACGGCGGCCTCGCGCTCTCGCATTGGGATCAAGTGATCTTCAACGAGGCGATGGGGTACGCGCGCGCACCCGTCGTCAACACGGCCGCCGTCGGCTATCTCGGGCCGACGATCATCCTCTACGGCAACGACGAGCAGAAGCAACAGCACCTGCCGGGCATCACGTCCGGAGACATCGTCTGGTGCCAGGGCTACAGCGAGCCGAACTCCGGTAGCGATCTCGCGTCGCTGCAGACGCGCGCGGTTGCCGACGGCGACGAGTTCATCCTCAACGGCCAGAAGATCTGGACGTCGCAGGCGCACTACGCCGACTGGATGTTCGTGCTGGCGCGCACGGATCCCGATGCGCCGAAGCACCGCGGCATCAGCTACTTCCTGATGGACATGAAGACGCCGGGCGTCAGCGTGCGGCCGCTGATCAACATGGCGAACGGCGAAGGCTTCAACGAAGTCTTCTTCGACAACGTGCGCATCCCGAAGTCGGGGCTGCTCGGCGAACTGAACCGCGGCTGGTACA
>JBBQVO010000255.1:0-3762 GCA_038211505.1 Dehalococcoidia bacterium | reverse complement strand
AGCCCGCGGTCGATCGACGCATACACACTGAGCGACGAGCCGACGAACAGCAGGTCGCGGTTGTGTGGATCCTCGCGAATGACGTGCAGGTAATCGGCCGGGCTGGTCTTCGGCAGGTTGCTGACGATCGAGTGGAACGTCCGGCCGCCGTCTTCCGTGGCGTAGAGGTACGGCGTGAAGTCATTCCAGCGGTGGTTGTCGAACGCGACATAGAACGACAGCGTATCGAAGTGCGACGGTTCGACGCGCACGACATACACGTCCTTGCTCGGCAGCCCGGGAAAGCGATCGCTCAGATTCTCCCAGGTGCCGCCGTCATTGTGCGTCAGCCAGACGTTGCCGTCGTCGGTACCCGCAAGCAGGAAGCCCGGCTTGATGTATGACTCGGCGAGCGTGACGACGGTGCCGTACGTCTCCGCGCCAGTCACGTCAGGAGTGACACCGCCGGTAAACTTCTCCGCGGTATCCATCCGCGCGCGCATCTGCTTCGAGAGGTCGGGGGAGATGGTGTACATCTCCTCGCCGCGCTTCTGCGACTTGAAGACCTTGTTGCCGCCGAGGTAGAGCACCTGCGAGTTGTGTGGCGACAGGAAGAAGGGCGAGTTCCAGTTGAAGCGCGTGAGCAGGTCGGTCGAATCCTTCCGCTGCGCGGCGCGCAGCGTGGCGATGCGCTTCTGCTGGTCCTTCGTCGGCGGCGTCATCGGATCGCCCCACACGACCGCCACCGAATCCTCATGCTGTCGATATTTCTCCTGCCAGCCGGGCTTCGTGACGCGGAGGTTCTGCCCGGTCTTCAGGTTGCGCGCCTGGATGCCGGCGTTCTGCGACTCGCCCCACACCCAGTCACCGGCGGGATCCTGCGCGGTGTAGAAGCCGTCGCCACCGGAGATCGTGAACCAGTCCGCGTTGTTTGTCGCCGTGCGACGACGACTCGGGCCACACCACGAGCCGTTGTCCTGCGCGCCGGTGCAGACGTTGTACGGCACCTTCATGTCGTAGCTGATCTCGTAGAACTGGCCGAGCGGCAGGTTCATCGGGTAGAAGAAGTTGCCGCCCCGGTCGAACGTGATGGCAAGGCCACCGTCGTTCGCGAGCGCCCAGCGCTCGGGGTCATTCGGGTCGATCCAGATGCCGTGGTCGTCGACATGGACGCCCTGCGCGGCATTGGCGGTCGTCTTGCCACCATCGTTGGAGACCTGAAGCTCCGTGGACGAGTAGTAGACGCGATTCGGGTTCTTCGGGTCGACACGCACCTGCGAGTAGTAGAACGGTCGCGTGTCCACAATGCTCGTGCGCTCCCACGTCTTCCCGCCGTCGGCCGAGCGGTACAGGCCGTTCGCCTCGGGACGCTTGCCCATGGTGATCGCGCCCTTTTGCGGCGCCGTCGAATACGCCTCCGTCAACGCATAGACGACATCCGGGTTGCTCGGCGCAACGGCGAGGCCGATGCGTCCCTTCATGCCTTCGGGGTAGCCGCTGCCCTTGATCTCGGTCCACGTCTTCCCGGCGTCGGTCGTCTTCCAGAGGCCGCTGCCCGGGCCGCCGCTGTTCAACGAATATGGCGTGCGATAGCGCTCCCAGCTCGACGCATAGAGCACGTCCGGATTGCGCGGGTCGATGGCGATGTCGACGAAGCCGGCGCGGTCGCTGATGAACTTCGACATCGTCCACGTCTTGCCGCCGTCAATCGTCTTGTAGAGGCCGCGGTCAGGCGTGGACGTCCATGCGGCGCCGAGTGCGGCGACGTAGACCACGTTCTTGTCGCGCGGATCGACGACGATACGGCCGATGTGCTGCGTCTTCTCGAGGCCCATCAGGGTCCAGGTCGTCCCGCCATTCTCCGACTTGTAAATGCCGGCGCCCGGCTCGATGGTGTTGCGCGAGTTGGGCTCGCCGGTGCCGGCCCACACGGTGTTCGTATCCGACGGCGCGATGGCGAGCATGCCCATCGAGATGATGTTCTTGTCGTCGAAGATCGGGCGCCATGTGATGCCGTTGTTGCCGCTCTTCCAGATGCCACCGCCAGCGGCGGCGACGTAGAGCGTCTTCGAGGGACCCGGAATACCCACGACATCCGAGAGACGCCCCATGAAGTTCGCCGGCCCGACAGTGCGCCACTTCATCCCGGCGACCGTGGCCGAATCCAGTGACTGCGAGAGTGCTCCGGAGCTGACGGCGCCCGTGAAGAGCGCCCCGGAAAGGAGAGCCCTGCGAAATCCGAGTGTGCGCATGAATGGATCGGGATGAATTGGAAGGAACCGCTTCGGATACGCTACGCTCCAATGGTCCATACCGTTAGCACATCCCACGGTTTACAGGATGGCCACTCGCTGGTGAGTGAGACAAGGACGCTCACGGTAGTCACACGAGCGTTGACAGTATAGTCATTCATGACTAGCATGTAGTCATGACATCAATCGGCGTTGCGGAGCTCAAGGCCAAGCTCAGCGAATACCTTCGGGCGGTGCGCAAGGGACAGGAGGTCACGGTGATGGATCGTGACCAACCGATCGCTCGCATCGTTCCCATTCACGGTGCAGGCGCCCTTACCATCCGGGAGCCGCGTTCCGCATACGGCGCGCTGTCCAACGTACCATTGCCGCCGCCTGCCGCCTTGCGCGTGGACGCCGTGGCGCTGCTGCTCGAAGACCGGCGCGGCGACGAGTGATCGCCTATCTCGACTCGTCCGT
The DNA here is from genome assembly GCA_038211505.1 of Dehalococcoidia bacterium. GTDB lineage: Bacteria > Chloroflexota > Dehalococcoidia > DSTF01 > JACRBR01 > JBBQVO01. The sequence goes on along the minus strand of JBBQVO010000255.1, from coordinate 1,072 downwards.
CATCCTGCGCGTTGTGCTGGGGCAACCCGGCGTGCTTGACCAGTGGACGTCGATCGTCACGGGCGTGTCGAGTGCGCTCGCGGAAGTCGAATGCCTCCGGACCATGGATCGGCTTCGCGTGCTCGGCCATCTTTCCGTTGAGGAGACCGCCGCGGGACGCGAGGCGATTTATCGCATCATCGAGGCACTCGAGATCGTGGATATCACGCCCGCCGTGCTCCGGCGCGCGTCACAACCAGTGCCGGCACCGCTCGGCACCCTGGATGCCATCCACCTCGCCACGGCCGACCTATGGCGAGAGTCGGTTCGGAAGACGCCAGTGATGGCAACGCATGATCGGGCACTTGCACTCGCTGCCCGGGCAACGGGACTTTCGGTCATTGGGGCATGAGGACCCCGGCATGAAGAGAGATTTCTGGAGCCGCCTGCGTGTGAACGCGTCCTGAGCCACGATTTCGACCACAATCCCCGAGCTGATCCCGGGGGAGGACATCTCGACAATTACAGCGGCGCGTGATGCGGATGTCCCGCTCTACCAGCTCTTTTCCGATGACGCCTCGCTCGGCGCCGACGCGAGCGGCTTGACGTTCGGTGGCGGCGGCGGATTCAGCGGCGGCGGTGGCGGCAGCTCCTGGAGTGGCGAATCGTCCACCCACTCCGACGACTCGGGCGCGGCCGGGCGCGGCGACAGTGGTGGGGCAAGCGGTTCGGGAGACAGCGTCGGCTCCGGCTGCTCGTCGAGCGGCGGCGGCGGATGCAGTAGCTGATCGCTACGTGCGCTGCGCCCCCGCGGCATCGAGCACGATCTCGTGCGCGATGGCCGTCATGCTCAGCGTGAGATGGATGTCGAGGTTCTCGCGCAACTTCTCGGACATCGACCGGTCGACGATGCGCAGGATCAGCCGCATGTCGGGCGCGATCGACCGTGCGTTGAGCCCGATCTCGAGGTTCGCGTAGTCGTTGTCGATCACCGAGTAGCGGGCCTTGGCACGTTCGACGCCGACGTCCTGCAGCACCCTCGGGAGCCGTGCGTCGCCGAGGTCGACGTCGGCGCCGCGCGAACGGAAGTGCT
>JBBQVO010000254.1:0-3795 GCA_038211505.1 Dehalococcoidia bacterium | reverse complement strand
CAGCGAGCTGTGGGGGCGTTCGAGATTGCTACGTCGATGCGGCGGCGCGGAAGAGCTTCGGGAGATCGGGATAGCGCATCAGGGATGCGCCGCCGTCGGCGTGGAAGACCTGACCTGTCACGAATGATGAGGCGTCGCTGGCGAGGAATATCGCCATGCCGGTGAGATCGCTCGTCTGGCCGACGCGGCCGAGCGGCGTCTCGTCGATGATCGCCTCGCCGATGCCTGGCAGTTTCATCCACGCGGTCATCCGCGTATCGATCGCGCCCGGCCCGATCGCGTTCACACGCACGCCGAACTCGCCGAGCTCCAGCGCCGCCACCTCCGTCATCATGTTGACGGCCGCCTTCGACCCGCAATACGCGGCCATCGACTTCGCCGCCATGCTGCCGCTGAGCGACGAGATGTTGACGATCGAACCGCCGCCGGCGGCGCGCATCGCCCGCGACTCGTGCTTCATGCAGACGAGCACGCCGAGCACGTTCGTCCGCCAGACGTCCTCCGCCGCTTGCAGGTCGGCGTTGCGTACGAGCGACGGCACGCCGCCTGTGCCGGCGGCATTCACAGCGATATCGAGCCGTCCGTAACGCTCGACAGCCAGCGCCACCGCGGCCTCGATGTCGGCTTCGACGACGACGTCGGCGCGCTGCGCGCTGCCGCGATCACCGAGCTCGTTTGCGACTGACTGCAGCGCCGCCTCATCGCGCCCGCATGCCACGACGCGCGCGCCCTCGTCCGCGAACGCGATCGCGATGGCGCGCCCGATGCCGTGCGTCGCGCCGGTGATGATCGCTACTTTGCCGTCGAGCGCTGCCATCGTTGTCTCCTTCGTCCCGTGATGTTGTCGCGCGATCGCCAATCCCGGACGGCGTGCTACGACGGAGTGAACACGTTCAAGCCGCTGTCGGTATCGTGCGTGACGGCGCCACTCGTCCCTACCATCTCATGCTTCGACATCGCATCGAGGGTCCGGCGATCCGCTGGCGTGTTGGCGATGAAGCGCTCGCCGGCGGCCGTGCGCCCGATGACGATGCCGCGCTCGGGCGCCCCGTCGCGATCGAAGATCACGGTGTAGGTCTCGATCGTCGCCGTCCCCGACGGTTCGTGCGTGAACGGAGGCGACGCATCATCCTCGATCACGCGCTCATCGATCGCCGGATCCGTGCGGCGCCACTCGTGCTCCGACGCGCGCGTAGAGTACACGCCGGCGGAGTGCTTCGTGATGTACCAGCCGTTCGCGGTCACCATCCCGACCGTGCCACGATCGCCGCGCAGCGTATCGACCATGCTAGCGATGCTGTGCGTCACATAGTTGTTGCCCGGGCCGCCGAAGTACGGCAGCCCGCCTGTGACCGTCAACGCGCGCGAATCATCGCTGGCGATGCCGAGCATATCGCGTCCGATCTGCACCGCCGACGGGAAGCAGCTGTAGAGATCGACGTGGCGCACATCGTCGATCGTGACGCCGGCCATGCCGAGCGCGCGCTCGCCGACGGCGCGGATCGCCGGCGACGTGAAGTAGTTGACGCGATCGCTGATGAACCATTTGTCGTGCGCGTCGCCGCACCCCCACAGGTACACCCAGCGATCCTCCGGGATGCCGAGGCGTCGCGCTTCGGCGACGCTCGTCATCAACAGCGCAGCGCCTTGATCGACGTCGATGATCGAGTTCATGTACTTCGTATACGGGAAGCCGATGTAGCGGTTGTCGGCCGTCGGCGCGACGATCTCACGCGCGGAGCGGGCCTCGCGAAACCAGGCGTGTTCGTTCGCCGCCGCGACGGCGGAGCACCGCGCGAACAGTGCGCCGATCGCCTTCTGATGCTCCTCGATCGAGTGGCCGTAGTGCGCGCGCAGGGCGTTCTCGAACATCGGATAGACGTGCACCGGGAGTGCCGCGCCGTGCTTGACCTCTGTTTCGTTCACGCCGCCGCGGGTGTCGCCGGCGTTCGGCGCCGGCGTGCCGCGCGGCGACCAGCCCAGGTCGATGCCCTTCGTTCGCGCCCGCCGCGCCGAGTAGACGGCCTCGGCGCCGGCGATCAGCACGAATCGCAGCTCGCCATCGTGAATGCGCTCCGCCGCCTCGTTGACCTGCCACTGCGGCGTGTTGCCACCGATCGCGGTGTAGATCTTCTCGCGCGGCGCGACGGCCAGCGCCTGCGCCAGATCGTGCGGCGGATCCTTCGACGGCCACGAGACGATGTTGACGACGCGCACCGAATCGATCTCGTGCAGCAGATCGCCGGCCTGCGCGTCGCGCTCGGCGATGCGCGCCGCCTCCGCCATCAACGCCAACGGCTCGCGCGGCCGCTCGGTCTCCGGCCGTTGCGTCACCTGCCCGACGCCGACGATGATCGGAAGCTGCTCGTCCACGATTCTCTCCGGTGGTTCGAACGTATCCGCTGACATGTGGCGACGACGACCGATGGCGAAGATCCGGCGGCTCGCGTCGCAACGATCGACAGCAAACACGTTGCCGGAGTTGCATGCAAGCGCGCGTAGCTCGCGCGAAATGCGCGCGATATACTGCTCACCGCGTGGCGCCATCGTCTAGGGGCCCAGGACGCCGCCCTTTCAAGGCGGAGATCGCGGGTTCGAATCCCGCTGGCGCTACCAACTTTTCGAATCTGGATCACGCGTCGGCGCGACGTGAATTGTGCGCAGCAGGTGATCCGTTGTGACCATTCTGTGACCATTAGGCGGAAGCGAAACGTTATCACGCAAGGAGGTGGTCCAGCGCCTCCGCCGCAACCTTCTGCTGGCCCTTGAGGAGATGAGCGTAGACGTCCATCGTGAACGCCGCCGATGCATGCCCGAGACGCCTCGAGACGGTGAAGACGTCAGCCCCGTGGCGGATCCACAGGCTGGCAGCGGTGTGGCGGAGCGTGTGCCAGTTGACCGTCGTCACATTGTCGATGCCGGACCGATCGAGCACTCGCCGATAGTCCCGGTAGAAGTCTCGCCGGAGCCAGGGCGTCCCGACCCTCGACGTGAACATGAGGTCGTGGTCGCCCCACGCCGGGCCGAGCTGGACGCGGAGCTGCCGTTGTTGCTGCCGGTGCGCGCGGAGAAGCCGAAGCGTCACGTCGGACACCTCAATCGTGCGTCGGCTGTGCGCCGTCTTTGTTCCCCGCACGTAGACACTTCGCGCCTCGAAGTTCACATCATTCCAACGCAGTGCTAGCAGCTCGCCCTGGCGAAGGCCCGTTGCAAGCGTCAATCGGATTGGCGCATCATAGCGGCTGCCTTGAGCAGCACGGAGGAGGAGGTCTACGTCCCGTTCTGTTAGCGCGCGGCGTTCGGCCCGTTGCGTTACGGACGGCCGTCGCACGGACGCGGTCGGGTTCCGGAGGAGCAGTCCATCGAGCAGCGCGTCTTCGAGGGCTCGGCGTAGGACGACAAGGTGCTTGTACACGGTCGCCGCGCTCAGCGGACGCCCGGTTCTTTCAGAGGGCCGCGACAGCCAGGCGTCCTTGAGCTTCACAATCTGGTCAGAACGCAGTTTCTGCAGTTGGATCGCACCCAGCGTCGGGATGAGGTGATGCTGAATAATGCCGCGATATCGCTCGAAGGCCCGTGGCCCTATCCGCCCGTCGCTGCGATGGCGGTCCAGCCATCGGGTCAGCCACTCGGCCATGGTGAGATCCGACCGCCTGAACGTGGTGCCGCGATCCCGTTCTTGCAGGAGCTGATTCATCCGTCGCTGGGCGCTCGCCTTCGTTCCCGTGACCGTCACACTTCGTCGGTCACGGCGACGTGTGATGGGATCGCGGCCATAGTCGATGCGCACGAGCC
>JBBQVO010000253.1:0-3825 GCA_038211505.1 Dehalococcoidia bacterium | reverse complement strand
CAAAAGGGCTGTAACGGCGGACTGAGGGTGACGTAGGGGCGGCCCGGTGTGGCCGCCCGCCGCGGCCGGCGACGCGGGTTGAAATCAATCCGCTCCCTCACCTGTCACTCTGAGCGGCGCGTCCCTGTCATTCTGAGCGCAGCGAAGAATCTCTTCGGATTACCTCCGTCGTGCGTTCGCAGGCGACACTCTTTCGGGACGACATTCGGTGTGACATCGGAGAGATTCTTCGCTTCGCTCAGAATGACACAGATGCTTGCCGCGCCTTTCCGGGTCGGCGCGACGCTCGTGCGATCGTCGAATACGCCTTCGCGATCACGGCGGGTACCCTGATGCATGATTCGGGCGATTTTTTACGATGCGGGGCACACGCTTGTCACGCCGCGCGCGGAGATCGACGAGGTGTGGGATTGTCTCGCGCACCAGCTCGGGATCACGATCGCGACGGAGCAGCGCGGGCCGTTTCCGGATGTGGCGGCGTTTTTCTACTCGCGGCTCGGCGAGGACGGACTCGGGTCGTATGCGTCCGACGATGCGGCGCGTTCGTTCTGGACGGAGTACTACGCGCGGGCGCTCAGCGACATCGCCGTCGACCTGCCGCGGAGCCAGATCCGCTCGGCCGGCGAAGCGCTCTTCGATTGGTACAACGAGCCCGTGCAGTGGCAGCCGTTTCCGGAGACGATCGCGGCGCTTGAGGTGGCGCGCGAACGCGGGCTCATCCAGGGCGTCGTTTCGGACTGGGGGAGCGATCTGCTGCCGATCTTGCACGCGCACGAGATCACGCGGCTGATGGACTTCGTCGTCGCGTCGGCGATCGTCGGATCGTCGAAGCCGCACCGCGACATCTTCCTGTACGCGCTCGGCCGCGCCGGTGTGCGGGCGGAGGAGACGGTGTACGTCGGCGATTCGTATCTCGCGGACGTGCTGGGATCGCGCGGCGCCGGCCTGCACCCGGTGCTGATCGATCGCGATGGCACGTCGCCGTCGATCGACGCGCCGGTGATCTCTTCGCTGCTCGAGCTGGTCGAGGTCGTCGATCGGATTGACGCTGGGGCGGCGGCGGCGCGGGGTTAACCACGAAGGACACGAAGGTTGTGAGAAGCGCCGCCGGTGTGGAGTGTTTGGCGCGATGGAAGTCGACGGGCATGGGACGCATGCGCATGAGCGCCGCGGAGCGGATGGGACCAACGAGATTCTTGACTGCGCTCAGCCGGGCTCCTGCGCGGGGCGGCGACCGTCTTCGCTAGCGGAGAGATTCTTCGCTTCGCTCAGAATGACAGAATAAAGGATCGTCTCTGTCGCCGGCGTGACGCTCGTTACACACCGCGTGGCTTCGTCCTCTTCGTGGTGAGCCCGGCGCGGGCGGCGTGACTACGGGGCGCGCCAGGCGCGGGCTTTTGCCATGACGTCGTTGATGAAGTCGCTCTTGTGTTCGGTGTAGTCGCGGTTGATCTCGCTCGCTGGGGAGAGGTTGGCGTTGTAGTTCGCGGCGATCTCGCGCTTCAGTTGTTCGTACGCGGCGGCGACGTCACCGTGGGCACGGAGATAATCGCGGAAGAGCGTGTGCGTACTCCAGAAGTCGCCGTCGGTGGCCACCATGTGCATGTGAAACGCCCGCTCGCCATCGATGTCCTTGCGGAAGTAGCGGCGGAACGGCATGCCTTCGTCAATCCCGTTCGGCTGCTCGAAGGCCGGCACGTACTCGTAGCCGATGCGATCGAGCAGCGGGATCAGTGGCGGCGCGTCGTCGAGCGTGCGCAGGCCGGGCATCAGATCGATGATCGGCTTTGCGCCGAGACCGGGTACGGCCGTGCTGCCTACGTGTTCGATACGCACGAATGACTCGCGCCCGCAGGTCGCGTAGATCAGCTCGCATTCGGCTTCAAAACGGCGCGACCAGGCGGCATCGTACGGGGCGATGATGATCGGCTTACCGGTGCGTGTCGTTTTGGCGGGCACGGGCGGCAGTCTACCCGACGTCGATCCGCTGCGGTACCCGATCCAATCGACGTAGCGCGGCTGTGGGTACACTCCGGCCATGCCACCATTCATCAAGGGCGCGGAGCTTGCGCGCGCCTTTTACGACGAAGTGATCGCGCCGATTCTGCGAGGCGAAGCGCATAGCGCCGCGTTTATCGGCGACGGATCCGATGTGTTCGGGTTCGACAGCGAGCGCTCGACGGACCACGGCTGGGGGCCGCGGCTGCAGGTGTTCGTTCCGGCGGGCCGCATCGATAGCGTCTCGGGGGCGGTGTCGCAGGCGCTGCCGGCGACGTTCCGGGGCTGGCCGGTGCGGTTCGGGTGGGATGACGTGGCCGTCGATCATCATGTCGCGGTCGTCGCACCCGGTCCGTGGCTGGCGTCCCGCCTCGGCGTCGACCCGACGAATACGCTCACGCATCTCGACTGGCTGAGCATGCCGCACGAGCGGCTCGCCGAAGTGACGCGCGGGCCTGTGTTTCGCGACGACTCGGGCGCGCTTACGACCGTTCGATCGCGCCTCGCGTGGTATCCCGATCAGGTGTGGCTCTACCTTCTGGCGAGCCAATGGCGACGGATCTCGCAGGAGGAGGCATTCGTCGGACGCGCGGCGGAGGCCGGCGACGAGCTGGGCTCGCGACTCGTCGCGGCGCGTCTCGTGCGCGATCTGATGCGATTGTGTTTTCTGATCGAACGTCGCTATCCGCCGTACATGAAGTGGTTCGGCAGCGCGTTCGACGAGCTCTCGCTCGCCGCCGAGCTACGGCCGGTGTTCGAGCGCACGCTCAGCGCGAGCGACTACGCCGCTCGCGAAGCCGCGCTGGTGATCGCCTACCGGACGATCGGCGAGCGGCAGAACGCGCTCGGCCTGATGCCGCCGGTGGACGCGGAGCCGCGCGGCTACTACGGGCGGCCGTTCGTCGTATCGGCGGCGACGGAGTTCGTGGCGGCGTGTATGGCGGCGATCGATGACCCGTGGCTCGCGACGCGCGCGCCCGTTGGCAGCGTCGATCAGTGGGTTGATTCGACGGATGTGTTGGCGCATCCCGCGCGCGCGCGTGCGGTTGCGGCGGCGCTCGTCGCGGATGACGTCGATCAGGGATGGCGCGGCCACTAGCGCCGTGTACTGTCCGTGTCGAACGGTGGAGTCATCGCGCAGTGACCGTTCGCGCGACACCTACACGGCAATTGTCATTCTGAGCGCAGCGAAGAATCTCTTCGGTGACGCGCCGAATGCAGTCCCGATTAGCACCTCGTGGACGGGCTCTGGAGGCAATCGAAGAGATTCTTCGCTGCGCTCAGAATGACAGTCGTCTCCGTCCTCCGTGACGCGATCGCCGGGCCGCATCGTCGACGCGCTCGGAAAACTACACACGCCTGACCCGTTAACATCTCCGCTTCCCTTACGCGCGTTTGTGATGCCGTTTCGGCGTTGCGTGCTGGCGCCGTACGGGTATCGCCTCTCACCGCCGCATGCCTCCGACGCGCATCATCACCCCGGCGCCGACGTCTGTCGCGCCTGCCCGTCGGCGGGATCGATGCGAGGAGGATGGACGTGCAAGGACGCAAGCTCGCCGCCAGCTGGGCGCTGATCGTCACCGGCATTGCGCTCGCAGGGATCGCTCTCGTCACACTCGCTCGCGAGCATCACGTTCGCGCGGATCAACAGGCGACGGTGCGATCGTCACACGTATCGCAGGCGCTTGGCGCGCACAAAGCGCCGTCCTCGACGTCCGCCGCCGCGCCGATCGCAGACGACTGGCGGACGGATCAGCTGGAGACGCGGCTCGCCGCGCTCGCCGCGCGCCCGTCGCTGATTGACATCTTGCAGGCGGCGCAGGTCTT
>JBBQVO010000252.1:0-3910 GCA_038211505.1 Dehalococcoidia bacterium | reverse complement strand
CGCGCACGATGCGCGGCCTCTTCTTTGTGCGTGAGTGGAACCGTTTCCGCCGGTTCATCGTCAGGTAGGTATGGAAATGAGGATGCGCGCCGCAAAAGTCGCCGCGCTCGTGCTCGTCGCTGGTAACGTGTCGCTTTCGGTCGGGTGCGGTGCGCCTCAGTCCGTGGCGCGAGGCGCCCGCCCGCCGCCGGCCACGCTCTCCAGCGCGAACGGCCGGATTGTCACCGAGGCGGGCTCGTATTGTTGGGGTGAGCTTTGCGCGGATGGCGTCATCGACGCCTCGACCGCTCCCGTCCTGCATGCTTCGTCCGGCGAGGACCTTCGGCTGTCAAGCGCTGCGCTCGCGATGGCCAGTTCAGTGCATGCGTCCGCGCGCCCGCTGTCCTCTGATGGGCGAGGAACCGTGCTGGACGTACAGCAAAAGAGTCGCGACGCCACCCTGTCGGCGCCGGATCAACTTGGGCGCTTCGAGATCGACGTACTGATTTCCGTCGAGACCGGAGGCGATGCGGGCTACAGCTGGATCGTCGATGTTCGCTAATGACGTTAGAGCACGCCCTGCAGCGAGTAGCCGCCGTCGACGAGGAGCACTTGGCCGATGATCATCGACGCCGCCGGCGACGCGAGAAACGCCACCGCCTCGGCGACGTCTTCCGGATGGACGTGGCGGCCGGCGGGGATCTTTGTCTCGTACCCCGCGACCATGTCGCCGTCGAGCATCCGCACGCCATCGGTGCCTTCGACGAGCCCCGCGGAGACGGCGTTCACGCGAATCCCGCGCGGCGCCAGCTCGACGGCGAGATAGATCGTCAGCGACTCCAGCGCGCCCTTGGAGACGGCGACGGGCGCGTACTTCGGCAGATACTTATCGCTGCCGGGGCTCAGCAGATTGATGATCGCGCCGCCCTCGCCCATGTACTTCACGACCGCCTGCGTCGCGAACCACGGCCCGAAGACGTTGACGTCCATCGTGTGCTTGAGGTGCTTCGGCAGCGAGTCGATCGCCGCCCGGGGCCGCTCCAGTCCGCGCGCGGCGCTGTTGACGAGCACGTCGATGTGCCCGAACGCCTCGCCGGCGCGCTGGATCATCTCGAAGACGGCATCGCGATCGCCGACGTCGCACTGCCACGATTCGGCGCGCACACCGAGCGCGCGCAGCTCCGCGACCGTCGCATCGGCGTGTTCTTTGCTGCGCGAGTAGTTGATCGCGACGTCGGCGCCTTCGGCGGCGAACTTCAGCGCGATCGCCTTGCCGATGCCGCGCGTCCCGCCCGTCACCAGCGCCACCTTGCCCGAAAACCGTCCCGCCATTGTGCCTCCGGTGAAGGATAGCGGAGGCGCGGTCGTTGGTCGTTCGTCATTGGTCGTTGGGGAGCGCCCAGTTGGTGATTCCTGCTGGCGGCTCCGAGGGTGCCGAGCTTGGGTGCCGGCCGACGACCCCTAACGACTAACGACCATCCCCTAACGCAAGTACACTCGTGGACATGACACTCGAAGGACGCGTGGCGCTGATCACCGGCGGCACCGGCGAGGGCATGGGGCGCAGTGCGGCGCTGACGCTGGCGCGCGACGGCGCCGATATCGTCGTCAGCTACAACGCGCATTCCGATCGCGCGTCCGCGGTCGTCGCGGCGATTGAGTCGTTCGGACGCAAAGCGATCGCCGTCGCCTGCGATGTTTCGGACGCGGCGGCCGTGGATGCGATGTTCGCGCGAGCGCGCGATGCCTTCGGGCACGTCGATGTCGTCGTGAACAGCGCCGGCGGCCCCTGGAAGCCGCAGGATGTGACGGAGATCGAGCCGGCGCATCTGCGCGCCGTGATCGGCCGCGAGATCGAGTCGACGTTCTACCTGCTGCGCGCCGCGCTGCCGGGGATGCGCGAGCGCGGCTGGGGCCGCTTCATCAGCATTGGCGGCGATATGGCCGACAGCTGGCGCTTCGGCCCGCCCGAAGCGCCGCTCGACTATCCGCTCGGCAAAGCGGCGCGGCACTGGCTGACGCGGACGCTCGCGCCGCGCGAGATCGCTCGCGGCATCACGATCAACGCCGTCGCGCCCGGCCCCACCCCGCACATCTCACTCGAAGAAGCGATCGCGTTGGCGAGCAAGACGGAACCGCGATCGACCGCCGCCCATTCGCCGCAAGACATCGCCGACGTCATCGCCTATCTCTGCTCCGACGCCGCGTCGCGCGTCACAGGCGCCGTCATCCCCGTCCCCGGCGCAACGGCGGTGTGAGAGCCTCACTCGGAACGGGCGCCGCTGTCATTCTGAACGCAGTAAAGGACCGCGGTGGCCTGGGTGGTATCTCTCCGATCCGCGAACGATGCGGCGCTTACATCCACTGTCATTCTGAGCGAAGCGAAGAATCTCTCCGTATCCGAGAACCATGCCGCGCCCAGATCTAATGCGGCTCTGAACGCATTGAGGAGTCTCACCGATCCGCGAACCAACCCGCACTCAGATCGCTCCAACTAGGGTTCATCGACTCGATGAGCACGATCTTCCGAGCGCGCAACCAACCTTTGATCTGCTTCTCGCGAGTGATCGCGGCACGCACGTCGTCCGTCTGCTCGACGTAAACGAGGATGGTGGTGTCGTAGCGCGATGGGAAGCTCTTCGATGTAGCGCCGCGCTTGTGCTGCTCGACGCGTGCGCCGATGTTGCTAGTCACGCCGGTGTAGAGGACGCGCGAACGACTCGCCATGATATAGACGTAGTATTGCTTTTGCTCTGACATCGGAGAGATTCTTCGCTTCGCTCAGAATGACATTATTGACCGGAATGACAGTATTGACAGGCGCAGCCCGTCTCGCGGCATCGCCGGTCGCTCAACGTCTGTCGGGATGCCGACGGCAAACTCCCGCGACCCTCTCTGTCTCTGTGTCCTCTGTGGATCCCTTCGCGTCTCTTCGTGTCCCTTCGTGGAGACCCGGAGGATCTACGTCGCGGCGGCTTCGCCGTCCGGCCAGTCGGAGCCGAAGCCGCGGTTGCCGAGCGTCGCCTCCGGTACGACGCGCTCGAGCAGCAGCCGCTGGCGCAGCGCCTCCGCGCCCGTGACGCCGAGCGCGCGATCGAGCGCCGGATCCGGCGGCACATCGCCGAGGCGCAGGTAGGCGTACTGGTAGAGGTCGCGGGCGAACGCGGCCGCCGGGACAGCGACGATCACGAACAGAATGCCGCCGAGCGCGCCGGCGACCACGAGCAGCACGATGATCACGCCGGGATGCAGCCGGAAGAAGTCGCCCTGCACCTTCGGCACGATGATGTGATTCTCGAACTGCTGGATGCCGAGAAACGCCAGCGCCACCCAAAGCGCCTTCAACGGATCCTGCGCCACCGCGACGAGAATCGCCGGCACGGCGCTGATGATCGGCCCGATGATCGGCACCGCCTCCGTCGCGCCGGCGATGATCGCCAGCCCGATCGGATACTTCACGTCGAGCAGCCACAGCACCACGTACGCCATCACCCCGATCGTGATGCCCTGCAGCAATACGGCGCGGATGTAGTTCTTGAAGACGGCGTCGGCGATGCCGAGCACGTTGCGCACGTCGTGCCGCCACTCCGGCGGGAACATGCCGATGAACGATCGCAGCCCGCGCGGATGATCCTTCAACGTGTAGAAGAGCCACACCGGGATCGTCAGGTAGCCGAGCAGGATGGCGAACGTGCTGCCGGCAATCTTCAGGGCGTCGGGCGCGAGATTCGCCGCGGCGTTGCCCGCCGAGTCGCCGGCCTTCTTCAACTGCTTGTCGACGGAGTCGTGCGCCTCGGCCGGCACGTACTGGTCGTACGCATCCTGAAACTTCGTGCGCGCCCGGTCGATCGTGTCCGGCAAGTTATCGCTGAATCCCTGGATCTCGTCGGCGGCGCTCGGCACGACGAGAAAGCCGATGCCGATCGACGCG
>JBBQVO010000251.1:0-3944 GCA_038211505.1 Dehalococcoidia bacterium | reverse complement strand
GCTGCCTGGTTGCTGAGAATCGTCTGATTCGCCATGTTCGGCAGTGTTGCGAAGGCAGTCGCGCGCGGGCGGCCACATCGGGCCGCCCCTACAACAGTTACGCCGATCGCGACAACTCGCGCCGCCCGCTGTTATCCCTTGCGGAAATCTGCCGCGCCGTACGACAGTAGGTCGCCGATCTTCTCGACGACGATGTCGGGCTGGTATTCGACGGCGTACTTGGGGTCGAGGGCGTACTTGCCCTGCAGCACGTGCACAGTCGTTAGCTTGTCGCCGAGCGCCGCCTTCGATCGCATGAGGATGCCCGGCTTGTCGTCGACGAGCACGTAATGCTCCGCGCGCACCTGCGCTTCGACGGCGGGCAGGTACTTCTCCTTGTGGACGAAGATGAAGACGCGGCCATCGACGGCCTGCGTGACGCCGCACTTCCAGATCTTCGTCGGCTGGAACACGGGGTCGCCGTCCGAGACGACGACTGGCACGCCCATCGTCTTGAGATGCAGCACCGTCTCGATCGCCTGCGGGTAGATGCGCGGCGAGAAGTCCCACTCGGCGATCGCCTCAGCAGCCTTGTCGATCGGCGCCGAGCGCGACGGGAACTCTTCGCGCAGGCGTCGCAGCTGATCCCAGATGTCGATGACGTCGCGTTCCTTGCGGACGATCTCGTACAGCTCCCAGAAGCGGGCCGCCTTCTCGTCGCCGAGGATGGCCAGCATGCTCGCTTCGAGGTCCTTCTTCACGCCGTCGTTGTCGAGCAGCGTGTTATCGAGATCAATCATGAATACGAGTGGGTGCATGAGATCCTCCGCGCGCGTCCGTCCCGTGGCAACGCCCGTAGGCCGCGCCAGACGGCATAGTAGGGCGCGCTCGCCGTTCAGGCGAGACGCGCGGCCATCTACTTCGGAAGTATCGTCAAGAATGCGGCCCGGGCGAAGCTATCGGGCGAAGAGTCCGGTCAGCTGCACCTGGGCGAGAATGTGGCCCTGTATCGCCGCAAGCACATCGTCGCGCGACTTGCCGGCGTCGGCCCGAAGCGGCGCATCGAGGGCGTAGAGTCGGAAGTTGTAGTGATGCGGCGCGCCCGCCGGGGGGCACGGGCCCGTGTACCCGGGCTGGCCAGCGCCATTATTCCCCTGTGTGCCCCCGCCGGCGATCATCGGCCCGGCGGGGATCGCCGCGGCGAGCTTGTTCGCGTCCGCGGGGATGTCGTACGCGACCCAGTGCACGAAGCCGCCGGCCACCGGCGCATCCGGGTCATCGAGGATCAGCGCGAAGGCCTTGGTCGCTGCCGGAGCGCCGCTCCAGGCCAGCGGCGGCGACGTGCTGGCGCCGCTGCAGCTGTACTGCACGGGGATGGTGGCTTTGTCGGCGAAAGCGGTGCTCGTCAGTGCGAACGCGCCCGTCTGCGTCGCGCTGCTGCCCACGACGCCGGTTGACGTGCCACTGACCGCGGGCTTCGACGTCGCGGCGGCCGTGGCGGGCGATGCGGCCGTGGCGGGCGTACTCGTCGACGTCTTCGACGACGAACTGCCGCCGCAGCCGATGATCGCGGCGCCGAACGAGATCGTGATCAATGCAACGAAGAGTCGAATCACAGCGAGCCTCCGCCAGCAATGTACCGCCCGCGGCATTGCAGGAGCGTGTATCCCGCCGCGCGACAGTCCATATTCGCGTTTCGCTCGAATAAACGCCGGATCGTCGCGGCTGGTTCGATACGTGATCGTCTGGCGTCAGCGCGTTTCTATGCGCGACCCCAACGCCCATCCAGCTACGGTGAGTACCGGAGGTGAAGATCATGCCCGGCAAACAGCATCTACCGAGCGTCAGCGACAACGAGCAGCGCATGTACGAGCACATCAAGGAGAGCGAGCTCAAAGACGGCCAGCCGACCAAAGTAGCCAAGGAGATCGCCGCGCGCACGGTGAACAAGCACCACAGCGAGAAGAAGCACACAAAGGGCAAGTAGCCCTCGACGCGGCTAATCCTGGCGTCGGCGTTCATGCGCCGAATTCGCGACCATTCAGCCCGTCGTTTGCACCGGCGGATCTGCCGATCGCTCCGATGACGCATCCTCGTTTTGGTTCATCGCGAAGCGATGAACGCGATCATGGTTTGAGACTGTACGGTGGATAGTCGTCCACCATCAGCAGCGAGTACGCCGAAAAACGCATCGACCAGCGGAGTACGCCAACATTGAAGACGTAGAGGCCCCGCGGGTATGTGCCGGTGACGAGGATCGCCAGCCACGCCAGCACGGTCGTCCAGAACGCCGCGATCCCGAGGAAGAACAAAATCGCCGAATGCGGGATGCTGAGGATGAGGCGGAAGGCGACCGACAGCCGCTCGCGCTGCGGCCAGTAATCGACGTTGAAGAGAACGGGATACTCGCCGTCACCGAACGGCGGATATTCGTCGCGCAACAGCGCCATGTACGCGTATGCGTTCGCGCGCCAGCGCATGTACATGAGGGTGAAGTCCCACATGCCGCGGTTCTGAGTGCCGGCGAACACGATCGCGAACCACGATATGATGACGATGACCCCGACGGCGAGCCCCAGCAAATTTCCGCCGGGAAAGATAGCCCAGCGCGGCAGCTGGCCGGTCAGACGCAACACGGCGAACACGATCCGGAAGCCGCCGACCCCGGCGGCGCTCGGCGCACCGACGACGATGATGTGAGGGATTGCCAGGATCAGCCGAAACAGCACAGAGAGCCGGTTTCGGTGGGATAGTTGCGGTTCGACGTCGAATTCGACCGGATAGGACGCCAAACCGTCGGGCGAATCAAGTGCGCTCATGTTGAGCAATAATGCCCGGCACACCGTGCGGGCGCAACGAAAAGCGGAGCGTTCGCCCGGCCACGTTGTGGCAACATGCGCTCGACGCGCACGGCATCAGCACTCTATCCTTAGCGTGCCATGCGACGCCGTCATCCGATCGTGGAAGAGGCAGTCATTGCGGCGATAGGGCTCGCGCTGATCGGCGTGTTCATCGCGGGCGTATTCTGGTTCGCCACCGGCCGCTCTCCGTGGCCAGTGCTTGTGCTGGCCGAGGCCACCGCGTTCGCATGGGGACTGGTGCTTGTCGTCGTCACCTCGCCGAGTTGGCGTCGCTGATTGGCCGAGTCGATCGATCTATCACGACGCCGGCGGAGGTTCTTGGTTGCCCGAGATCACACAGTCGATCGTTGATGCGGATTTTAGCTACGTGACGACGACCGGCCGCGTGACGGGCAAGCCGCACACGATTGAGATCTGGTTCAGCATCAAGCATCGGACGTTGTACATCCTCGCCGGCGGGCGCGATCGCTCCGACACGATTCGCAACGCCCGGAAGCTGCCGCGGGTCAGCGTACGCATTAACGAGACGCACTTCGAGGGCACGGCGCGCGTCGTCGATGCGGCGACGGAGGAGGATGCGCTGGCGCGGCGGCTGTTGCTGGCGAAGTACGGCGGCCCTGGACACGACGATCTCGTTGAGTGGGGACGCGACGCCCTGCCGCTGGCGATCGACCTCGACGAATAGCGCAGCGGCGGCACGGCCGGCGGACGCGCCGACTGGTACGCTCATCACATGCCTGATCAATCGAACGCGCTGAAGCCCGCGGGCGGCGGTGGACGCAGCTTCCTCGGCGTCCGGCGCATGCTGCCGCAAGATGACGGCGTGCATCTCAGCGGCAACGACGGCGGCGAGATCGCGATCATCGGCTACGGGGAGAAGGTCTACATCAACGGCCGCGTTGTTTCGTTCACGAAGCCGAAGGCCGCGACGTGATGCGCGCGGCCGTCGCCCGCTGGTCGACTGGGCTCACACTGATCTTGACGCTCGCCGTCGCGAGCGCGTGCGGAGGCGGCGGCGCGAAGCCGGCCGCGAGTGGCACGCCGACCTCATCGCGCGTCGACACCGGAGCGCGCGATCCGGCCGCGCAGGGGCCATATGGCGTC
>JBBQVO010000250.1:0-3971 GCA_038211505.1 Dehalococcoidia bacterium | reverse complement strand
GTGGATGCCGACGAATCCGCCGCCAGACTGGATGTAGTGCTTGAAGGCTTCCCGCTGGTCCTCGGTGGCGAACGCCTCGTTGTTGCTGTTCGAGAAGACGAGCGCGGCGTACTGCTTCAGGTTGGCGTCGGTGAAGCTGGTCGGATCGTCCGAGACGTCAACGCTGAAGCCGCGCTCTGCGCCCATCCGTCGGATGGCGGCGACGCTGGCAGCGATGTTCTCGTGGACGTAGCCCTTCCCGTCCGATCTATAGTTGCGCGTGTAAACCAGCACTCGGCGCTGCGCGAACGCCGGCGCTGCGGCGCTCGCGAGGAATACGAACAGGAGCAGCAGGCGGGCAGAGACGGCGCCGAGTGCGTGCGGCAGGAGCCGCGGTGACGTGACCATCGGATGATTCCTCCACTGGGGCGTCGACGAAGTTATCCCCTGGGCATCCTGAGCGCATCGATCGGTGACGTTCGCGTCATCACCGATCCGGATTATGTGTTCGCGTGCAGGCGCCGGACGGTCGCCCGGAGTGTGTGCAGCGACGGCGTCTTGCTGCCCCAGCGGACGCGCGGCAACTTCGCGCGATGAATCCACGGTTTGTGAAATGGCTCGTCATCGGCATCACCGTCATGGCGGCGCCGCATACGCTGGTGTCGCAGGTGGCCGCGCCGGATATCGCGATCGAGCGCAACGTCATGATCCCGATGCGCGATGGCAAGCACATGGCCACCGATGTCTATCGGCCAAGGCGCGACGGTGTCATCGCGGCCGAGCGGTTGCCGGTGTTGCTCCAGCGGACGCCGTATGACAAGTCGAAGGCGCAGGTCAACGCGGAGTATCTCGCGCGCCACGGGTATGTGGTGGCCGTGCAGGACACGCGAGGGCGTTACAGGTCGGAAGGCAGGTTCCTGAAAGTGCAGCCTATCGATGCGACCGATGGCTATGACACAATCGAATGGCTGGCGAAGCAGCCGTATGCGAACGGCGCGGTGGGTATGTGGGGGACGTCGTTTGCCGCGCACATGGAAGCAGGCGCGGCGCAACTGCATCCGCCGTCGCTCAAGACGCTCGTGGTGAATATGGGCGGGATGTCCAACGCGTGGGATCACGGCGTTCGCTATCGCGGTGCGTACGAGATGGGCCGCCAGCTCACGTGGGCGTGGAGCCAGCTCGCTGCTGATGCGCCGAATGCGTCGGTGAAGAAGCTCCTGACCGAGAAGGAGAAGGCGGAGGACTGGTACAACGTGCAGCCGATGCGCCGCGGGCTGAATCCGCTGTCGGTGGTGCCGGAGTACGAGGGCTGGTATCTCGATTTCTACCAGCATGCGGACTACGACGCGTTCTGGAAGGATCCGATGATGAACTGGTCGGAGCACTACGCGCAGACGTCGGACATCCCGATGCTCCAGATCGGCGGGTGGTACGACATCTTCCTCGCCGGCACGTTCGAGAACTACATGGGACTGTCAAGGCTGAAGCAGTCGCCGCAGCGATTGCTCGTGGGTCCCTGGGTGCATCATGGCGACACGCTTTCCTACGCGGGCGACGTCGACTTCGGTGCGGCCGCGGCGATTCCCGATTTCGACGGCGACTTTCATCTCCGCTGGTTCGATCACTACCTGAAGGGACAAGCCACAGGTGTCGAGAAGGATGCGCCGGTGCGGGTCTTCGTCATGGGAACGGGCGATGGAAGCCGGAATGCGGCGGGCCGATTGTCGCACGGCGGCTACTGGCGCAACGAGACCGAGTGGCCGATCGCTGGCACGCGCAACGAGCTGTACTACTTCCACGCCGACGGGTCGCTGTCTCTGACGAAGCCGAGCGAAAGGAGGGCGAGCACGACATTCACCTTCGATCCGCGCCATCCCGTGCCGACAGTCGGCGGCGGATCATCTGCGCGACTCAAGGACGGCGCGTATGACCAGCGCGAAGATCCGCGCTTTCCGCCGTCGCAGCCGCCGTACCTGCCGCTGCGCTCGCGGGCGGATGTCGTCGTCTTCCAGACCGCGCCGCTCGGGCAGGACATGGAGGTCATCGGCCCGATTCATGTGGAGCTGTTCGCGTCGACCAACCGGACCGACACCGACTTCACGGCCAAGTTGATCGACGTCTATCCCCCGAGTGCGGAGTGGCCGGAGGGATTCGACCTCAACCTCACCGACGCGATCATTCGCGGCCGCTATCGCGCCACGCGCGACCATGCGGTGATGCTCGAGCCGGGAAAGGTCTACGCCTTTCCGATCGATCCCTTTCCCACGGCGAACGTCTTCAAGAAGGGCCATCGTATTCGCGTCGACATCTCGAGCAGCAACTTCCCCCGCTTCGACGCCAACCCGAACACCGGCGAGCCACTCGGCCTCAATCGCCGGATGATCACGGCGGACAACACGATTCATTTCAGTACGACGTATCCGTCGCGCATCGTGTTGCCTCTGGCGCCCACTCGTCGATGACCGCGAGTCGGGCCGTGCACGCCATCAGGTCGATGCAATGACGACCCCCCAAGCCACAACGGAGCGCGCGAAGCCGAAGCTCGCCGCCGTACTCCGCGTTGCCAGTGGCAATTTCCTGGAGATGTACGACTTCATCGTCTACGGCTACTACGCCGTGTACATCGGGAAGACGTTCTTTCCGGCGGCGAGCGAATCTGCTTCGCTGATGCTCTCGCTCATGACCTTCGGCGCAGGCTACCTGATGCGACCGATCGGCGCGATCGTGCTCGGTGCATACATCGACCGGAAGGGCAGGCGACAGGGGCTGATCGTGACGCTGGGCCTGATGGCGGTGGGCACGCTGACCATTGCCGCGACGCCGTCCTACGCGACAATCGGTCTGGCCGCACCGGTGATCGTGGTGATCGGGCGACTGCTCCAGGGACTGTCAGCCGGTGTGGAGCTGGGCGGCGTGTCGGTGTATCTCGCCGAGATCGCGACACCGGGGCGGCGGGGCTTCTACTGCTCGTGGCAGTCGGCGAGCCAGCAGCTTGCCGTTGTGTTCACGGCACTCATCGCGCTGGTGTTGACCGGGCTCGTGACGGCCGAGCAGATGGGCGCGTGGGGATGGCGTGTGCCACTGTTGATCGGCTGCCTGATTATTCCCGTCATCCTCTTCCTGCGACGCTCGCTGGAGGAGACACCCGCCTTCCAGGAGATGGAGCATCATTCGCGGAAGGCGGCGGACGTCTTCCGGGTGGTAGCCGAGAACTGGCGGATCGTGCTGAGTGGCATGATGCTGGTGGTGTTCACGACCACGTCGTTCTACCTCATCACCGCCTACACGCCAACATTCGGGAAGCAGGCGCTGCATCTTGATGCGCGCGCGGCGTTCCTCGTGACGCTGTGTGTGGGCCTCTCGAACTTCGCGTGGCTGCCGATTGCGGGGAGTCTCTCGGATCGAATCGGGCGTCGGCCACTCGTGACGATCGTGCCCATCCTCGCGCTGCTGACTGCCTATCCGGCAATGTCGTGGCTGGTGTCGTCGCCGAGCTTCGGGCACCTGCTGATGGTGGAACTGTGGTTCTCGGCGATGTTCGGCTTCTACAACGGCGCGATGGTCCCGTACCTGGTGGAGCTGATGCCGGCGAGGGTGCGAACAGCGGGCTTCTCCCTCGCCTACAGCCTGGCGACGGCAGTGTTCGGCGGATTCACGCCGGCCATCTCCACGTACCTGATCGAGCGCACGGGGAACAAGGCGGCGCCGGCTCTGTGGCTGATGACGGCGGCGGCGGTGAGTCTGCTTGGGGTAGTGCTGTCGCGGAATGTGTTGACTTCGACCGACAGCGGGTAGCGGAACTGCTCCTTTACCGCAGAGGGCGCAGAGGACAACGCCACGATGGCATCAATGCTCGCGGTCCGCGGTTCCGCCCTCACGATGCCACACCAGCTCCTGCTCCGACAACGGCCGAAACATGAGGTCGGCGGCAAGCCAGATGGCTTTCGCGAACGGATAGCAGAGGAAGGCCCCGCCGAGGATGAGCACGATGG
>JBBQVO010000249.1:0-3983 GCA_038211505.1 Dehalococcoidia bacterium | reverse complement strand
GGCCGGCCTCCGCTTCCGCCTCGGCGATCTGCTTGTTGAGACGCGTACGTTCGGCTTCGACATCGAACAGCCCGGCGAGCGGCACGACGGCCGTGACGCCATCGAGCACCGCGGTCGCCACCTGATCGCGCGGCGCATCGGCGATCGCGTCGACGATGTGGAGCGGCCGCGCGCGCGCCAGCGTCTCGATGTACGGCGCGCCGGCATCGAGCAGCGCACGCACGCCGGGACGCGCGGCGTCCGCGACGATATAGGCCTCGACGAACTTGCCCGGCTCAACCTTCTTCTCGGCGCGGATGTTGCGGATCGCCCGGACGACGTCGATCAGCGTCTCCATCTCGCGCTCGGCAGCGGCGTCGGTGAAGCCGCTCTCGCCGCGCGGAAAGCCGGCGACGATCAGCGCTTCGTCGTCGATGCCGTCGATCTTCTGCACCAACGCTTGCCACAGCTCCTCAGTGACGAACGTCATGACGGGATGCAGCAGCCGCAAGCTGCGTTCGAGCACGTACGCGAGCACGGGCAACGGCGATGGCGCGGTCGACTGCTCGTCACGCACGCGGATCTTGGCGATCTCGATGTACCAGTCGGCGAACTCGCTCCAGACGAACTCGTAGACCTGCTTCGCTGCCTCGCCTAGTTCGAATTTCCGCAGCTGCTCATCGACGCTGCGCGCGAGACCTTCGACGCGCGAGATGATCCAGCGTTCTTCGACGGGAAGATGGCTGTTGGCTGTTGGCCGTTGGCGGTTGGACGTTTGCTCGCCGTCTGTTGTCTGTCGTCTGTTGTCTGTTTTCGTCGCTCCTTTTCTGTTTGCTGTTTGACCTTTGGCGTCGAACTCAAAGAGTTCGACAGTTTGCTCGCCGATCATGCTGATGACGAAGCGGGTGGCGTTCCAGAGCTTGTTGGCGAAGTTGCGGCCGGCTTCGAGGCGCTGATCCGAGAGCTTCATGTCGCCGCCGGCGCCGCTCGACGTGATCAGCGTGTAGCGCAGCGCGTCGGCGCCGTACTTCTCGACGACGTCGAGCGGGTCGACGCCGGTGCCGAGCGACTTGCTCATGCGCTTGCCCTGCTCGTTGCGCACCGTCCCGTGCAGATACACGGTCGAGTACGGCACGTCGCCGGTGTGATAGATGCCAAGCATGATCATCCGCGACACCCAGAGGAAGATGATGTCGTATCCCGTCTCCATCACCGATGTCGGGTACCAGTACGCCAGCTCGGGCGTCTGCCCCGGCCAGCCGAGCGTCGAGAGCGGCCAGAGGCCCGACGAGAACCACGTGTCGAGTACGTCGTTCTCTTGCAGTAGATGGCCGCCGCCCTTCGGCGATCGCTCCGGCGTATCGATGGCGACGATCGGCGTCGCATCGACGCCGGACCAGGTGGCGTGACGAATGATTGTTTCATGTGAAACGCCGTCGGCGCGCAGCTCGTTGTACGTCGCTACGCGCGGCGGATCGGTCGCCTCGCCGTCGGGATCGCGGAAGGTGACGATGATCTTGTCGCCGTCGTCGTCGGCGCTGTACCAGACGGGGATGCGGTGGCCCCACCAGAGCTGCCGCGAGACGCACCAGTCGCGAATGTTCTCCATCCAGTTCAAGTAGATGCGCTCGAAGCGATCGGGCACGAACTTGATCTTGCCGTCGCGCACGACGTCAATGCCGGGCTGCGCAAGCGGCTTCATCTTGACGAACCATTGCCACGACATCAGCGGCTCGATGATCGTGCCGCAGCGCGAGCACGTGCCGACCTGCAGCGTGTGCGGCTCCGTCTTCTCGAGATAGCCGAGCTCTTCGAGATCGCGGAGCATCATCGCGCGCGCCTCGAAGCGATCCATGCCGTCGTAGGGGCCGGCCTGCGCGTTCATCGTCGCGTCTTTGTTCATGACGTTGACGATCGGCAGGTTGTGCCGCTGGCCGATCTCGAAGTCGGTCGGGTCGTGGCCGGGCGTGACCTTCACTGCGCCGGTGCCGAACTCCATCTCGATCGCCTCATCGGCGAGCACCGGGATCTCGCGCTGGATCACCGGCAGCATGACAGTGCGGCCGATCCAGTCGGTGTAGCGCGCGTCTTTCGGGTTGACGGCGACGGCGGTGTCGCCGACGTACGTCTCCGGCCGCGTCGTCGCGACGGTGAGATGCTCGCCCGTGAGATGCGGCGCGCCGTCGGCGTCCTTGCCGTCGACGACGGGGTAACGGATGTACCAGAGGCTGCCCTGCTGCTCTTCGTGGTCGACTTCGAGATCGCTGACGGCGGTCTGGCAGCGCGGGCACCAGTTGATCAGCCGCTCGCCGCGATAGATCAGCCCGTCGTCCCACATCTTCTTGAACGTCACGCGCACGGCGGACTGCGGGCCGTCATCGAGCGTGAAGACTTCGTTCGACCAGTCGGCCGACGCGCCGAGGCGGCGGTGCTGATTGCTGATGATCGGCCGGTAGCGGTGCACCCACTGCCAGACGCGCTTCTCGAATTCATCCCGGCCGAGATCATGGCGGCTCAGGCCCTCTTTCGCCAGTTGCTTCTCGACGACGTTTTGCGTGGCTATGCCGGCGTGATCGATTCCTGGCAGCCAGAGCGTCGGATCGCCGAGCATGCGGTGCCAGCGCGTGAGGATGTCCTCGACCGTGTCGGTGAGGGCGTGGCCGATGTGCAGCTCGCCGGTGACATTCGGCGGCGGCATGATGATGCAAAACGGCTCGCGCGCCGCCTTCGCCGATCCCGGCTCCGGAATCTCGCCTTTGAAGTAGCCGCGCGTCTCCCAGAACTGGTAGACGCGGTCTTCCGTCGCGCGCGGGTCGTAGGCTTTCGCCATCGGAGGTTGGTCGTTGGTCGTACCACCGGCACCTTCGGTTGGTCGTTGGGGGTCGGCGGTCGTCATCGTCGATCCTTTGTTGGAATAGAAAAATTCCGAATAATAACGAGTCAACTGCGTTATGGCGTGTCGCTGAGGCGAGCTAGCCACTTACATGCCTGATGATATAGCGACGCGGCGGCCAATATCATCGTCGCTTGCGTCGCTGGCACCTCTCGCCGACCGGCGCATCGAAAAGGCCTCGATGTTTGTCGAGGCCTCCGTCTTCCGGTCGATGCGCGTGTCAGCGTCCGGTTAGCGGAGGATCCGTACCGGTACTACTACGTTCTGCTTCGCGGCGATTGTGCTCATCAGCTTCATGGTAGCGGATTGGCGGCGAGGCGGTATCAGGTCATGCCCAGGCCCGCAGAACGGCATGGTGTCTCGCAGCTAGCGCGCGCCTACACTTGATTGCGGAGGAGCGGATGCGGGTAACGCGGCAGTCGGATGTGGCCTCGGGGGTGCGGGCGCGGTTCGGCGATGTCGGCGGGGCGCGGCGGGCGATCGAGGCGCTGCAGTTCGGCGGCGTCGAGGCGAGCGCGATCTCGATCTCGGGCGATGGCGCGGAGGCGGCGCTGCGCGTCGCAAATAGCCGTCTCGACAGCAGCGGCAGCGACAATCCGGTGATGTGGAGGGTGGCGTGGCGCGGGTTCTGGTGGAGTGTCGCGGGGGCGATCGCAGGCGCGGCCGTCGGCACGCTGCTCGGACTGACGGGGATCGGCATCCCGGGGACATCGAATGGTCTCGTGATCCAGATCGTTTGCTGGACGATGTTCCTGCACGTGCTCGGCGCGATCATCGGCGTCTACGCCGGCATCAGCAGCGGCACAGCGTGGGAGCAGACGTTCCTGCCCGTCGAAGGCGCCGTCGTCGTCGAGGTGCGCAGCCGCGACGCGCGGACGCTGGAGCGCGCGGCGCGGATCATGCGTGAGAAGGGCGGGGCGGCGGTGGTGTGATGGCGGTTGACCTGCACGTCGCGTTCGTCGTCAAGCCGTGAGCGCGCACAACGAACGCCGCGTCCGGGTCGGCACATCTTTTGCTGGCGGCGATCGTTATGCTGGCGGCAGGCTTGCGAAAGGAGGTGTCAACGCATTGTCGAGGGGCTTGACCGTTGGCTCAATTCTGAAGATCGAGT
>JBBQVO010000248.1:0-4027 GCA_038211505.1 Dehalococcoidia bacterium | reverse complement strand
ACGACACGTCGTACTACGTGAAGTCCGAGGAGGAGATGCTGGCGCTCTTCCCCGAGCTGCCGGAGGTCGTGACGAACACGCAGCTCGTCGCCGATCAGTGCGATCTCGAACTCGACTTCGGCCGCCTGCATCTGCCGGAGCCGGAGATTCCGACCGGCTACACGGCCCACGAATATCTGACGCACATCGCGCGCGAGGGCCTCAACCGCCGCTATCCGTTCGCTGACGACGCCGTGAAGGCGCGGCTGCAGTACGAGCTCGATGTCGTCGCGAAGACCGGCTACACGAGCTACTTCCACGTCGTCCACGACATCGCCGAGTTCTGCAAGCGCGACAAGATCATGCTCGGCGTCCGCGGTTCGGCGGCGGCGAGCATCATCCTCTACGTGCTCGGCGTGACGACGATCGATCCGCTGGCGTCGAATCTCGTCTTCGAGCGATTCCTCCACGACGACCGCAAAGACCCGCCGGACGTCGACTTCGACATCCCGGACGACCGGCGCGATGAAGTGATCCGCTACGTCGCCGAGAAGTACGGCTACGATCGCGTCGCCCAGATCATTACCTTCGGCACGATGGGCGCGAAGGCGGCGATCCGCGACGTCGGCCGCGCGCTCGGCATGGCCTACGGCGAAGTCGATCGCGTCGCGCGCCTCGTGCCCAACGCGCTGCACATGACGCTCGAGAAGGCGCTCGAAGAGTCGCCCGAGCTGGCGGGCTCGTACGAGATCGACGCGCAGGTGCGCTCCCTCGTCGATACGGCGCGCAGGCTCGAGGGTGTCGCGCGGCACGCCAGCACGCATGCCGCCGGCGTCGTGATCTCGCGCGAGCCGCTGGCGGAGCACGTCCCGCTCCAGCGTCCGACGCGCGGCGACGAGTCATCGATTCCGACGACGCAGTTCGCGATGGCGCAGGTCGCCGAGATCGGCCTGCTGAAGATGGACTTCCTCGGCCTCGCCAACCTGACGATCCTTGGCCGCGCCGTCGACATCATCGAACGCCGGCATGGACTCCGCATCGATCTGCAGACGCTCGCCGACGGCGATCCGAAGACGTTCGAGATGCTGAGCAGCGGCGATACATTCGGCGTCTTCCAGCTGGAGTCGCCGGGCATGCGGCGGCTGATCCAGGAGCTGCGGCCCGACAGTACGGCGGAGCTGATGGCGCTGGTCGCGCTCTACCGTCCCGGCCCGATGCAGCACATCGGCGCCTATTGCCGCGCCAAGCACGACCGATCGCTCGTCAAGTATCCGCATCCGGATCTCGCGGACATTCTCGACGAGACGTACGGCATCATCGCATATCAGGATCAGGTGCTCTTCGTTCTGCAGAAGTTCGCCGGCTACTCGCTGAAGGATGCAGACGCGATCCGCAAGGCGATGTCGAAGAAGATCGCATCGCTGATGCAGGCGGAGGGCGAGAAGTTCATCACCGCCGCCGTGAAGAACGGCTACAGCGAAGAAGAGTCGCGCGCCATCTTTGAGCTGATCGAACCGTTCGCCGGCTATGCGTTCAACAAAGCGCACTCGGCGTGTTACGGGACGATCGCGTATCAGACCGCCTGGCTGAAGTCGAACTATCCGCACGAATACATGACGGCGGTGCTCGCCAGCGCCGGCGCGCACGAGCGCATCGCCGAGGCGATCGCCGAATGCGTACGTCTCGGCATCGATGTGCGCCCGCCCGACGTCAACGTCAGCGAAGTCGGATTCTCGCTACAGAGCGATGGCGGCGCCGATGGCGACAGCAAAGATCAAACAGCAAACATCAGAGGCGAGGACGGCATCCTGCCGACGACATATGCACCGCCGCTGATTCGTTTCGGGCTTGCCACCGTGAAGAACGTCGGGCAGGGCGCCGCCGAGGGCATCGTGTCGGCGCGCGTTGAGGGCGGCGCGTTTCGCGACATCGAAGACTTCATCAAGCGCGTCGACCTCAAGGCGCTCAACAAGCGCGCACTCGAGTCGCTCGTGAAGTGCGGCGCGCTCGACTGCCTCGTCGCCGGTA
Source organism: Dehalococcoidia bacterium (assembly GCA_038211505.1). Taxonomy (GTDB): domain Bacteria; phylum Chloroflexota; class Dehalococcoidia; order DSTF01; family JACRBR01; genus JBBQVO01. Next base: position 2,020 of record JBBQVO010000248.1, on the reverse strand, counting down.
CCGCAGGCACCTTCGGCACAACAGGCTCCACCGGACGCGGCACACTGCTCGCCAACATCGATCGCATCGTCTCGCTGGCCCAGCGCGAGGCGAAGCTCAAAGAGTCGGGCCAGTCGACCATGTTCGACATGTTCGGCGACAGCGTCGCGACGCCGCTGCCGGCGCTCGAGTTCGAGGAGTCGGAAGTCTCGAAGGCGGAGATGCTGTCGTGGGAGAAGGAGCTGCTCGGCGTCTACGTCTCCGAGCATCCGTTCACGAGCGCGGCCGCCACGCTTTCGCAGCACACATCAGCCTTGATCAGCGAGATCACGCCAGAACTGGATGGCCGCGACGTCGTCATCGCCGGCATGGTCAACGCCGTGCGGCCGCTGACGACGAAAGCCGGCAAGTCGTTCATCGCCGTCACCGTCGAAGATCTCTCGGGCAGCTGCGAAGTGACGGTATGGCCCGATGTCTTCGAGCCACAGCGCGACATCTGGCAGCCCGGCAACATCCTGCTGATGCTCGTCCGCGTGCGCGAGCGCAACGATCGCTTGCAGGCGGGCGTGCAGCAGGCGTCGCTCGTGCAGGCCGCCGACGGCAGCATCTCGCACGAAGAGTTCCGCATCCCGTCGTGGCTGACGCAGGCGGTGCGCGCAACGACCGGCGTCGCAGTCACAGAAGTCCGCCGCCTCCCCGCCCCGAAGCCAGCGTTGCCCGCCAGATCTGCCGAAACGAACGGCCAATCCGCCGACGCTGCATCGGTCGCGTCGCGATCGGCAGATCTACCCTCCGTCCTCCATCCTCCATGCTCCGCGCCAAACGGCGACACCGACGCGGCGTCCGTCGAACCGCCTCCAACATCCAACATCCAACATCCAACATCGCCCCGAAACGGCGACGCCCCCCCGACCGTCACCCCGGCCCCCGTGCCGCCGACAAGCGGCCATGCGAAAAACACCCTCCGCTTCGTGCTGCATGAGTCGGAGAATAGCGACGACGATCGCGGGCGGCTCGACGCGCTGATCGCATTGCTTGCGGAATATCCCGGCGGCGACGCGATGCGACTGTTCATCCACGCAAACGACGGCGACCAGATCGAACTGACGCTGCCTAACGCACGCGCCTGCGACGAACTGCGTGATGCCGGCATCCGTGCACTCGGTACCCGCGGCGCCGCCGACCCCGTCGCCAAGCCCACCGCCCGCACAGCCGGCGTGCAACCGCTGGAAGTCTGACGCGACGACGTGCGAGACCATCGTCGACGACGCATTGGGCGCCGTACGGCGAATTCGTTTGGCGAACGAGACAGGATCTCGTAGGGGCGGCCCGACGTGGCCGCCCGGTTCGTGCGATGGCGTCGCGTCGGAATCGTCGACCATCACCGTTGTGCGTCGGACACTGGTCGCCCACGGCTGAACACCGTCTGCGTGGGCGCGGGCGGCACGACACCATCGCGCGTCGATCGGGAATCCGTGGAGCCGACGAGAACAAAGAGACGCCCGGCGAATGCCGGGCGTCTCTTGCATGCGTCCTTATTTGCGAGCGGCCTTGCTACTCGTCGCTTTGCGCCCGCAGCTTCCAGCCGAGGCCGATCATGCCGATGGCGAGAACGAGCGTCGCTGCCGCGCCTGCCTGCGCCGGCAGCGAGGAGTTGTCCTGATGCTGCGGCCCGGAGCCGGCCGTCGGGAAGCCGTCGGCGGCGGTTTCCGGCTGCTCGCCGCCCGCTGCCGGCGCGGCACCCGCTCCGGCGGCGCCACTGCCGCCTGAACTATCGCTGCTCGAATCGCCAACCGGGTTCGAGTCGTCGAAGATCGTGCCGCTGCCTGTGTCAACGTTATTCGACTCCGGCGGCGCGCCGACTGCCACGACGTCCGTCGGCGTGGCGGCGGGCGTGTCAGTCGGGATCGATGTGTTCGTCGCCGTCGGCACCGATGTGTTCGTCGCTGTCGCCGTGTTCGTTGCCGTGCTCGTCGGCGTCGAGGTGTTGCCCGGCGTCGACGTGCTCGTCGCGCCCGGAAGCGGTGTGTTCGTCACGGTC
>JBBQVO010000247.1:0-4076 GCA_038211505.1 Dehalococcoidia bacterium | reverse complement strand
GTCTTCGGCCATCTTGGCGGCGTGCGTCAGCGCGTCCCACGCCATTACCTTCGAGTGCACGTAGTGCTGCGGCTGTTGGCGCGCCTCCCAGATGCCACTATCCGGCTGACGCCAGCTTGCCGCGACGTAGTCGGCGACGCGGGAGATGAATCCCGCCTCGTCGCGGCTGACGTGATTGTCCATCGACGTGACGTACGAATGGAATGCGCTGATTAACTCGCCGTACACGTCGAATTGATGCTGCGTCGATGCGTCGTTTCCCGTGCGCACAGGTCGTGATCCTCGATACCCCTCGGCGTATTCAAGCTGGCGCTCCGGCGCGTGCGGGTCGCCATGCAGGGTATAGAGCGGGTGCAGCTTCGGCGCCGTTTGGTGCGTCGCGTGCATCAGCCAGCCGACGAACGCCTGCGCCTCGTTCTCCAAACCGAGGCTTAGCATCGAGCTGACGCTGAACGAAGCGTCTCGCAGCCAGCAATAGCGATAGTCCCAGTTGCGCTCGCCGCCGATCTCCTCCGGCAGCGATGTCGTCGCCGCCGCGATGATCGCGCCGGACGGCGCGTACGACAGCAGCTTGAGCGCGAGCGCGCTGCGAACAACGGCGTAGCGGCCGTCGCCTTCAAACTGGACGCTCTCCGACCAGCCGCGCCAGAAGCTCAGCGTGCGCTCGTAGGTCTCGTCCACCCAGTCGTCGGACACGAGCACGATCGGCTCGTTGTGGGCGTAGACGAGCGAGAATCGCAGACGGCTGCCCGCCGTGGCTTCGAACGCCGCCCTCACATCATGGCCGGCGACCGTAAACGGCACGGCACTACGCAGATGCGTCGCGTGGCCGCCGCGCCCGGCAGTGACCTCGTGCGCGGATTCGGCGCGCAGGTGGACGCCGCCGGAGCCGTAGTTGGGCCGCGGCGCGTACTGCATGCGCATCGGCACGCGGCCGCTGCGACACTCGACGATGCGGATGACGGCACGCAGTGGTTGAAGCGTGCGCCGCTTCTCATCCTCCGTCAGCGCCGGCATGAAGTCGATGAGCGCGACGACGCCGCCGGCTGAGTGGAACGTCGTTTCGAGCACGTTAGTCTCATCGATGTATCGCCGCGTTACCTCGTACGGTTCGTCCGGCGCGATGCGGAAGTGACCGCCACGATCCCAATCGATGATGCGGCCGAAGACCGACGGGCTGTCGAAGTCGGGGAGGCACAGCCAGTCGATGGAGCCGTCGCGCGAGACGAGCGCGCACGCGCGCGAGTCGCCGATGATGCCGTAGTCGCCGATATCGGGGGATCGGCCTGAATCGCTGTGCGTCACCTCGGCAGCGTACGGCGAATCTGAATCGGCGGCGATACTCCGGCTTCGATGCACGCGCGGCCGAACTTGCGGCGCGTGAAGATTTCACATTTCGAAGCGCTCGTCGCCAACAGATTTGCCATCGCGGGTCGATGCTGGAGATACGGCGGATCGTTGTGCAGGAACGGTCATCCGGCTACCTCCTTCCTCACCTGTGACAAGGCCCCGCTCTCGCGGGGCCTTCGTCCTGTTCTCGACATGGGTTTTGCGGACGGCCCGATCACAGATCCGACCGAAGGAAGCGCGCCCACAGGCGGTGGGCGAGTTGGTATTGATCCGCCTCGATGCCGTACCGCGCGAAGTGGCGGCAGATATTGGCGATGTCACGTTCGAGGAGCGGCAGCGCCTGGGAGTTGAAGCGCGGATCGACGGCCTGCGGGAAGTCGATCATCCGCACGTCGCCCTCGTGATACAGCACGTTGAACGGCGACAGGTCGCCATGAATGCGATCGGCGGCCAGCGCCCGCTCGATGTTCAGCATCAACAGTTCGAACACGCGGCGGGCCTCCTCCTGATCGAGGTGGGCGTTGTTGAGGACGAGCGCCGGCCGATCGTCGCCGCCGATGTACTCCATGACGATGATGCTCTCCGATTGGGCGATCGGTCGCGGAACGGCGACGCCGGCGGTGTGCAGGACTTGCAGCGTCTCGTACTCGTCCGCCACCCACTTGCTGAACGAGGCCCGCTTACCGAAGCGCGACTTGTTCTCCATGGCGCGCGTCTCGCGGCGCTGCCGTTCGCGCAGGCGACCCTCGTTGTAGCTGGCGGCGTTGCTGAACTGCCGCACCTGCGTCGAGCGGTAGACCTTCGCCGCGACCAGCGTCTCGCCGCTGGCGAGCCTGTGGCCTTCGGCCATTGTCTGGAGGTCGCCAGGTATCTGGCCTTCGGCGAGCGTCGCCGTGCAGCAGTAGACCGTGGCTTCCTTGCCGCTCTTGACGGCGCCGAGCACCTCGTCGATCACACCATGATCGATGAGGGCGCCGAGCGCGGCCATCTGTTCGTTGTCCTTGTTCTGACCCACTCAGTCCTCCGGGACTCGTGCGCTGGATGGATGCCGGTGTGCGCGTGATCTCTCCATGTAGCCATGAGGTCGCCTCCTTCATGCGGCGTGTGCGTGTTGAGTCTTCGTTGTCGATGTGCTGCGCGCCCGCGCCCGCGCTGCGGTTGCGAACCGGAGCAACGACAAACGACCGCCCGTCGGGCGGTCTTCGACGATGATGCTGTGATCGATCGTTAGGAGATGTTCCGCCGGATTGGGGAGTGCGCGCTGTCGTCGAAGACAAGTTCCGTCATCACACACCTCCGATCGGAATCGACGAGCGAGCCGCAGGCGCGGCCTCGATACTACGACTGTACGCGGGGCGCCGTTTGCCTGTCAAGCGCGCCGCCGTTGGGCGTCGAGGCGGATCCCGACCGATCCACCTGTAGCGCGGGCTTTTCAGCCCGCGCGGGGTAGATAGAAGTTGCTCGTCGCCGCGCAGCTGAGGCAACGCGCGATCGCGCCGCCTCCGGCGGTAAGATCACGTAATGCAGTCCTCGCACGACCGCCAACGCCGCGCGAACTTCGCGTATGCCGCAGTCGCCGGATTCACGCTGCTCCTGGCGTTCCTGCTGCGCTACCCCTCGCTGTACGAGCCGCGCTGGTACACGGACGAGGGGATCTTCGCGGCCGTGGCGCAGAACATCCGGCACGGCAGCACGCTGTATTCGCAGGCATGGGACAACAAGCCGCCGCTGATCTTCTTCACGTACGCCGCGATTCAGTCGGCGTTCGGCAACAGCATCCTGGCGCTGCATCTCGTGACGATGGCCGTCGCGATGGCCACGCAGGTGACGGTGATCGCGATCGCCTGGCGCTTGTACGGCGCGCGGGGCGGGGCGGTCGCAGGCGTTGTCTTCGCCTTCGCGCTGAGCACGCCTGTCATCGAAGGCAATCTCGCGATGACGGAGACGTTCATGATCCTGCCGACCTCGCTGGCGGTGCTCGTCTTCGTCCTTGCGCAACAGCGCGACGAAGCGCGGCGCATCGTGCCGTACCTGCTTGTCGGTGTGCTGCTTGGCATCGCCGCCGGATACAAGCAGGTGGCGATCTTCGATGGCGCCGCGATCGGGCTGATGATCTGGTGCACGCACGCGCGACAATATCGAGCGCTCGCGGCGCTGGCCGGCGGATTCGTCATCCCGCAGATTGTTTTTGTCGCGCTCTTTCTCGCCGACGGCGCGTTCTCGTCGTACTGGTACGCCGTCGTCGGCTCGCTCGGGCTGTATTCCGATCTCGGACCCGATGAGGGGCCGTTCATCCGCTTCGCCGGCTTACTCCCGGCGCTGCTCGCGACGGCGTGGCTGGTGCGCCGGCGGCAGCGCGGCGCGCCGATCACGATGCAGCATCTGCCGGTGCTGTGGCTCGGCTTCGCGATCGCCGGCGCGACGTCGAGTTCGTTCCCGTTCCCGCACTATCTGCAACAAGCGGTGCCGGCGCTCGCCCTGTGCGTGGCGGCGGCGCCGATCTGGGCCGATGAGGATGATGCGGGGAAGCTGGCGCTCGGTGTCGGCGCGCTGCTCGTCGTCGCCGTCGTCTTCGGGCAGTTCGCGTTCGCCTTCGAGGATCGGCGCCAGCTCGATCCGATCGACTACTACCGCACCTTCGCGTCGCATCGCTACGGCACGATGAGCGATCTCGACTACGAGTACTATTTCGACGGCAACGTCATCACCGTGCGCGACGTCGTCGC
>JBBQVO010000246.1:0-4089 GCA_038211505.1 Dehalococcoidia bacterium | reverse complement strand
AGCAGTGACGGGAGCCCGCGAGGCGGGCTGAGAGGGCCGACGCGGCCGACCGTTTGAACCTGATCCGGCTCATACCGGCGAAGGGACACCTCGAACGATCACGCCGCGCATTGCCGGCGTGTTTTTCGTTGCATCGAGGTGCCACATGGCGATCCAGACCAAGTCTTCGACGACAACCGCGTTCGACGAGATCGCGCCGTCGCCCGCGAGCGAGCGGACGCTAAGTGGCGTCGATATCGGCGTGTTGTGGGGTGACTTGAGCGTCGGGCTGCTTGTGCTCGTCGCGGGCGCGCTCCTCGTGCCGGCGCTCGGGCTGCGGCAAGCGCTGCTGGCGACCGTCATCGGCAGCGTCATCGGCTCGGCGCTGCTCGCCGTCGCCGGGCGCGTCGGCAGCGATGTCGGCGTGCCGACGATGGTGGCGCTGCGGCCGTCGCTGGGGATCCGCGGCTCGTACTTCGCGTCGGTGCTGAACATCGCGCAGCTCGTCGGCTGGGCGGGGCTCGAGATCATCATCATGTCGCAGGCGGCGGGTGCGATCAGCGATCACTTCGTCAACGTCGAAGGCTACTACATCTGGATTGCGGTCTTCGCGATCATCGGCACGGCGTTCGCGATCGGCGGGCCGGCGATCGTCGTGCGGCAGTTCCTGCAGAAGTTCGGCGTCTGGATCGTCATCGCGGCTACGGTGTGGCTGACGTACCGGCTCTTCTCGACGTACAGCGTTCAGGACCTGTTCGATAACAAGGGCGCCGGCGGGTTCCCGAACTTCTGGCAGGGCGTCGATATCGCCGTCTCGCTGCCTGTCTCGTGGCTGCCGCTCGTCGCCGATTACAGTCGCTACGCTCGGCGCTCCGGCGATGCGGCGCGGGCGACGTTCGTCAGCTACACGATCGGCAATATCTGGTTCTTCGCGCTCGGCGCCGGCTACGTGCTCGTGCTCAGCAGCGAGCAGAATCCAGTCGATGCATCGAACCTGATCGGTGCGCTCGTCGATTCGCTGCTGCCGCTCGCCGCCGGTTGGGCCTTCTTGCTCGTCATCCTCGCCGACGAGACGGACAACGCCTTCGCCAACATCTACTCGACGGCGGTCTCGCTGCAGAATCTCGTGCGGGTGCCGCACCGGGTGCTCGCGGTGATCGTCGGCGTTGCGGCGTTCGTGCTGGCCGTGAGCGTCGACCTGCTCGGGTACGAGAACTTCCTGCTGCTGATCGGTGGCGTCTTCGTCTCGCTGTTTGGCGTGCTGATCGCGGACTACTTCATCGGGCATAAGGGCGCATACGACGCCGACGAGCTGTTCGTGCGTGGCGGGCGCTACTGGTTTTGGGGGGGCGTCAATCCCGCGGGGATGCTTGCCTGGCTCGCGGGATTCGTCGTCTACACGGCGGCCGCCCAGCCGCCCGCGCTCGTCGATCACTTCTCGTGGATCGCGAACGTGCCCGATGATGTGACGCGGATCGGCGGCACGCTGCCGTCGTTCGTCGTGAGTTTCGTGCTTTATCTGGCGTTGCAGCGTGTACTGTTTCCGCACGAGAAATCGCCGTCACTGCGCACAGGCAATCAGGAGGTGATGCGATGATCGAAGGCGAGATCGTGAATTTGCGCGCGGGAGATGTCCGACGTCGAACGTAACGCGCGGTGGCTCAGTGATCCGGAAGTGGCGAAGCCGCTCGGAGAGCCATACCTCCGAAGCACCGCAGCGATCGAAGCCGCTCTGCGCGAGCAATCCCTGAGCGCGCCGCCGGCTGGCGATCTGTGGCTCGCGATCGAGACGAAGGATGGGCGGCACATCGGGAACATGCGGCTGCTCGATATTGCGCCGGAGGATCGTTCGGCGCGCGTCGCGATCTACATCGGCGAATCAGAGTTCAGGGGCGGAGGCTACGGCACCGACGCGATGAAGACGCTGGTGCGGTTTGGGTTCGAGGAGATGAACCTCAACCGCATCGAGCTCGGCGTGTTCGACTACAACGAGCTGGCGATCGCCTCGTACCGGAAGTGCGGATTCGTTGAGGAGGGGCGGCGGCGGCAGGCGCACTACGAGCGCGGCGCGTATCACGATTCCGTTGTGATGGCCGTGTTGCGATCGAAGTGGGCGCGGTAGCGCCGTCAGTCATGCCCGCGACCGCTGCCAGTGTCAGTCTGAGCGAAGCGAAGAATCTCTTCGGACGGCCGCCGCAGTTCGTTCGCGCGCGACACGCACTCGGGACGACATTCGTCTTGACTTCGAAGGGATTCTTCGGCTTCGCTCAGAATGACAGGCATGCGTTGCACGAGCGGATCGGACTATTACGCCGCTAATTTAGCACGCCGAAGCCTGAGGTTTTGTTGCGGAGGTGGGCGATGAGGCGGCCGTGCATGTCGGGTAGCTCGCTCCCCAGCGCTTCGAGTTCGGCGCGGAGGCGCTCGGTCGGGTTGAGCTCCTCGAGCCAGCCCTGCTTGACGTTCGGGCCGATGTCGGTGCGGGCGGCGATGTAGTCCGCCGCTTCGCCGGGATCACTGGGCAGGTACGTGGCGCGGGCGTACTGATCGGCGAGCGAGAGATACGTCTTGAGATAGTCGTCGAACATCTGCTTCGCGCGCGGCATCGCGGCGTGGGCGCCGTCCGACGGCGGGTGCGGCTCGACGACGGCGACTTCGCCGCGCAGATACGGCTGCGTCGTGTTGATTGCGACGATGCGGAAGCGTTGCTCGCCAATGGCGAAGATGTTCATGCGACCGTCGTCGAGATACTCGACCTGGAGGATGCGCGCCGTGGTGCCGATTTCGTGCGGCACGGCACCTGTGCCCGTCTCGTCGCCGGACTTGATGAGCAGGACGCCGAACGGCGCGTCCTCCTCGATGCACTCGCGGATCATGGTCTTGTAACGCTCCTCGAAGATGTGGAGCGGCATGCGCATGCCGGGGAAGAGGACGGTATTCAGTGGAAACAGCCTGAGATCCATATGTCTTACAGTATGCCATCCGCCCGCGAGCGGTTGACCACGGCGGCGCCTGATCATCCACGAGCTCGGCCATGCCATGGGCCTCATCCGTCACGCCCCAACGCTCGACATCGCGCAGCTCGCCGCCCGCTACGGCTGGGCGAGCTGATCGCGCCAGCGAAGGTAGTCGTCGATCGCCCGGCCGATGTTGTGCAGCATCGTCGACATGCTCGTCGACGCGGCAGCATAGCCTTCGATGATCTCGTCACTGAAGTAGCGGTCGCGGTAGGCGCGGGCATCGATCCAGCGCGCGGCCGAGTGCTCGTCGCTGAGCACGATCTCACCGTCCGGGCAGGCGCAGGCGTAGAGCACCTGCAGCGAGTCGAACCCGTAGACGCGCATGTGGGCGACGGCGACGCAGGTCACCGGCCCGGCCGCGCGCAGTCCGGTCTCCTCGAGCAACTCGCGACGTGCGCATTCCTCGATGGTCTCGCCCGGATCGAACGCGCCGCCCGGGATGTACCAGCCGCCCGTGACAGCGCCCCCGGCGCGTTTCAGCACCAGGATCTTGCCGTCGCGCTCCGCGAAGACGCCGCTGGATAGCGCGAACAGCGGCACAGCCGGCGTCTCGTCGCTCATCCGCTACACCATCGGGGACTGCGGCGGCAGGCCCATCATCTGGCGACCGGCCACTTCGTAGTTTGTGGGGGCGAGCATGACATGCTGCGTCGATGCGTGCACGTCGCGCAGGCAGCGCTGCAGCACCGACGTCTCATAGATCGACGTGCCGCCACCCAGCGTGTAGGCGATATCGACGGCCCTCGCCGACTCCGCGGCGGCGTGCGCGCACGCCATCCGCAAATCAGCCCGCTCGCGCATCGTCACCTCGTCGCCGGCGACGCACTTGTCCTGGATCTGCTCCGTGATCTCATATAACCAGGCGCGGGCGCTGCGTAGCATCGCGTCGGCCTTCGCGATCTCATACTGCGCGACGGTGCGGTCGCGCAGCTTCGAAAATGTGCCCATCGGCGACTTCGTCGATGCGAGCGTGACCAGCTCGTCGATGGCGCGCCGCGCGATGCCGAGCGGGATCGGCGCGATCGTGAGGGCGAGGAAGCCGAGCGGGGGATAGCGGTAGGTCGCGCCGTCGACGACGCGCGGCTTCGTA
>JBBQVO010000245.1:0-4109 GCA_038211505.1 Dehalococcoidia bacterium | reverse complement strand
GGCTTCCTGCTGAGCATCGGCGCGCAGCCGAACCCGTTGATCGCCGCCGATCTCTTTGCGCTGACGCTCGGCGGCGTGGCGTTCGCCTGGTGGCGATGCACGCCGTCGGTGGCGAAGGTGGCTGTCGCGCTCGGCATGCTGCTGCTGGCGCCGCACTCGAGCTTCTACAACTGGAGCATGCTCGCCGTTGCTGGCGCATTGCTGATGCGCAGCGATCTGCGGCCGCGCGCGCTGATCCCTGTGCTGTTGTGCGGCGTGACGCTCGCGGCGGCGGCGACGCAGAACGCGACGCCGTTCCCGCTGCCGAAGGACGTCTATCGTCCGGCAGAAACGCTGGGCATCTACTGGCTGCAGCCCGCGGCGCTCGCGTCGATCTTCGTGCTCGCGATCTTCGGCCGGCGAACAGCGGAAGTAGCCGAAACTCCCTCGGTACAGGCGGAGCTCGCGAGATCGCGATCGCGCTTCGTCAGCGGCGCCGACGTGTCGGCGATGATCGCCGGGCTGCGCGCGCGTGCGGGACGGCGATCGCCGTCGATGGTTGTCGCGCGATCGCTCGTTGGCGGCGTGGCGGTTGCCGGCGGGCTGCTGATCGGGGCGTACGTCGTCGGCAGCGGACCGTTTCGGACGCAGCCGTTGTATGGACGGACGGATGTGTTGCGGGCGCTGCCGGCTGATTTTCCGTCGCCGCAAGACGCCTCCGTCGGTGATGCCGGCGCCGGCTCGCATCTGCCGTATCGGATCGACTGGCAGGCGGCGGGGACGACGAACGACGTCGCCGGCATCATGCGTCAGCGGCTGGATGATGGCACGTGGCGCATCGTCGACTCGTCGGTCGACGATAGCGGCACGCTCAAGATTCGTTCGGCGCGCGCGGCACAGCCGGACGCGCCCGCGGTGCTCGCCGAGATCGCCATCGCACCCGCAGCCGGCAACGCGAGCGATGTGCGTGTCGAGTTTGCGCCGGTGCCGTCGAGCCTGGTGCCGCACTACGACGACTGGCTGCGCAGCATCGGCATCGTCGTCCACAACATCGATCCCGAATCGCCGATCGCGTCGGTGACGCCGCACCGGTAACGCGTGGCTGTCATTCTGAGCGAAGCGAAGAACCGCAGGTGCCCTGGGTGGTATCTCTTCGGACGGTCTCCGCCGTTCGTTCCCGCGCGATACTCACAAGGGACAACATTCGTCGTGACATCGGAGAGATTCTTCGCTGCGCTCAGAATGACAGGACTAAGAGTCGCCTTTGCAGCGGGGCAGCGCCGCCGTCCACCGCCGGGCAGCCACGTGGGGCCGCCCCTAAGGACGTTCGGCGCAGTTCGTCACCAGACTCCCGGAATGACGGTTGGCGTTTGCGCCTACGCGCGGTGCGTGTGGGCGTCGCCGGTACAATCTGCGGGATGATCGATCCGGAAGCGCCTACTGAGGGTCCGCGCGGGTCATTTCTCGCGAATGTGAATGTCGTGCTGGTGACGTACGCGGTCGATGGCGCGATCGCGTTCGTGTCGGGCGCGATCGTCGCGCGCGCGCTCGGGCCGGGAGGCGCGGGGGCGTTCGGGCTGTTCGTGATCGCGACGGCGTTCGGGCAGATGGTGCTGGGCCTCGGCTTCGGCAACGCCGTCGTCTACTACATCAATAGGCGCGAGCTGACGGTGCGCGACGTCGTCAGCGCGGCGTACGTCGTCACTGCGGGGGCGGCGACTGTGACGGCGATCGCGGTCGTGGCGATCGTGCCGTGGGCGGGCGATGAGGTGCTCGGCGCAGGGGTGTCGGCGTGGCTGCTGGTCGCGGCCGTGCCGGCGCTGGTGTACTCGGCGGCGATGCGGATTGTCCTTCAGGCGCAGAGCCGGTTCATCGAGATGGGCGCGGCGACGCTGTCGCAGCCGCTGCTGATGCTCGCCGCCGTCGTTGCGCTGTATGCGCTGGGCGATGTAACGCCGCCGCGCGTCGCGGCGATCTGGATCGTCTCGAACGTGGCGAGTGGCGTGCTGGCGTTCACGCGCATCGGCGTCTCAAACGTCGATCTGGCGGCGATTTTGCGGCCGCGCTGGCGGACGATCGAGCGGCTGGCGCGCTTCGGCGTGCAGGGTGAGTCGGGCAATATTCTGCAACTGATGAACTATCGACTCGATCAGTACATCGTGCGTGGCTTCGTCGGCCTAGCCGGCGTCGGCATCTACGCCGTCGGCGTGTCGATGACGGAGGCGGTGTGGATGATCGCGAACGCCGTCGCCATCGTGCTGGTGCCACGGCTGACGGCCGATGAGGCGGAGGCGCGCTGGATGGCGCCGGTGGCGACGCGCAACACGCTGGTCGTCGCCGCCGGTGGCGCGATCGCGCTGGCTGTCATCGCGCCGTTCGTGCTGCCGGCCGTCTTCGGGCATGCGTTCGACGGCTCCGTGCACGCATTGTGGCTGCTGCTGCCGGGGACGGTCGCGCTCACGGGATCGAAAGTGCTGACGAGCTACATCTTCAGTCGCGGCCGGCCGCTGGTGAACACGGGCATCACGATCGTCTCGCTCGTCGTGACGACGATCGCGTTGTTCGCGCTCGTGCCGCGCTACGGCATCAACGGCGCGGCGGCGGCGTCGTCGCTCGCGTACGGCGCGCACTTTGTCGCGGCGCTGTTTGCGTATCGCCGGATCAGCGGGCAGCCGATCATGGAGGCGCTGCTGCCGGCGCGCGACGACCTGCGGCTGTACACCGACGCGCTTCGAAGCATCCGAACGCGCCTGCGTCGTCGGCCGCCGATCGACGCTGATCATCCGCAAGGCGCGGCGCCGTGAGCGAAGACGACGAGATCATCGAGCGCGTCGCGGCGGCGGATCGCATGCGGATCGCCGTTCTGGCTGACTTCGACGGCGTGCACGCGCGCGCGTGGCTGCGCTGGTTCGCTGCGCGCGGCCACGACGTGCACGCGATCTCGTTCTATCAGCCAAATGCGACGCTCGACGGCGTCACGGTGCACGCGCTGCGCCTTCGGCGGTCGCGGGGTGCGCCGGACGCCGCGACGGCGCGGGCGATGGGCGCGGGAGGCGGGCGTGTGCCGCGGAGCGTCGTGCGACTGCTGCACGGACTCCGATACCGGAGGGCCGGGTTGCGGCGGGTGCTGCGGGAGATTGCCCCGGATGTGTTTCACGGGCACTTCGTCGTCGAGCACGGGTTCTACGGCGCGCTCGCCGGCTTTCATCCGTATGTCGTGACGGCGTGGGGCTCCGACATTCTTGTCGAGCCGCAACGCGATCGTCTGTCGCGGATGATCGCGACGTGGACGCTGCATCACGCCGACCTGATCACGTCGAACAATCTCTTCATGGGCGAGCGCATCCGCGAGATCGCATCGCCCGACGAGCCTGATGCGCCCGTCGAGATCGTCACGCTCGGCGCCGACCGCTTCTTCCTCGACGCCCAGCCGCACTCCGTCAACGTGCGACCGTCCGACGTGACGCGGCCGCAGGTCGTGCTGAGCACGCGCGCGCACGAACCGCTGTACAACATCGACGAGATCATCGATGCGTACGAACGCGTCCTTCGGGCGCGGACGAACGTTCGGCTGGTGATCGCACACGGCGGATCGCTGACGCCGGAGCTGACGCGGCGCGCGGCCGCGAGCGCCGGCTCGATCGAGTTCGTCGGCCTTCTCGATCGCAACGCCCTGCGAGACGCGATGACGGCGGCGGATGTGTTCGTGTCAGTGCCGTCGTCAGACGGCACGTCGGTGGCGCTGCTTCAGGCGATGGCGGCGGGCTGCTTTCCGATCGTCTCCGATCTGTCGACGCAGCGGGAACTCGTTGACGACGGCGTCAACGGCTTCCGCGTGCCGCTGCACGATCCAAGCGCGCTTGCGGAGCGCATCGTGCGTGCGCTGGGCGACGACGATCTGCGGCGGCGGGCGGCGGCGGTCAACGGCGAGATCGTCGCATCGCGCGGGCTCAACGAAGTCGAGATGCCGCGGCTTGAGGCGCTGTATCGATCGCTGATCGATCGGCAGCCGAGTCCTAGTCGAGTGAGGTAGCAGGCGTTGAAAAGGTCCGCAGACGCTGGTTCAGGGGTCTTAAACGGGTCAACGTCGAAGCTACCCCGCGCGGGCTGAAACGCCCGCGCTACAGGTG
>JBBQVO010000244.1:0-4118 GCA_038211505.1 Dehalococcoidia bacterium | reverse complement strand
GACGGACTGAACATCTCGAAAGCGGCGTCGCCCGTGTGCGCGACCTGACACGAAAGGTTATCGCCGATATAGATGTGCGTGAGCGGGCCGGCGCTGGCGATGTCCGCGCCGGCGAACACGGCGCCCGCGGTGCCGGTGTTCAACCAGATCGAAGCGGGTGCGGCGAGGGCGGCAATCAGCAGCGCGAATCCGGCAATCCAACGTCGTCTCATTCGTATCCTCCCGAATATCCAACACGGTGCCCTGCATCCCGGCAGGCTCCGTCGTGACAGCAAGAAACGCCGGCACACGCATGACATGTGCTCGACGCCACCGCCGGAAGCGTATCCGCGCGTTGCAGATCCGTCAATACCAGCGCGCATGACGATGTGAAGCTCACCGCTCGACGAGGCCGCCGTGTTCGGTCCAGTCGACTTGCACGCTGCCGACGATGTCTTTGCGTTGCAGGAAGTTGAACCAGCGGCCCTGATACTTGATCGCGGATGCCTCGTAGCGATCGAAGAGCGTCGGATCGTTGATCAGCGCGGTGTAGGCGGGGAGGCCGCCGCCGAGTTGGATGATCGTGTCCTTCGGTTCGACGAAGGGCGCCGAATCGCCGAGCATGATCAGTTCAGGCTTCACGGTGTTGAGGACGTAGGGGATGTTGTACTTCTCGTGGCCGGCGATGCCCTTACCGAAATTCGGGACGTCGCTGTGGGCGATCGTCTCGTCTGTGAGGCCGAGCATGTCGAGCGCGCGCGTCTGCGAGAAGTACGGGACGGCGCCGGATGCGTAGACGGCGACGGTGTAATCCGGCGGCACGTGATCGTGCAGCCAGCGGCCGAGCGCTTCGCGCTCGTCGCGGGCGTGGCGGTCGGCGGCGAGCGTTGGATCGGCGGAGCCGCGCATCAGCGCCAGTCCGGCGAGCACGGCGATCGCGACGCCGATCGCTGCGAGCTGTCTGCGATCGGGGACGCCGCGGGCGAGGACGATCGTCAGGCCGCTGATGCCGGCGACGTACACGACGGGCACGACTGGGGCGATGAAGCGACCGTGCGCGAATGCATCGCCGCCTTCGACGACGACGGCGAAGGCCCAGGCGGCGATGATCGCCAGCACGAACTGCGCATCGCGCCGGATGCCGCGGGCGTCGGCCGCCAGCAGCGCCGCCGCGCCGAGCACGAAGGGCAGGAAGAGATACGACATGCCGTACGCCTGGAGGTAGCCCATGCCGCGGTTGATGAACTCGCCGCTCGACCCGACCTTCGCGTAGAAGGTGTTGGGGAAGGCATGGCCGTAGTATCTGTAGCGCCAGATCCAGTACGGACCGTAGGTGCCGAAGAAGGCCACACACCACAGCACGAGTCGCCGTAGGGACGGACGATCGCGCGTCTCGGCGGCGGCGCGGGCGGTGAAGGCGCCGGTGACGGCGGCGATCAGGATCATCTCCGGCCGTGTCATCGCGGCGGCGGAGACGGCGAGCGCCGAAAGCGGCCATCGGCCGCGGCGCGACTCTAGCATGAACGCGTACATCGTCGCTGAGAGCATCGCCGCCGCGAGGGCGGTCTCGAGTCCCGAGAAGCCCCAGAAGACGAGCGAGTCGTTGAGCCCGATGAGCAGCAGGATCATCGCGAGCACAGGCGGTCGCGCGAGCACGCCGCCTTCTTCGTCCGCCCAGAGGGCCCAGATGCGCCACGTCAGGACGTAGACGGCGAGCATCGATGCGTACGAGAGCCAGAGCGACGCATCGACGAGATCCGCGCCGAGTTTGTGGAAGGCGGCGATCAGCGCCATCCATAGAAAGTCGGTGTAGCCCTCGACGTGCTCGCCCGGGTTCCACACGGGCCCGACGCCGTCGGCGAGGTTGCGGGCGTAGCGCAGCGTGATGTAGCCGTCGTCGGAGTAGTGGCGCAGGTAGAAGGCGGCGTTGATCGACGTTACGGCCATCGCGCCGCCGATCGCGGCGGCGGCCGCGCCGGCGCGCGGCAGCGCGAACGACGCGGCGAGCGTCGCCAACGCGATGATGCCGGCGAGAAGGACGAAGATCGGAAACGTCATGGCGCGCCCATCGTACGTGGTTTTCGCTCGCCGAGACACAGCCGTGCGGCGCCGTGGAATCGCGCCGTGCGGTCGCCTGCGCGGTGGTATCGTTACGCCGTTGATTCCGCGAGTGCGAGGAGGATGCGATGGCTGTGCGTTATG
Source organism: Dehalococcoidia bacterium (assembly GCA_038211505.1). Classification (GTDB taxonomy): domain Bacteria; phylum Chloroflexota; class Dehalococcoidia; order DSTF01; family JACRBR01; genus JBBQVO01. The sequence goes on along the minus strand of JBBQVO010000244.1, from coordinate 1,937 downwards.
AGCCGCAGGGGAAGATCGCTTACATCACGCTCGATCGGCCGGACGCGCTGAACACGTTCGACCGCGAGATGCATCTCGAGCTGCACGACGCCTGGACGGCGTTCCGGGACGATCCCGAGGTATCCGTGGCCGTCGTGACGGGCGCGGGCGATCGCGCGTTCTCGGCGGGTGCCGACGTGCGGACGTGGGGCGTCGCCAGCGAGTCGACGCGCGCGCATCCGCACGGCCCCGGGCGGCATCTCTGGGAGACCCGGTACGACTGGGACTTGCAGGGCGGGCTCGATGTTTGGAAGCCGACGATCGCAGCGATCAACGGCTATTGCATCGGCGAGGGGCTGACGCTGGCGCTCGCCTGCGACTTGCGTATCGCGTCGGAGCGGGCGGTGTTTCAGTTTCCGGAGGTGCAGATCGGCGTGCCGACGATCGCCGGCGCGATCCGCGCGCCGCGCGTCATCGGCCTCGGCGGCGCGCTGGAGCTTCTGCTGGTGGGCGATCGCGTCGATGCATCGCGCGCGTACGACATGGGTCTCGTGAACCGCGTTGTGGCGCATGACGATCTGATGGCTGAAGCGGGGAGATGGGCCGATCGGCTTGCCCGCAACGCGCCACAGGCGATGGCGGCGACGAAGGAGATGGCGATCCGGTCACACGCGATGTCATTCGGCGACGCGCTCCGCATGGGCGAAGCGATGCGCAAGCTCGCCGGATCGACGGAGGACTCACGTGAGGGTGTGCGTGCGTTCCGCGAGAAGCGCACGCCGGAGTATCGCGGGATATAGAGATCCGTCGAGGGTATAGGCGCGATCTCGCGTCAGGAGATCGCTGCTGCGGCGCGCTTTCGTTCGTCTTCGCCGGTATCGAGCGCGGGAGCCGGGTCGACGACGCGCAATCGCGGTGGCGCGGCTGCTGCCGCGGCGACGAGCTCGTCGAACGCGACTTCAAGGCCGTGCGTGAAGCGCGGCAATTCGTCGGGATCCGGGCCGGCGTAGTGGACGCCCCAGTACAGCTTGCCGCAGTAGGTGAGGGCGGCGACGTTGATGTATTGTCCGCCAAAGACAGGCGCCAGCGGGTAGAGGTCGATGAGCTTCGACTCCAATGCGTAGAGGGGGATCGGGGGGCCGGGGATGTTCGTGACGACGATGTTGTAGGCGCGGACGCGCGTCGCCAGCCACATGCTCGTCCGCTGCGCCAGGGCCGCCGGCAGCCAGCGATCGATCTGCGCGAGGATATCTACGCCGAGGTCGTGCTTGTGCTGCTTGAGACGCGCCGTCGTGCTGATGATGCGCTCGAATCGACGCCGCGGATCCGCCTCGGTGACGGGCAGATCGACGATCAGCATCGATACGTGATTGCCGAGTGTGCCGCGTTCTGAGTTTGTGCGGAGATTCATCGGCGCCATCGCGCGCAGCCGCAGACCGCGCAGTCGGGTGCCGTTTCGCATCAGGAAGTCGCGGACGGCGCCGGCCGATGTTGCGAGCGTGACGTCGTCGCGCGTGCCGCCTATGCGGGCGCGCAGAGATCGCTCCTCGGTGCGATCTCGCACGAACCAATCGAACGACCGGGCCGTGGTCGGCGTGACGCTGAGCGGGCTCTTCGACGTGCCGCGGATGCCGCGCACGAAGAATCGTACGAGCGCCAGCGATAAGCTGCCGAAGCCACGGCGCGCTTCGCCGTCCGTGGCGAGTCCGACGATGCCCTTCGCGAGGCGATAGGGAGTCGATGCGTAACGCAGCGCTTCGTCGCGCAGCAGACGGGCGCCTACGGGCGCCGGTCGCGGGACGAATGCGGGAGTCGCGGGTGTCTCGACGACGGACTCAGGCGTCAGTAGGGCGCCGATGAAGTCCATGCCGGCGATGCCGTCGATCATGCCATGGTGCGCTTTGCTGATGATGGCGAAGCGATCGGGATGCTCATACCCCTGCACGACCCACATCTCC
>JBBQVO010000243.1:0-4138 GCA_038211505.1 Dehalococcoidia bacterium | reverse complement strand
AAGCGCGATCGTCCGCTTGACGAGATAAAGCTACCCTCGTCGAGCCGTACGAAGTCGAGCGCGCTGGCGTCATATTGAAGGTCGAACTCGAATGCGCCGAGGCCGCTGACATCCTGCACGACGACGTCGACGGCGATATCCTGCGCGTCGATCGGCACGAGCGCGGCACTCTGTACGCCTGCCAATGATGGATCAGCGTCGATGGCGATCGTCGGCGTCGCCGCGTGGCCAAGCTGCGGCGCCGCGCTCGCGATTGCGATCACGAGCGCCGCAACGCTCACCGCAGCGACGTAGCGACGTGCGCCGTAACTGCACAACGACTTGAGGTTACGAAGCGATGTGAGTTGCGACATTCCCTGTCTCCCGAAGCCCATCCAGCTCCCATTTGCTGCGTCCGCTCATATCGGAACCGACATGGCCATCGTATGCCGCGCGTTGCAGCCTGTCCATGCATAGAATGGCGGCAAGAACTAATTTTACGACTTCCGTCGCGCCTGCCCGGCCGCATCGAGGGCGCGGCGGACGAGATCCGGGAAGTTGCTACAGATGCTGTCGACGCCGGCGGCGATCATCGTGTCGATGTCGGATTCGCCGTCCACCGTCCACGTCATGAAGCTGAGGCCGCGCGTCTGGCCGCGGCGGACGCGCTCCGGCGTCGCGAAGTCGTAGTAGACGCTGATGCCCTGGGCGTTGAGCGAGAGCGCGAAGCCGAAGAAGTCGTCCCAGTCGGCGACGCGCTGGCCGTCCGTGAGAAGCGCCGCCGCCATCCGGGGCTCGGCGACGCGCATCGCCTTCACGACGCCGGCGCCGAACGAGTGCGATTCACAATCGGCGATCGCGCCCGCCGCGCGCACCACTTCGACGATCGCCTGCTCGATGTTCTGCTGCTTCACTTCAATCTGGAGCAGCGCTTTTCCCTTTGTGAGATCGATCACCTCGGCGAGCGTCGGGATCTTCGCGCCCGCGAACTGCGGCGCGAACTGCCGTGCGCCCGCATCGAGCTTTCGGGCGTCGGCGAGCGTCATCTCGCGCACATCGCCGGCGCCGTCGGTCGTGCGGTCGACGGTGTCGTCGTGCAGCAGCACGGGCACGCCGTCGGATGTGCAGTGCACGTCGATCTCGATCGCGTCGGCGCCGAGGCGGATCGCCGCTCCGATGCCGGCGAGCGTATTCTCGGGCGCGTGGCCTTTGCAGGCGGCGTGCGACGTTACCAGCGGCAGTCTCATGCAAGCTCCTCGTCTTTGGCAGTGGGCGCGTCGGCGCATTGTGCGATTCGCATCAGCGCCTCGGCGAGGAGCGTGCCGCCGCGCTTGCCCATCGAGACCGACTCTTCGTAGTTGTTGTTGCGGCCGATCATCCACTCGTCCTCGGGCAGGAAGTAGCCGAGCGTGTCGTGCGTCAGCCCGAGGAACAGCCGGTGACGCGCGCCGAGCGATGCGCGGAGCGGCAGCCCGAGCCGCGTCAGCACTTCGCCGGGCGCGACGAAGCCTTCGAGATCGGAGCCGAGCCGCAGGTATCCGCAGAGCGTCGGAAGCGAACTCTGGCCGCCGTCGTGCAACATGCGACGCTCCGAGATGCCGTCGAACGCGGCGACGATCTGCGCCAGGTCGCTGCGCCCGACGGCGTGGAGCGCCACCGACGCCGCGCGCATGCCGCCGGTCTTACTGAGGACGGACAACGCCGGCCCCGCCTTGGCGACGGCTCCCTGCACACGCGTCGATAAACCCTCGAAGTTGATCGGCAGCTCGAGGCGCTCCGTGTGCAACGTGATCGCGCCATCGATCGCCACGGCCGAGTCGAGCGCTGTAATCGCTGACGCGGCCACGGCGTCGCCGGTCACGCGCACGGCATCGAAGCCGCCGTCGCGCACGGGGTTGGCATCGCCGATCGCGCCGTTGACGTACACCGTCACGCCACCAATCGCCGCGTCGATGGTGTCGTTCGTGATGCCGCACCAGTCGCGCGAGATCTCCGTGTTCGTCGGGCCACTCGCCGTTGGATGGCAGGCATAGTTAACCAGCGTACCGATCGCGGCGCCCGTGCGCGTGACGAAGCGCAGGGCCGTGAGCGTGTCGTCGGTCTCGGGCCAGCCGCGCCGGTTGCGCACAACGCCCGCCAGCGTCGTCGTCGCTGCGGCCGCCGTTGCCGGAGCGAGCTTGCGACAAGCTTCGCCGATCGCGCTCGCCGCCTGGCGGGCGACGTGGGTTTCGTACGCCGACGTTGTGCCGCCCCAGAGGCCCTGCATGTCGGGGCTCGCGTGACTGTGCGTGCATGAGATCAGGAGGTTCGATGTCGGCATTCCGGTGATGCGTGCTGCCTCGGCGCGGATGGTGGCGAATAGCGGGCCGCTGGCGCCGACGAGATCGAGCGCGGCGATCACGAACGTCGTCTCGCCGTCGCTGATGGCGATCGCGCGGCATTGCGGATCATCGTGGACGGCGCGCGAGCGCCGCTGCCGGTAGCTTCCGAAGCCACCGAGGTAGATGCCGGCGCGCAGATCGTCGGGGCGCGGCGCGATCGAGACGCATGCGGCGCCGGCGGCGAGGGTGGTCACTCCACTTCGCCGAGCAGGTCTTCGACGACGTGCGCCGGGGTCAGCCAGAGCACGAGCGCGAGGCCCGCCGCGAGCACGAGGAGATCGTCGAGCTGGCCGAGCACCGGGATGAAGTCCGGGATGACGTCGATCGGCGACGCGAGGTACACGAGCACCGCCGGCATGACGGCCTTTGCCGTACGAGGGACGTCGGGATCTCGAAACATGCGCCAGGCCAGCGATAGTTTGGAGCGCATCGGCAGCGCCATAATGCGCTTGCGGAGGTCTCGCTTCATACGGCGATTATAGGCTCGATGATCGCGCGCGCCAACTACGGGTGATTGCCGCATTCGCGGGCGCGCGCCTAGACTTCGGCGTGTTTCACGCGAAGAAGCAGCAGCGGGGGGCAAGCGGACACGCGCGCGATCACGTGCTCTGGAGCTTCGTCGCGACAGTGTTCCTTACCGGCATCCTGCGCGGTTCGCAGTCCGTCGGCGTCACGCGCATGGATATCCCGCTCATGCTCGGGACAATGATCACGCCGGACCGCGATCGCGCGAAAGTCGTAGGCGCGCTCGCGCATTTCGTGAATGGCTGGCTGGTTGGCGGCATCTACGTCACGGCGTTCCACTCGTGGAAGCGCTCGGGCATCCTGCTCGGCGCGCTGATCGGACTCGTGCACGGCCTGTTCGTGCTGGTCACGGTGCTGCCGCTGCTGCCCGGCGCGCACCGGCGCATGGCATCGGACTTCACCGGCCCGGAGCCGACGACGCGGCTGGAGCCGCCCGGCTTCCTCGCGCTCAACTACGGCCGCCGGACGCCGATCGTGACGATCGGCGCGCACATGATCTACGGCGCCATCCTCGGCCGCTTCTACGACCCGGACGGCAAGGACTGACCGAGCATATCCGTCTCATGACCTGCCACAACCGCCTCGGTGTAAGGTTTGCCGGTTGCGCCGCGATCTGCCGCGGCGATCGCCAGCGCCGCGTTGACCAGGCCGATGTGGCTGAATCCCTGCGGGAAGTTGCCGCGGGCATCGAGCGTCTCGGCGTCGACCTGCTCGGCCATCAAGCCGAGATCGTTCCGCGCTTCGAGCGTCCGCGCGAATGTGGCTTTGGCGTCGTCGATGCGATTGGCGCGCGCCAGCGCCGCCGCCAGCCAGAAATTGCAGATCAGGAACGCGGACTCGCCACCGGCCACGCCGTCATCGCCGTCATAACGGCAGAGGAACCCGCGATCTTCGAGTCGATCGCGGACGGCATCGATCGTCGAGAGCATGCGCGGGTCGTCCGGCTCGATGAACCCGACGAGGCCCAGTACCAACACGGACGCGTCGAGCGCGGCGCCACCGAGAACCTGGGTGAAGGCGCCAATCTCGCGATTGAACCCCTCTTCGAGGACGAGTTCGCGGACCGCGGCCGCCTCGCGCCGCCAGTGCGCGGCGTCGCCGCGGATCACTCTGTCTTCGGCCATCTTGGCGGCGTGCGTCAGCGCGTCCCACGCCATTACCTTCGAGTGCACGTAGTGCTGCGGCTGTTGGCGCGCCTCCCAGATGCCACTATCCGGCTGACGCCAGCTTGCCGCGACGTAGTCGGCGACGCG
>JBBQVO010000242.1:0-4170 GCA_038211505.1 Dehalococcoidia bacterium | reverse complement strand
TTTATGAGTTGGAGAAACGTCAGCAGCGTGGCGGACGCGCTCGACGTGTAGGTGCCGTTGACGAAGCCGTCGGTCTGCGGATCCGTCGCCGAATAGTCGAACGTGATGCGTGCGTCCTCGACCTTGATCGCGACTCGGATGGTGAAGGTCGAGCCCACGTGATGGCCGTCGAAATAGACCATGCCCTCGCCACTGTAGACGCCGTTCGGAATGCGAGCGATCTCGGCCTGCATCATCTTGTGGGTGGCGTCGAACAGCGCGACCTTGTGCGCCTCGAAGCAGTCGCGGGCGTATTTCTTCAGCAGCGCGTGTATGCGCCGCTCGCCAACCGTGCAGGCCCCCATTTGTGCCTTGATATCATGCTGCACGATGTCGAAGCGGATGTTGGCGAAGATCAGGTTCCAGACGTCGCGGCGGAGCTTGCCCTTCTCGTAGATCTTCACCGCCGGAATCCGCAGCGCCTCCTGCCAGACCTCCTTAGCGTTGGGATTGTAGCCGCCCGCCACGGAGCCGCCAATGTCCGCCTGGTGGCCCTTCACCGCGCTCCAGGCCACCAACGCGCCCTCGAAGAAGATCGGCTTGTAGACTGCGACGTCGTTGTTCTGGTTGCCGAAGCTGAAGACATCGTTGTGCAGGATCACGTCGCCGTCGTTGAGATCGTCCCCGAAATACTCGACGATGTGCTTGCAAACGGGCGCGAGTGAGAACGCCAAGATGGGTAGGTTCTCGGTCTGCTCCAGCATGTTGCCCTGCGCATCGTAGAGGCCGGTGACGAAGTCCTTAGCCTCGCACAGGATCGGCGAGCGCGTGGTCTTCACCACCGACGCGCTCATCTCGTCCGTGATGGAACGGAAGGTGCGGGCGAACACCGACATCAGGATTGGATCAATCGTGGTCACGACATCGCTCCCCGCAGGCAGGTCTCGACAAGATCCTCGCGGCCCTTACGGAACAGGAGCAGCGAACCGTACCGGTCCGCCACCGCATCGTAGCTCGCGCTGATGAAAGTTGTGGTGGTGATCATCTCCACAAGCGCTGGCCCGTCGATGCGGTGGCCGTAGCACAGGCGGTGCCCGTCGAACACCGGGATGGTCTCGAACACTTCGCGTTCGACCACGTAAGCGGAGCGCTCGCCCTTGCGCGCCGGCGACGGATCGGCGCCGGCGAAAGACTCGCCAGTCAGTTGCGGCTTATCGGTTATTCCTAGGGACTGCACTCGCACGTTGACGATCTCGACCGGCGCACCCTCATCCTCGAGCGAATAGCCAAACAGCCGGTGGTGCTCGTCATGAAAGGCCCGCAGGATGGCCGACGCGTCGCGCTCCTCGATCGCACGTGAGGCGACCGGAAACGACACCTCGTGGTACTGCTTGAGGTATCGGCAGTCCAACATGACGGCGTTCTGCTGGCGGTCGCGGCCGATATTTTCACTCGCCAGCACGCGGCTGCCTTCACCTGTCATTTCGCGGATCAGCGTTTGCAGTGCCGGCCAGCGCGTGTCTGGCAGGCGGTCAACGAAGGTGCGGACGAAGTCGTGACGCAGGTCGCCCATCAGCATGCCCGACGCGCAGAGCACCGAGCTTTCGCGCGGCACCACCTGCAGCGCGATCTCCAGGTCGTTGCAGATCACGCAGGAATGCAGCGGTCCGGCGCCACCTGCCACCACCATCGGGAACTCGCGCGGATCGCTGCCGCGCTGAATGGTCACCGCACGGACGCCCTGCGCCATGTTGGTGCAGGCGACGCGGTACATGCCGGCCGCCGCCTGCTCTACCGACATGCCGAGCGGCTCGGCAATCTTGACGCGGATTGCCTCGCGCGCCGCGGCCGCATCGAGTTTGATGCGGCCGCCGGAGAAGAAGCCCGGGCTAAGATAGCCGAGCACCAGATTAGCGTCGGTAGTGGTCGGCAACTCCCCGCCGAGCCCGTAACATGCGGGACCCGGATTGGCGCCTGCACTGTGCGGGCCCATGCGCAGCAAGCCCCCTTGATCGATCCAGCCGATCGAGCCGCCGCCCGCGCCGATGGTGTGGATCCCTAGCATCGGCAGCGCGCAGCGCAGACGGTCGATCTCTCCCTCCTTGATGACGACCGGCGCCTTCTCGACCAGCGCCGCCTCGAAGCTGGTGCCGCCCATGTCAACCACAATGCAGCTCTGCAAGCCGTGCGGACGCACGGCGGCCAGTCCGGCCGCCGGTCCGCCGGCTGGCCCGGAGAGTAGCGTGAGAGCCGGCGAGCGGCGCGCGACCTCGGGCGTCATCACGCCGCCGTTCGACTGCATGATCAGCAGCGCGCCACCAAAACCTGTAGTCGCCAAACGATGCTGGAGTTGGGCCAGATAGTGGTCAAGGATCGGGCCGACATAGGCGTTGAGCGCGGTCGTGCTGACACGATCGTAGAACCGGATGGCTGGCAATAGCTCCGTCGAGGTCGTGAGAAACGCGTTGGGTAGTTCCTGACGGACCAACGCCGCCGCCTGCTGCTCGTGCGCCGGATTGGCGAAGGCATTCATGAAGCAGATCGCGACCGCCGCCACGCCCTCCGCCTTAAACAGCTCGACGGCACGCCGCACGTCGTCGAGCAATAGCGGCGTCACGGCTTGGCCGCGCCGGTCGAGCCGCTCCTCGACACCAATGCGCAGATAACGCGGCACCAGCGGCGTGACGTTGGTGTAGCGGTTATCGTAGCGCTCCTCTCGGATGCCACGCCGCATCTCCAGCGCGTCGCGCAGTCCCGCGGTGGTGATGAGGCCGGTCTTGGCGCCGCGTCGCGTCAGCGTCGCGTTGGTTGTCACGGTAGTGCCGTGGACGATGACCTCGATCGCCGCCATGAAATCGGCGAGGCTCAGGGGCGGGTCGGACTGGCCCGCCAGTTCGGACAGGCCTACGATTACGCCGATCGACGGATCGGTCGGCGTCGACAGTACCTTGTGAATGACCGGCTCGCAGCCGGCCTCACGGACGAAGAAGTCCGTGAAGGTACCTCCGACATCGATGCCGACCTTGAAACGACGCTCGCTCGACCCAGACGCCACGCGCGATCCCGTCAGTGTTTGCGCCGGTCAACGTCGATCACCACCGCCATGGCGGTATCGCCGGCGGCACATCCCTGGAACAGACCACGGCCGCCGCCGCGGATGACCAGTTCCTCGATCAACTCGATGACCGAACGCAGCCCGGTCGGTCCTTGCGGATGCCCCCAAACCAGCGAGCAGCCGTAGTTGTTCATCGCCGCCAGCTCCGCGCCGGTCGCGCGCGCGAACACGACGTCGTTCACGGCGAATGGGTTGTGCGACTTCACCGCCGCAATGTCGCCTATCTTGAGTCCGGCCTGATCGAGCGCCTGCTTGGCGGCGGGAATGGTCGCCTCCGGCATGTGGGCAAGTTCGGAGCGCGCCAGGCCGAAGCCCATGATGCCAACACGCACATGGGAGTCGCGGCTGAGCTCGCGGCACTTGTCCGGCGACGCGACGACGAGCGCGGCGCTGCCGTCGGCCGGGTGGGTCTGGCCGCCGAAGGTCACGGTGCCGTCCGGCACCACGGGGCGCAGCCGGCCGAGCCCCTCCGGGGTCGACATCGTGACGCCCTCGTCGCCCCCGATGGTGCCGGCGCTCTTCTTGAAGTCGGGACGCGGCACGTCGAAAGGCAAAGTCATGTAACGCTTCTGGAACGCGCGGTCGTTGGCGATCGCGGCGCCGTATTGCTCGACACGGCGCAGCACCACGTCGTGCTGCTCGGCTGTCGAGACCTGAAATTTGCGTGCGACATTCTCGGCCGTGCTGATCATGGCATGGCCGCCGAGCGGATCACAGCCGAAGTTGTCGAGCACCCAGTTCTCATGGCCGGCGGTGCCGCCGGGCGCTGATGGATTCGGATAGACGATGTGCGGACCGTTCGACACGCGGTCGCAGGTCGCCACCAGCGCCGTCGAGGCAAGGCCGGTTTCGATCTCCTGAGCTGCCGCGAGCAGGCAGCGCACGCCTGTCGCGCAGGCCTGGTTGATGGTGGGGCCACCGACCTTTTCGCTGCCGATCAATCCCATGAACCATGGCAAACCGTAAAACCCGGCCTTCTGTGGAACTGTAGTCCCCAGCACACCGAAGTCGAACTCGGCTGGCGCGATGTCGCGCTTGGCCAGCTCCAGCTTGGCAACGTGGGCGGCGAACTGGAT
>JBBQVO010000241.1:0-4209 GCA_038211505.1 Dehalococcoidia bacterium | reverse complement strand
TTCGTCCGCAAGCTCGTCGTCCGAGAGCGTGGCGATGTGGGTGTGGAAGGCATTGCCGTACACCGGGTACAGCGCGCCCGAGCGGTAGGCCTCGCCGAGCCGCTCGAAGGTCTCCGGCATGAACCGCCGGACCTGCATCAGGATCTCGTTCGTCGCTTCGAGGCAGATCGGCGCGCCCAACTGCTGGCCAAACTCGATCAGGTTGGCATAGATGTCGCGGCCAGATTCGGCGCGCTTCTTCACCCAGTTGTCGTTGCCGATCGCCTCCCGGCGCATCTCTTCGTCATGCAGCGTTTCGATGACGCGCTGAGGCAGGTCCCAGAGGGGCTCTTGGGCATGGAATGCGAGAATAACGTTGATCATTGGGCACGCACGTGGCCGACACCGTCGCTCGTGCTGAAACGGCAAGCCCCGGCTGGTGAATCGCCCCGGTCGACCCGCCTATAACCTAGAATCAATAACCTATCACCTTCTCATACGGTGTGCGGAAACGTCGTCTCGGATGCGCGGATGGTGGTGCCGCTGGGGATGTAGCCGTCGTCGCCCGTCGCCTCCGCCGTCACGTTGGCGCCGATGACGCAGTTGCGCCCGATCCGCACGTACGCCGGCAACTGCGCGCGCTTCCCGACGATGGTGATGCCGCAATTGACAATATCGGGGCGCTCGAAGTTCGCCGCCCAGTCGTCGCCGTAGCCCACGTACGCATTCTTGCCGACGAACACGTCCTTGTCGATGATCGAGCGCTCGACGATGGCACCCGACTCGATCCGGCAGTTGTCGAAGATAATCGAATCGCGCACCACCGCGCCCTCTTCGACGTACACGCCCGGCGACAGCACCGAGTGCTCGACGTGGCCGTTGATGATGCAGCCGAGGTCCAGCAGCGAGCGAGAGAGATAGGCGCGATTGCCGACCTTGGCGGGCGGAAATCCCGTCACGCGCGAGCGGATGCGCTGGTCCGGGTCGTACATGTTGAGCGCGGGCAGGTCCTCCAGCAGGTCCATGTTCCCGTCGTAGTAGGACTCGATGGTGCCCACGTCGCGCCAGTAGTCGTTGAACGGGAACCCGTACGCGCGCATCGCCGGCTCCCCCACCATGGCGGGCAGGATGTCGCGACCAAAGTCGTGTGTGGAGTCTTCGCGCTGCGAGTCGGCGACCAGCTGGTCGATCAGCGTCTGCCGGTTGAAGACGTAGATGCCCATGGAGATGAGGGTGGAACGCGGGTGATCCGGCTTCTCGTCGAACTCGACAATGCGGTTGTCTTCGTCGATCGTCAGCACGCCGAAGCGGTGCGCGTCCTCCACCGGCACCTCGTAGAGCGGCACCGTGACGTCGGCGCCCTTCTCGAGGTGATGGGCGATCAGCTCGTCGTAGTTCATCTTGTAGACGTGGTCGCCGGCAAGGATGAGGATGACGTCGGCGCGCGTGTCCTCGAGATAGTAAATGTTCTGGAACACGGCGTCCGCGGTGCCGCGATACCAATCCGAGCTCTCGCGGCCCAGGTATGGCTGGAGCAGCGTGACGCCGCCGCCCTGCCGGTCGAGATCCCACGGTCGGCCGATGCCGATATGGTCGTTCAGCGATCGGGGCCGGTATTGAGTGAGCACGCCGACACGCGTGATGCCCGAGTTGACGACGTTGCTAAGCGCAAAATCGATGATGCGATAGCGACCGCCAAATATGACAGCCGGCTTGGCGCGCTCCTCGCTCAGCACGCTCAAACGGTCGCCCTGGCCGCCCGCCAGGATCAGTGCCACCACACGCTTCATCGGCACCCTTTGCTTTAGTGGTACACGCGCTGGGTCTGCGGCTGGCGCTCCCCCGGCAGCTTGAGGCCGGACACCAGACAGAAGATGTTCAGGTAATCCTTCAAGTAGCGCGTTGTCAGAAAGTGCTCCCGGACGTACTCGACGCCGGTCGCGCCCATCCTGTCCGCTTCGTCGCGGTTGCGCAGCAGGAAGAGTAACTTCTCCAGGCACTCCTCGGCGTTGTTCACCAGGAAGCCCGTCTTGCCATTGACGATCTGCAACGGAATGCCCCCAACGTTCCCTGCCACGACCGGACGTCCCTTCCATAAGGCCTCCGACACCACCAGGCCGAATCCCTCGCGCGTCGACTTCTGGATGACGACGCGCGCCGCGCGCTGGAACGCATTCACTTCGATATTCCCGACACCGTTCAAGTTCGAAAGGATGTGCACGTCGAAGTCTTCGCCGGCCCGCCGGACCGTACGTTCGTACCAGTCCCACCCCTCCGGGTCGTCGCTGGCCATCGACGCAATCATCACGAGTTGGAGGTCCGGGAAGTCACGCTTGGCCGCGCGATAGACATCGATCACGCCCAGAGGATCCTTCCACGGGTCGAAGCGCGATATCTGGGTCACCATCGGACGGTCCGGGTCAACCCCGTACCGCGCGAGAATCTGGTTTACCGTCTCTTCGGGCAGCTCCGCGTTCTTCGGGCTCAGCGGGTCGATCGCCGGCGGCACCGAGAAGATCTGGGGCCCGTGCAGGTCCTCCTTCACGTACGACGGCAGCGTGAAGATCGCGGCGTCGTACCGCTCGACGTGCGGCCGCAGGAGGTCCCACACCTGCACTTGCGCCTCGGTGAGGTCGATGTGGCAGCGCCAGACCCACTTCCCCTTCCGGCCTTCAGCACGCTCGTCAAGGAATGTCGGTATCGCCGCGGGCTGCGGGTCGTGGATAACGACGTAGTCGTAGTCTTCGTCGAAGAGGTCGGCGTTGAGGCGGTTGTAGTTCAACCAGATCTCTCGCATCGCGGGCGTCCAGTCGTAGTACATGCCCTGCAGGCTGTTGTGCATGGACTTCGTGACCGCAAAGAACTCGTCGGCGCCGCGGATGACCTGCCAGTCGGCGTTCAGACCGATGTCGTTCATGAGCGGGATCATAGTGGCCAGAATCTCCGCGACACCACCGCCGAATCCAGTCGCATTCACGTGCAGCACGCGGGCGCCCTTCAGCTGCGCCGCGAGCGCGAGGATCTCCTCCGTGCGCTCGTCGCCGATGACGGGGCGGTAGGCCTCGATCGATTTTGGGGTGGTGGGGACGGATCCGAGCAATTATTAGTCCCTGTGCAGCGCGTTCAGAACCACAAGATAGTCGCGCAGATAGCGAGTGATTAAGAAGCGTTCCTTCACGTATTCCCTGGCGCGTTCCCCTAATTTCTGGGCGAGCGCCGGATCAGCGAGCAGCCGCTCGATGGCCGCCGCGAACTCCTCGGTGGTCGTGGCAATGAGACCTGTCTCGCCGTCGATCACCTGCTCGGTGAGGCCGCCGGCCGGCGCCACGACGCACGGGCGCCGCTTCCAGAGCGCGTCCGACACCCAGAGGCCGAATCCCTTCCGCAGACCCTTCTGCATAACGACGGAGGCGGCGGTCTGGAAGACGTTGAGCTCGACGTTCCCGAGGTCGTTGCCCACCGACAGCACGAACACCGATGGTTCATTCTGCGCGCGCCGTGCAAGTTCTTCGAAGCATGCGCGGCCTTGCGGATCCTGCGGCTCGGTGGTGAGCACGATGACCAGCTGAAGATCGGGCCGGTCCCGCCGCACCATCTCCCATGCATCGACCGCGCCAACGAGGTCGCTGGCGGCATCGCACGGCGAAATCTGGCAGATCATCGGGCGGTTGGCGGCGATGCCGTACTGCTCCAGCACGCTGCGCACGACATCGTCCGGCAGCGGCATGTTGCGTGCGCTCTTCGGGTCGATTGCGGGCTCGATGACGTGCACGGGGATGCGGACGTCGGGCCGGCCAAAGTGCGGGGCCGAGAAGATCGCCGTGTCGTACATCTCCACGTGCGCGCGGAGCAGCATCCAGACATCTTCCTGCGCAGACGAGAGGTCGAGGTGCGAATGCATCACCCATTTGGCGTCGGTGTTCGTCTGCACGAATGACCGCAGCGCCAACGGCTGTGGGTCGTGGACGATGATCACATCGAACGGCTCCGTGAGCAGATCGGCGTTCATCGCCGCGTGCCGCAGCCACGTGTCGGTCATCTCCTGGGTCCACGCGGTGTTGACGCCCCCGAGCGCGTAGTACATGGCGCGGGCTACGGCGACGTCCTCCTCGGAGGATCGCACGACCTGCCATTGCACCTCGAGCCCGAGGTCGACCATCAGCGGCACTGACGAATTGAGCAGCTCGGCCGTGCCGGTGCCAAACCCGTTCATGCTGAGATTCAGCACCC
>JBBQVO010000240.1:0-4243 GCA_038211505.1 Dehalococcoidia bacterium | reverse complement strand
GTCCGCGGTCAGCAGGGTGAAGTCGGCGCCGAAGCGATCGCGGAACATGTCCGCGAACTGCTGCTTCTTGCCGGGGACGACGTGGAACATGAGTACGCGCGGCTCGCCGGACGGCGGCACGATGAGCAAATCAAGCAGCGGATCGCCGATCTTGATCTCGTGCTGTCGCTTCTTCGGGATGTCGATGAGGCCGTGATCGGCCGTGACGATGATGCGCACGCCGGCGGGCAGCGCGGCGCGAAGCTTCGTTAGCGCGCGATCGATGCGGGCAACGGCGAGGCGCGTGCGCGTGGAATCGACGCCGGAGACGTGCGCTTCGTGATCGATGTCCGGCACGTAGAGGTACGTGAAGGTTGAATGTCGGGCGGTCGTAACGCGCGACGCGATCGAGGCGCAAGCGGCGGCGAGCGATGCGTACGCTTCCGTCGCGGCGCCGCCGGCGAAGTAGCGTGAGTAGACGCTATCGGTGATGTGCTTCGGCGTGACGCATCGCACGTCCGGCGCGAACGACGCAAGCAGCGACGGCGCGGCAAAGACGTCATCGGCATCGATGTTGAATTCGGCGAGCGCCTTCTTCGAGAAGCGCTCGACGAACGGCAGCACGGTCGCAGTGACACGCTGGTCCGTGAGGTAGACGAACCAGCCGGTCGCGGCGTGCTGCGCCGGGTACATCCCGGTCGCCAGCGACGTCAGCGCGGGCGCCGTCGACGACGGAAAGACCGCCTGCATCTCCATCGCGAGGTGCTCGCGCAGAAACGATGACGCGGGCAAGGCATCGACGAGATTCATACCGAGGCCGTCGGCCATCACGAAGACAACGTGTTCGCTCTGCCCGATGGCTTCGGCGATTCGTGCCGACGCACCGGTGGCGGCGGGTTTCCCGGAAACCGCATGCGCGAGCGCGACCGTGTTCGGCACATCCGCGGACGGTCGAACGAGGCGGCCGTCCGCGAACAGCCGAAGCAGTCGATCGACGTGAGCGCTCACATGCGTAGGCTACAGCACGACGGCTGTGACGGAGAGAATCGGCGGCAGCGTGCCCGGCAGGCGCTGCCAGCGGTCGCCGCCGTCGATCGTCGCGTAGACTTGGCCGTTCGTCGTGCCGACATAGACGCCGGCGTCATCGAGGCCGTCGGTGTCCATGCCTTCGCGATACACGCTCTGGTAGTCGTTGGGGCCGGGCAGGCCGTTCGTCATCGGCTGCCACGAGTCACCCGCATCCGTCGTGCGATAGACCGTGAACTGGCCGGGGCTGACGCGGAAGTTATCGTAGAGTCCGGCGTACGCCAGCGGCACGACGAACACCGCGTCTTTGCCGCTCTTCGTGACCGCGATCGGGAAGCCGTGGAACGACGGCAAGCCCTCCGTCACATCGCGCCACGACGAGCCGGAGTCGTCGGAGCGAAAGACGCCGACGTGCGTCTGCGTCCAGATGCGGTCGGGGTGTTTGAGATCGATGCGCATCTTGTGCATCTCATCGATCGCCAACGGGTCGACGCCCTCGGGCACCTCACGCGGCGGCATGTCTTTCATCATTTCTTGCATGACTTCCGACGACTCGAATTCGGCGTTCCATTCGAGCGCCTTCTTGTTTGTCGGCACGGCGGTAAGCGAAAAAATCGTCCAAGTCTTGCCGCCGTCCTCCGTGAGGTACGAGCCGCCGGAGCTGATCGCGACGAACATGTGGTTGGCGTCGCGCGGATCGATCTCGATCGAGTGCAGCGATGAGTCGCCGCCGCCGGCGCCGGACCATTTCGGCTGTGTCTCGTGGTTGTTGATGCCGTCGACGGACGCCCAGGTGTGGCCCCAGTCCTCGCTGCGAAAGAGGCCGGCCGGTTGCGTGCCGGCGTAGACGACGCCCGGCTGTGATTCGTCGCCGGGGCGGATGTTCCAGACGTTCTGGATCGCGCGGCCGGAGTCTTTCGGGAACGCCAGGCCGGTGCTGCGATAGTCCCACGTCTTGCCGAGATCGTCGCTCTTCGCGACGGACGGCCCCCACGCCCAGTGATTCGCCGCCGCGTAGAGCCGCGTCTTGCCGCCGCGCAGGTCGGCGGCCATGTGATAGATGCTCCACCCGGTGTAAATCGGTTCGGAGACGGTCCACTTCTCGCGCTTGCGGTCGGCGGTGTAGATGAACGCCGCCTTCTTCGTCCCCACCAACAGCATCACATCATCAGTCATCGCGCGCGCTCCTTCGTTAGATCAAACGGCCTCAGCGCGCATGATAATGCGACGGAAAACGTTGCGCGATATGCCGGCGTGAGCCGATCGCGCATTGCGCCAGCGTTACTTCTCGTCAGTTGTGGGATTGACCCGCGATTTTTGTTCTTGCTCGCGCTCCGCCTTGCGGCGCCCCTCCCAGCCGCGGTCGCCGGCGCGATAGTACACGTGACCGGCGACGCGATCAGGCAGATGCTGCTGTTCGACGACGCCGCCATCGAAGTCGTGCGCATATTTGTAGCCGCGGCCGTAGCCCATCTCGCGCATCAGGCCCGTGACGGCGTTGCGCAGGTGCAGCGGCACCGGGTCGTTGCGCGTCGCCTGCACGTCGGTCATCGCCGCGCCGTACGCGCCGCCGACGGTGTTGCTCTTCGGCGCTAGCGCCAGGTAGAGCGCGCACTCGGCCATCGGAAAGAAGCCTTCGGGCAGGCCGATGAAATGCACCGCCTGCTGGCATGCAACCGCGATCAGCATCGCCTGCGGATCGGCGAGGCCGACGTCCTCCGACGCGAGGATCACCATGCGCCGCACGATGAACAGCGGGTCTTCACCCGCCTCAATCATGCGCGCCAGCCAGTAGAGCGACGCGTCAGGATCGGAACCTCGCAGCGACTTGATGAACGCGGAGACGGTGTCGTAGTGGGCGTCGCCCTGGCGATCGTAGAGATAGGTGCGATGCTGTAGCGCCTCTTCGATGTCGTCGACGGTCACATGCGCGGCGCCGTCGTCATCGCGCGATCGGGCGCCGGCAACCGCGGCCTCGAGCGCGTTGAGCGCGATCCGCGCGTCGCCGCCGCACGACGCGGCCAGGGCGGCGATCGCCTTGTCGTCGATCGCGATGCCGGACGCGCCGAGGCCGCGATCTTCGTCATCGATCGCGCGGCGGAGGATGCGTTCGATGTCGTCTGGCTCGAGCATCTTGAGCGCGAAGACGCGCGAGCGCGAGAGCAGCGGCCCGATCACCTCGAACGACGGATTCTCGGTCGTCGCGCCGATCAGCGTGATCGTGCCGTCTTCGACGTACGGCAGGATGGCGTCCTGTTGCGCTTTGTTGAATCGATGGATCTCGTCGATGAAGAGCACCGTGCGGCCGCCGCCCGCGCGCAGACGATCGCGCGCCTCGGCGACGACGCGCCGCAGATCGGCGACGCCGGCGGAGACGGCTGATATCGGCACGAAGATGGCGTTCGTGCCTTTGGCGATGATCCGCGCCAGCGTCGTCTTGCCCGTGCCCGGCGGCCCCCAGAGGATGATCGACGGCAGGTTGCCGCTCTCGACGAGACGCCGCAGGATGCGCCCCTCGCCAACGATGTGCTCCTGCCCGACGTACTCATCGAGCGATCGCGGCCGCATCCGTGCCGCCAGCGGCGCGCCAGCCTGCGGCGTATCGCCGTCCGCGGCGACGGACTCCGGATCGAACATCGGGCGAGAGCGGGATGCTGTCTTGCGGCGCATGGAGCAAGTGTAGATCGTAGGGGTTAGTCGATAGTCGGTAGTCGTTAGGAGTGACCGACGCTCAATCGCCGACACTTGATCACCGAATGGAGCACCGACCGTGCCCCCCAACGACTACCGACCAACGAATAACCCCTAAATGTTGTTGAACTGGTCGAGGCCGGGGATGTCGGAGAAGTAGCTGTTGAAGAGCGTCGCGTTGTCGGTGAAGATCAGCGCTCCGACGACAAGCACGAGCGATCCGGTGACGATCTCGACGATCGGCATGAGGCGCCGGTGCTTGCGCAGAAAGCCGGTGATGGGGACGACGGCGAATCCGGTAAGAATGAACGGCACACCGAGGCCGAGCGAGTAGACGAGCAGCAGGTACGCGCCCTTCGCGACATCCGCGGACGTCACCGCAAGCCCGAGGATAGCGCCCAGCACCGGCCCGATGCACGGCGTCCAACCGAGCGCGAACGTCGAGCCGACGCCGAACGACTTCGCGTACCTCAGCCCGCCGAGCCACGATCCGCGCCCGCCGGACATGGCCATCGACCCTGCGCCCGCGCGGCCAGCGCTCATCGAC
>JBBQVO010000239.1:0-4323 GCA_038211505.1 Dehalococcoidia bacterium | reverse complement strand
TCCCAGCAGCACGCAACCGAAGATCAGATCGAAGAGCGTGCGCGGCACGGCGGAGACCAGGAAGGCGCCGCCGATCGCGCCCGGCAGCGATGCCGCGGCGAAGATGAGGCCCGTCTGATAGTCGATGCGGCGCAATCGCGCGTAGGCGGCGGAACCGGAGAGCGAATTGAAGAACACTACCGCGAGCGAGATCGATGTGATGCCAGCCGGCTTTTCGTGCGGATAGATGATGAGCAACGCCGGCACGAGCACAAACCCGCCGCCGGCGCCGACCAGCGTGCCGTACGCGCCCACGACGAACCCAAGCGGGATGAGCAGCAGCTCCCACCACGACATCGGCGCACTCCTCCGTGGCTATCGTATTCGCGCGCGTGCGCTCGCGGTAGATGAAGCGATCCACGGAGGCCACAGAGAGCACATAAATGAGGAATGTCGGACCGGCAGTTCCTCGCGCGCGTCGCGAGTTCGTGAGTCCGGGCGCGTGGTGCGTGGATCCGGCTACGCTGGACGGACAGCCGAGGGCGGCTATCCTACGCGCTTCGCGCCGCGTTCCAGGCCGTATCTGCGCCCTGAACCACCAGCAAATCAGCGGCGACTCGCCAACTGCGCTCGGCTTCGAGGTCGGAATCAGATGCCGATGGCGGGTTTGAGGTTGAGGAGGGTGCGGGAGAGCTCCAGTTCGCCGAGGTGGGTGAAGCCGTGGGTCATGCAGACCTGGCCGAGCGCGCGGATCGCCGGCATCTCGCCGAGCGGCTTCACCGTGACGGGCGTGTCGAACGTCGACGCGTCGGGGTTCGAGAGCCAGTCGTTGGTGCTCGCCCAGACCTGTTGCGTGTACTCGCGGAAAGCATCGAGATCCTTGATGCGTAGCGCCTGCGCATCGGCGGCCGGCATGCCGGTGCCCTGCGCGACGGGCGGCAGGCCGAGGCGGTCGGCCCAGCCTCCGTCCATCCACACCGTTGGCCGTCGGCCCTGAAGGATGAAGCGGACGATGTTGTCCTCGGTGCGGACGTAGTGCCACATCTCGAACGCGATGTGGTTGGCGGCGGCGTTGCCGGCGGGCACTGCGTGCCACTGCTCCGCTGTCAGATCCGCGACGCCGCGATCGAGCATCGCGTGCAGCCGCGTCAGTTCTGATTGGATGAATTCGACGAGCGTCATCGGGTGGGTCTCCTGGTGATTGAGGGCGGTTTGGCTATTGGCGGTTGGCGATTGGCGATTGGTTAGTAACGATGATGATCGGTTCTCGGTTGTGGGCCGGGTCTCGAAATAGCCTGGTTCGTTGTGTGAACCTGTCGAATCGGCCGCCGTCTCCGGCCGCCCCTTCGTGTCTCTTCGTGTCTTCGCGGAAGACCTTACTCCCTGTAAGATTAGTGGCCCTCGAAGACGGGCTGGCGTTTCTCGAAGAAGGCGTTGCGGGCCTCCGTTGCGTCTTGCGTCGCGAAGGCGCGGCGGATGTTCGCGAGCTCGTAGCGCACCTGCGATTCGAGATCGATCGATGTGGCGCGGGCGATGCCGCGTTTCGTGAAGCGGCTGGCGATCGGTGATCGCTCGGCGAGGAACGCGCAGTACTCGGCGAGGCGCGCGTCGAACGCATCATCCGCCACGATCTCGCCGACGAAGCCGAGACGAAGCGCCTCGTCGGCGCCGACGGTGCGGTTTTCGAGCAGGAAGCGCATCGCCTGCTCATAGCCGATCGCCTGCGGCAGCGTCCACGTCAGGCCGCCGTCCGGTGAGCCACCGATGCGCGGGTATCCCGCGATCAACCGCAGACGCTGCGCGCCGATGCGCACGTCGCAGGCCATTGCCAGCGAAAGCCCGGCGCCGGCGGCGACGCCGTTGACGCCGCCGACGATCGGCTTGTCGCAGACCTCGCGCAGGACGAGCGGGAAGCGGCCGACCCAGCTGATATCGTCCATGAAGTTCGATTGCGGCGACAGCGGAGTCGCATCTTCGGCGCTACCGGTGAGATCGAGGCCGGAGCAGAAGGCGTCGTCGGTGCCGGTGATGGCGATCACCCAGACGTCGTCGTCGCGCGCCGCTTCCTCGACGCCAGCGACGATGCCCCACGCCAGTTCGCTCGAAAGCGCGTTCTTCTTCTCCGGACGGTTGAGGACGAGCGTCCGCACGTGCCCGTCGTTACGGATCTTCAGCACGTCACCGGCGCGTGGGGACTGGTCGTTCGTCGTTGGTCGTCGGGGAACGCCGGCCGTTCGATCGGATGTCGCTGAAGACATTCTTCACACTCCAATTCGAAACTACTGCAAATGCATGCCTGAGATCGCGCGGGCGATGACGAGCTGCTGGACCTCTGACGTGCCTTCGAAGATCGTCATGATCTTGGCGTCGCGGTGGAAGCGCTCGACGGGCGCCTCGCGGACGTAGCCGATGCCGCCGCCGATCTGGATCGCGCGATCGGTCGCCCATACCGCCACTTCGCCAGCCTTGTACTTCGCCATCGAACCCTCGGCGGCGAGGAACGGCTTGCGGGTGCGCGCCATCCACGCCGCGCGCCAGACGAGCAGCCGGGACGCGTCAATCTCCGTCTTCATGTTCGCCAGCATGAACGAGATCGCCTGGTTCTCGATGATCGCGCGGCCGAACTGGCGGCGCTCCTTCGCATAATCGAGCGCCCATTCGTAGCCGGCGCGAGCGACGCCGACGGCCATCGCACCGACGGCCGGACGCGTCGACTCGAACGTGCCAAGCGCGGCCTGCTGCCCGGACTTTGCGCCTTCGCGTGCGCGGGCGAGTTTCGCGTCGAGCTTGTCCTTGCCGCCGAGCAGGCACGAGCCGGGGATGCGTACGTCATCGAGATACACCTCGGCGGTGTGCGATGCGCGGATGCCATGCTTCTTGAACTTCACCCCCATGCGCAGTCCAGGTGTCTTCGGGGGCACGACGAACGACGCCTGGCCGCGCGTGCCGAGCTCCGGCTCGACGGCGGCGACGACGACATGCACGTCGGCGATGCCGCCGTTCGAGATCCACGTCTTCTGCCCGTTGAGCACCCACTCGTCCTTCGCCTGATCGTAGACGGCACGCGTGCGCATCGCGCCGACATCCGATCCAGCGTCGGGCTCCGAGACGCAGAACGCGCCGAGCTGCACCTTCTCTGGCGTGCCGTAGCA
The DNA here is from genome assembly GCA_038211505.1 of Dehalococcoidia bacterium. Lineage (GTDB taxonomy): Bacteria > Chloroflexota > Dehalococcoidia > DSTF01 > JACRBR01 > JBBQVO01. Next base: position 1,192 of record JBBQVO010000239.1, on the reverse strand, counting down.
CTGCGGCAGCCACTCGCCGATCTGCTGCGGCGTGCCGTTACCGGCGATCGCGGCGACGGCGAGCGATGATCCGAAGATCGCCATGCCGATGCCGGCGTCGCCCCAGAACAACTCTTCGATGGCGATCGGCAGCATCAGGCCGGCGGGATCGGAGCTGACGTGGGCGATGAACTGAGCGCCGTAGATGCCGACATTCGCCGCTTCCTTGATGATCGGCCACGGCGTCTCTTCGCGCTCGTCCCATTCGTGCGCGGCCGGACGCACGACGTTCTCGGCGAACTCGTGCACCCACTTCTGGAGCTGCAGCTGCTCGTCGTTGAGATCGAGCGAGAATGCCGCCGTCGTTGTTTCTGCTGGTGTCGCGGTGACCATGATTGTGATTCGCCCGGCGGTGATCGTCCGTCTCGGCCCGGCTACTCCCTCCGGTGATAGCTTATCGAGCCATCGCCGTCCGCGTAGCGGAAGCGTGTTTCCGGTATGGCGATTCGAGGGTCGTTGTCAAGTCCAGCCGTAGCGTTCGGCCAGTTCGAGCAGCGACTTCGGATTCGGCTGGCCGTCTGACTGACGGATGATGGCATCAAGCTCTTCGAAGTAGGCGCGCTTGACGGACGGCGCGAAGATCACGAGAGCTCGCGCGACGGCGTCTCCGGTGACGCGCCAGCTGTGCTCGTCTCCGGGTCGCGCGGTGACGAACGTGCCGGCGGTCGCCTCGATTGTCTCGCCCGCCACAATGAAGGTGAATGCGCCCTCCACGACATAGAACGATTCGGCGAGCTGATGATGGATGTGCGGCGTCGAGCGCGCTCCCGGCGGCGCCGTGCGCTCGTGCAGCGAGTAGGCGCCGTTCGTCGCGTCTTCGCCCGCCACCCACGTCATCACATCTCCATACGGTGTGCGGTACGACGCTCGATCTGTCACCGACGTACTCCTTCGCCGTTGGCCAGCGAGCTCCGGTGTCGAGCAGGATCGCATCGAACGAACTCCATGATTACCTCCGGCGCGTGGTATTCCGTCTCGCGGTTGTGGCGGGCGAGTTCGGTGCAACGAGACGTGATTCGAGCAGTCCGGTAACGATGCGCGCTACAACGCGCGACGCCTGCGCGCGCGATAGACCTTGATGCGTGCGGAGAGCTTCCCACGTTGACCACTCGCTAGCAACCGAGAGCGCCGCGAGCGCTTCGCGTCGCGCGGC
>JBBQVO010000238.1:0-4368 GCA_038211505.1 Dehalococcoidia bacterium | reverse complement strand
TCGATGATGCTCGGCGATATGGGCGCCGACGTCCTGCTCATCGAAGCGCCGGCCGAGGGCAAGATGGCGGCGACGGCGGTCTTCAGTCGCGGCGCCGACGCCGAGAAGATGGCCGCGTACAACATGCTCGGCCGCAACAAGAGCAGCCTCGTCCTCAACCTGCGTGATCCCGAAGCGCGCGAGATCTTCTACAAACTTGCCGACACCGCCGACGTCGTTCTCGAAGGCTTCCGTCCCGGCGTCGTCAAGCGCCTCGGCGTCGACTACGACACGCTGATCGCCCGCAACCCGCGCATCGTCTACTGTTCACTGTCCGGCTTCGGGCAGACGGGCCCGTACAGCCAGTACGTCGGGCACGACATCAACTACATCGCCATTGGCGGCGCCCTCGGCATGGTCGGCTGGCCCGATGCGCCGCCTGCCATCCCGATGAACATCATCGCCGACTTCGCCGGCGGCGGCATGCACGCCGCCTACGGCATCCTCGCCGCGCTCCTCGCGCGCGAACGCACCGGTAAGGGCCAGTACGTCGACATCGCGATGTCCGACGGCGTGCTGTATCTGCTCGCGAGCATGGCCGGCAATGTGCTGATGGGCGGCGATTCACCGAAGCGCGGGTCGACGCTGCTCAATGGCTCTGTCCCGCACTACAACGTCTACGAGTGTGGCGACGGCGGCTGGATCAGCATCGGCAGCCTCGAACCGCACTTCTTCGTCAATCTCTGCAAGGCGATGGACTGCGAGCGTTTCGTCCCGCACCAGTACGACGCCTCGAAGCGCGAGGAGATCGCCGCCTACTTCCGCGAGCAGTTCAAGACGAAGACGCGCGACGAATGGTTCGACATCCTCAAGCAGACCGACATCTGCGTCGGCCCTGTCTACTCACTCGACGAAGCGCTGCGCGATCCACACAACGTCGCCCGCCAGATGGTCGTCGAGGTCGATCACCCGAAGCTCGGCAAGGTGAAGCATCTCGGCATCGGCACGAAGCTCTCCGAGACGCCCGGAAGCGTCCGCACGACAGCGCCGCTCCCCGGCCAGCACACGGACGATGTCCTGGCGTCGATCGGCCTCGACGCCGCCGCAATCAGCGATCTGCGCGCCCGCAACGTCGTCGGCTAAGGGCCTGCGGGATCGCGATGCTGCAATCGTCGTTGTAGGGGCGCTGCTCGGGGCGCCCTGTTCGTGTCGCCGACGACGTCGGCCGCTCGCTAGTGATCCTTGCGGGTGAAGCCGTTCGCGATCGCCTCGGCTTCTGAACAGAACCAGCGCTCGCCCTTCTCCGGCTGGATGATGATGTCCTTGTAGTTCGTCGTGCCAGGCATGTGGTAGTACTTCACGCCGCCGGTCGAGATGTTGCCCTTGATCGCGCACCCCGGCAGCGCCGATTCGCACCCCTTGGCGCAGGCGCTCTGGCTCGCCTGATATTGATCCTGCGCGACGGTGTCATTGCTCTTGGTGCACGCGCCCGCCAGCGCCGGCAGCACTGCCAGGCCAACCACCAACATCGCCACCCGAAACATCAATCGCCGGCTCAAAATTCTGCTCCCCAGTGGCGGCACTCCATCGGCGGCCATTGTACCGAGCTTCACCGCACACTTGGATCGCGGCTCATGAGCGATGATTATGGCATCTCCAGTTCCGTGCGAGAGCGATTTGGTATGCCGCCACGGCGTTCGATACCGACGGCGTCAACGCATATCGCGCCAACCGGCGCTTCATTTGGGTATCAGGTGCACGGCGGAGGCTTTGAACGACGCCACCACCGCCGAACCCTCGTCGATATTCAGTTCGTCGAGCGAGCGTCGCGTCACACGCGCCGTGAGACGGAAGCCGCAGTCTATCTCGACACGCGCATCGGCGCCGGCGCGTAGTACCCGGGCCACGCGCCCCGCGATGTGGTTGCGGACGCTTCCTTGAAACGACTCGCCTTCTGACGCGATGCTCACATCTTCCGGCCGCAGGCAGACCAATGCCTGTTTGAAGCGACCGTGGTCCAGCGCTTCGATCAGGTGCCCCGCAGCCTCGAGGGTGACGAGCCCGGCCGCGCGTTCGACGACCCGCGCCTGGATCATCGTCTCGATGCCAACAAACGCCGCGACCTCCTCGTCGGCTGGCGCCCCGAAGACCTCAGCGGGCGTACCGATTTGCCGGATCTGGCCGCGGATCAGCACGGCCACGGTGTCACCAAGCCGCGCTGCTTCGTCGTGGTCGTGGGTCACCAGCACCGTCGTCGTGCGCGTCTCCGCCAGGACGCCCGCAAGATCCTCCGCAATCGAGGCGCGCGTCGGCGTGTCCAACGCGCTGAACGGTTCGTCCAGCAGCAACACTTCGGGTTCGAGCGCAAACGCGCGAGCGAGACTCACCCGCTGCGCTTCGCCTCCAGAAAGGGTGCGCGACGATCGCGCAGCGAGCGCCTTCACGCCAAAACGGGCGAGCCAGCGATCGATCCGTTCGTGCCGCGCCGCACGAGGAACGCCTCGTAGCCGCAGTCCGGTTTCGACGTTGGCGAACACCGAGCGGTTGAGGAGCAGCGCTTCCTGAAAGACCACCGCCATCCGTCGGCGCAGCGCCAACTCGCGTCCGCGACTCGGTTCGCCCTCGAAGAGAACTTCGCCGTGGGTCGCGCGTTCCAGCAACGCGAGATGGAGAAGTAAGGTCGTTTTCCCGGCGCCGTTAGGCCCGACGACCGCAAGTGAGCTGCCCGCGGATACGTCGAGTCGTGGCACATCGAGGATGTTGATTCCCTGGCGCACCGCCTGCAGGCCGCGAACAGACAGCTTTGTCGCTCCGGTCAGCGATCCAGCCACGGTCGCACCACCGGCAGTCTCGGGGTGCGCTCGTCGTTCCACCGGATGTCCCGATGGATGCCGAGCTGCACCCAGGTGAAGAGCGCGTTCACGGCTATCATCATCGCCAGCAGGATCATGCCCAACGCCAGCGCCGCGCCGAAGTTTCCCTTGCTCTGCTCCAGCAGAACGGCGCCGGTGAGTACGCGGGTTTGGCCGGCGATGTTTCCGCCGACCATCACCGACGCGCCGACTTCAGAGATCGCCGCGCCGAACCCTGCCATCAGCGCCGCGAGCATCGGCAGCCGAACCTCCTGGAGCACGATCCACAGCATCTGCAGCCGCGACGCACCCAGCGCATACACCTGGAGGCGCAACCGGGGATGCAGCCCGGCTAGCGATGCGGCGGTAAACCCGGTGATCACCGGCGTCGCGATGATGATTTGCGCAACGATGATCGCCCGCGTCGTGTAGATCCACCCCAGCTCTCCCAGCGGCCCCGAGCGCCAGAGGACGATCGCAACGAACAGCCCGACCACGACGGGCGGCAGCCCCATCCCGGTGTTTACCAAGGTCATGACGATCCACCGACCGGGGAAGCGACCGAACGCGATTGCAGCGCCGAGCCCGACTCCGACGAACAGGCTGACAACGGTGGCCACACCGGAGACGTACACGGATCGCATCGCGATCTCGTATACGTCGTCTCCGTTGTGCGCGAGGAGATCGACGGCGTCCTTCAGGCCCTGCCAAATGAGATCCATGGTATGCCTCGCCAACCGCCGGGACTGACGGCGCGCTCAGTCGCGCTCCACATCGTTCTCGGATGGACTACGAGGCGGGCTCGGGCTTTCCGGCGTCCGGAAAGAAGAGCGCTTCGCCGGCCTTGTCCTTACCGAACTCGCCGATAACTGTCTGGATGTCCGCGCGGACCATCCATGCGGCGAATGCCCTTGCCGCGACGACGTTCACGTTCGGGTGCTTTTCGGGATTCACTACGATCACGTGATACACGTTCAGCAGACTCTTATCGCCCTGGAACAGGATAGCCAGACTGAGGTTCGCCTTCTGCGCCAGGTACGTCGCCCGGTCGCTGATCGTATACGCGCTCTTCTGGTTCGCGATCTGTAGCGTCGCGCCCATACCCTGTCCGGATTCTGAATACCACGGCTGTCCCTTCGGCGTGACGTTGATCGCCTTCCACAGCTTCAGCTCGAGGGCATTCGTACCAGAGTTGTCGCCGCGGCTGATGAACGCGGCCTGCTTCGACGAAATCGCCGTCGTCGCATCGTTCGTCAACTTCGCCGACTTGAGGCCCGCCGGATCCGCGGCCGGTCCCACAAAGATGAAGTCGTTGTGCATCACCAGCGTCCGCTCGATGCCGTCGCCCGCCGTGATCATCGTCTTCTCGGCGTCGGGCGAATGCACAAGCAAGACATCGGCATCGCCCCGCGATCCTTGTTCGATTGCTTGCCCGGAGCCGACCGCCACGGTCTTGACCGTATATCCGGACTCCTTCTCAAACATCGGTACGAGCACGTCGAGCAACCCGCTGTCCTGTGTGCTCGTTGTCGTGGCG
>JBBQVO010000237.1:0-4369 GCA_038211505.1 Dehalococcoidia bacterium | reverse complement strand
TGACGCGCGTACTGCGCGATGATGCGCTGCGATCGCGCATGGCGGCGGATTCTCTGACGATCGCGGCGACGTTGGGGTGGCAGGGCATCGCGGCGCGGACGGTCGATGTGTATCGCGCGGCCGCGGGCCGAACAGTGGCCGCCGAGGCAGACGAACAGACGATGGCGCAAGTAGCGGGAGCGGGACGATGAACCCACAGACGGCTGAGCGGGTACGGCGGCGCGCCGCGGACGAAGGCGACACGCGCGGGCTGCTGAAACTGATCGTCACCATTCCGGCGCATAACGAAGAAGATTCGATCGCCGACGTGATCCGCGAGATTCCGCGCGAAATGCCCGGCATCGGCGTCGTGGAAGTGCTGGTGCTCGACGACGGGTCGAGCGATTCGACGGTGACGACGGCATGGTCGGCGGGCGCCGACTACGTGATCTCGCATAACCGGCGGCTCGGGCTGGCGCGGACGTTCCGCGACGCTATCGACGGTGCGCTGGCGCGTGGCGCCGACATCATCGTCAACACCGACGGCGACAATCACTACAACCAATCGCGCATTCCCGATCTGATCGCGCCGATCGTCGCCGGACGCGCCGACATCGTCGTCGGGTCGCGGCAGGTGTCGCAGATTAAGATGAAGTGGTCGCACAAGTACGGCAACATGCTGGGCTCATCGATGGTGCGCACGCTCGCCGGCCTGCCGAAGGGGGTCGACGTGTCGAGCGGCTTCCGCGCCTACGATCGCGAAGCGGCGATGCGGATGAACGTGATCGCCGGCTACACCTACACGCACGAAACGCTGATCGCGGCGATCGAGCAGGGCATGACGATCGCCGACGTGCCGATTCCGGCGCGCCACGTCGCGCGGCCATCGCGGCTGATGGGCGGTGTGCTTGGGCATGTGATGCGCGCCGTGGCCGTGATCCTGCGAAGCTACGCCGTATACCAGCCGATCCGCATGTTCTCTTCGCTCGGGCTGCTGTTTATTCTCGCTGGCCTCTATCCGATGCTGCGCTTCGGTTACTACTTCGCCGACGGCTCCGGCGACGGTCACATCCAGTCTCTGATCGTCGGATCGACGCTGCTGACGGTTGGCAGCCAGGTGTTTATCCTCAGCATGCTCGCGTCGGCGCTCTCGTGGAACCGGCGGATGATCGAAGAACTGTTGCTGCGCGAGCGGCGCCGCGATTACTCCGACGCGATGCGCACAGATGCGCAGACCGAGGCCGACGACCGATGACAACTGACGAAACAGGCACCCGGGCCGGATCGATGGTGAGCGAGTCGTTGCGCGTCGCCGTGATCGGCCTCGGCTACGTCGGCCTGCCGACGGCCGTTGGACTGGCCGCGCTCGGCCACGATGTGACGGGAGTCGATACCGACGGCCGGCGGGTCGAGTCGCTGCGTGCCGGCCGCGTCTGGATGCACGAGCCGGGGCTTGAGGCCGCGCTCGTCGCGCACGGGCCGCGCATCGACTTTTGCACCGATCTCGCGGCGGCGCTGGCGAAGCGGCCGCAGATCGTGATGATTGCCGTGCAGACGCCGGACGATCAGGGACTCGACTTCGTCGAAAGCGTCGCGCGCGAGATCGGCCGCTGCCTCGTCGATGACGCGACGATCGTGTTGCGCAGCACCGTGCCGCTCGGCACCGCGCAACGCGTCGCCGCCATCGTTGCAGAAGCGCGCGGCGTGCCAGTGGCCGTGACATCAAACCCGGAGTTTCTCGTCGAGGGCAAGGCGTACGAGGCATTCGTGCGTCCGGATCGCATCGTCGTCGGCGTGCAGGATGCGGCGAGCGATGCGCTGATGCGCCGCCTCTACGCCGGCATCGATGCGCCGCTGATCATGACGGACATCGCGACGGCGGAGCTTGCGAAGTACGCCGCAAACGCGTTTCTTGCGACGCAGATCTCCTTCATCAATGAGATGGCGGACCTCGCGGAGGCGGCGGGCGCCGATGCCGGCGCGGTGAGCGCGATCATCAAGCTCGATACGCGCGTCGGCGAGCGGGCGTATCTGAATCCCGGCATCGGATTCGGCGGCTCGTGCCTGCCGAAGGATCTGCGAATGCTAACACGAAGCGCCGAGAAGCTGGGCGTCGAGATGCGCGTCGCCCAGGCTGTGGTCGCCGTCAACGACGACCGGGCGCAGCGCACGGTCGAGAAGCTGCGCGAGGCGATCGGCAGCATCGAGGGCAGGCGCATCGGCGTCTGGGGGCTGGCGTTCAAGGGCGGCACGAACGACGTGCGCGAGTCGCCGGCGATCGCCGTCGTACGGCTGCTCGCGAAGTGCGGAGCGACCGTGCGCGCTTTCGATCCGCTGGCGGAGGCGAACGCGGAGCCGCTCGTCGGCGCCGAGGTTCTGTGCGACGAGCTTTACGACCCGCTCGTCGATGCCGACGCCCTGATGGTGCTGACGGACTGCCGCGAGTTTCGCGCCGCCGACTTCGACGAGATGCGCCGGCTGATGCGCGGCCGCGTGATCATCGACGGTCGATCGATGATCGCCGCCGATGCCGCGCGCGCGGCCGGCTTCGTGTACGCCGGCATTGGCGACCGCGTGATCGATGGCGGACAGTGAGGCCTGCGTAACGGGGCATCATCAAGATGTAACGCGGGCTTTCAGGCAAATGTAGCGCGGGCGTGTTCGCCCGTGCGGGGTGCGGCGTCGAGATTATGTTGTAGCGCTCACTCGTTGAGCGAAGGGCTGAGATGGCTGAGATGAAGAAGATTCTTGTGACGGGCGGCGCCGGCTATATCGGCGCCGTGCTGACGGGCATGCTCGTCGAGCGCGGCTACGACGTGCGCATCGTCGATCGCATGTACTGGGGCTACGGGCCGCTGGAGCGCTTCCGCCGTCAGGACAACAAGTCCTTCGTGGACTGCGTCGAGCACGTCGAGATCATCAAGGGCGACGTGCGTTCGATGAGCGACGATCTGCTCGCCGGCGTCGATGGCGTCGTGCACATGGCAGGGCTCTCGAACGATCCGACGGCGGAGTACAACCCCGCCGCCAACTGGGAGATGAACACCGTCGCCACGAAGGCGCTCGCCGAGGCATGCAAACGCCGGGGGGTCAGCAGGCTCACCTTCGGCTCGAGCTGCTCGATCTACGACGGGTTGCCGGCCGGGCAGGTGTACGACGAAGAAGCGACGGTGCGGCCGCGCGGCGCCTACGCGACGTCGAAGCACGCGGGCGAGGCGGCGCTGCTGGAGCTGGCCGATGCGAGTTTTCAGCCGGCGATCCTGCGGCAGGGGACGGTGTACGGCTACAGCCCGCGGATGCGCTTCGATCTCGTCGTCAACACGTTCGTCAAGGACGCGCTGCAGAAGGGCAAGCTCTCCCTGCACGGCGGCGGCTGGATGTGGCGCCCGCTCGTCGATGTGACGGACGTCGCGCGCGCGCACATCGCTTGCCTCGAAGCGCCGGCGGATCAGGTCGGCGGGCAGATCTTCAACGTCTTTCACGACAACTACCAGATTCGCGAGTTAGCGATGCTCGTCTCCGGTTCAGCGCAGATGCGCAAGTTTCACGTCGACCTGACGGAAGCGCCGCTGCCGGAGATCACGCGCGACTACAAGTGCGCGAACGACAAGATTCGCCAGCGCGTCGGCTTCGAGCCGCAGGTCAGCGTGCTGGAGTCGATCGAGACGATGCTGCAGTGGATCGAGCGCGAGGGACCGATAGATTTCGCGCACCCACGCTACTACAACATCGCCTGGATGACGATGCTGGAGGAGGCGTTCGAGAACCTCGCTGGCTTCCCGTCGGTGTTTTAGCAGCGCGAAGGGCGCCGTCTGCCTCGGATGTCATTCCGAGCCCAGCCGAGGAACTTCTCCGGTGTCACGCAGAAATGCAGTCCGCAGGAACTGACCACCGCGCGGATACTTCGAGGTCACGATGAGCGAGGCTACTGTCATTCTGAGCGAAGAATCTTGTCCGGGCATAGCCGAGGGTTCTCGCTACAACGAATTGGTGGCGCACGGCGAGCCCTCACCCCCGGCCTTCGGCCACCCCCTCTCCCTCAAGGGGAGAGGGGCTTGGTCCGGACAGAGAGGCAAGATGAGGCGTTCAAGGAAATGACAATCAGGACTGGGCGACAACGTTCTCAAGATTGCATCGCGCTGACGTCGGAGAGATACCACCAGGGCACCTGCGGTTCTTCGGCTTCGCTCAGAATGACAGTGGCGATCGTCGTTTGCGAGACGACGCCGGCGATACAACGAACGTGATGGAATGATCGGATCTTGATGAACACATTGTTGATCGGCGCGAATGGGCAGTTGGGGCGGGATATCGTGGCGGCTTGGCCGGCGGGATCGCTGGTGGCGGTGACGCATGATGAGGTTGAGGTGACGGATCGCGCGAGCGTGGC
>JBBQVO010000236.1:0-4417 GCA_038211505.1 Dehalococcoidia bacterium | reverse complement strand
CTCGCGCTCGGCGAACACGGCGACGTCCTTGCCGTCCACGACGAGACTCTTCTCGGACGCCTCGACCGTGCCAGGGTAGCGCCCGTAGTTCGAGTCGTACTTCAGCAGGTGGGCGTTCGTCTTGTTGTCGACCAGATCGTTAATGGCGACGACTTCGAGGGCGTCACCGTGGCGCTCATTAATCGCCTTGAAGACCTGCCGTCCGATGCGGCCGAAGCCGTTGATGCCGATGCGCGTGACCATGAATGTGTCCTTTCAAAGGGAGTACATGTACGCCACATTGTGCCGCCATGCACAATCTCGGTCTAGTTGACGATTTTTGGATCCACGAAGGGCCACGAAGGAGCAGGAAGGGGCAGGAAGGGGCAGGAAGGGGCAGGAAGGAGGAAGGGGATTACTCGTCGTTCTCGTGATCCTCTTCATCGTCATCTTCGAGGACGACTTCGTAGCCGTTGAATTCGAGGACGCGGGTTTGGACGTCCTGAATATCGAGGATGTCATCGGCGAGGAGTTTGTCCAGGAACTCGGTGCGGCGGTGGAGTGCGGCCAGCAGATCGTGATCTTCCATGCCGAGGCGGCGGGCGACAGCGTTAATCTCGGCGGGCGTCGTCAGAATCTCGTACGTGTCGGACTCGCGCATCCAGCGGGCGACGGAGTGGCGGTCGTAGCCGTCGCCGAGCGGCTCGAGGACGCCGACTTCGCTGACGCGGCGCAGGCGGCGTCCGTCGTGGGCGCCGACGAACATCGGCACGACGAACGCCAGATGCCCGACGTTACGCGGCGGCACGTCGCATTCGTCCACGAGCTGCTCGATGACGCCTTCGACGGTCTCGGCGTGCATCGTCGATGCCAGTGAGTAGCCGTCGGCCATGAGCGCGAAGGCGTGCTCGACGTAGGGTCCCCAGGAGTAGACGGGGAGGTGATCGCTGATCTCGTTGATGAGCATGTATATCGGCGGCTCATCAGGCTCGTACGGCGGCAGGCGGAAGGTCTCGCCCCAACCCTGAGTGAAGTACACGGATGACTCCGGCTTTGCGAAGGCGAGCAGCGCGGTGAGGATCGTCGTCTTACCGGCGCCAGGCGGGTCCGCGGCGAAGATCAGCGATCGGCCGCGTTCGACGGCGAGCCAGAGCATCGCTACGATGCGCGGCGGGATCGTGCCTGCGCGCATGATCTGCGTGATCGAGAGCGGCTCCGGCTGGTTGTAGCCGTGCCAACCCCACCACGACTCCGGTTGATTCAACGCTTTCACTCACCCATGATACCGGCGAACGGCCGTAAGACGGTGCGCACGTCACCCGAACGGCACTAACCGAGCGGTGTGCGGAGAGAGGATTCGTCATGAAGCAGGCAGTCGTCGCGGGCGTGCGGACGTTCGAGATTCAGGATGCTGACGTGCCAGCGCCGGCGGCAGGCGAGGTGCTGGTGCGCGTGCGCAGCGTCGGCGTCTGCGGCAGCGATCTGCACTTCTACCGCGGGGAGTTTCCGGTGCCGCCGGGCTTCGTGCTCGGCCACGAGTGCTCGGGCGAGGTGGCGGCACTTGGTGAAGGCGTATCCGGCTTCGACGAGGGCGATCGGGTCGCGCTCGAACTCTTCACAGTGTGCCTGACGTGCGTGCAGTGCCGCTCGGGAAAGTACCACATGTGCCCATCGCGGAAGGCGAACGGGCTGAATATCCCCGGCGGCCTGCGGGAATACATGGCCGTGCCGTCGTACGCGCTCTACAAGCTGCCGCCGGAGGTGGACTGCGAATTGGGTGCGCTGTCGGAGCCGCTGGCGGTGACCGTGCACGGACTGCGGCTCGTCGACCTGCGATTCGGTGAGAAGGTGGCGGTCCTCGGCGCGGGCACGATCGGATTGATGGCGATTGCCGCGACGAAGGCGATGGGAGCGACGTACATCGCAGCGACGGCGCGCCACCCGCATCAGAAGGTGATGGCGAAGGCGCTCGGCGCGGATGACGTGTTCTCGGACGACGCCGACGGCATCAACAAGATGACGGCGGCGACGGGCGGCGCGGATGTGGTCGTAGAGACGGTCGGCGGGCATGCGGAGACGCTCGGGCAGGCGTTTACGGTCGTCGGCATCGGCGGGCGGATCAGCGTGCTGGGCGCGTTCACGAAGCCGGTGCAGATCCACCCGATCATGTTCTTCTTGAAGGAGCCGACTGTGGTTGGATCGAACTGTTACGGCCGTCCGGGTCGCCAGTCTGATTACGAGATCGCGATCGAGATCATGCGCCGCAACGCCGAGAGCCTGCGCCGCTGCATCACGCATCGATTCCCGCTCGATCAGGTTGCCGATGCGTATGCGACGGCGGATGACAAGAAGAGTGGGGCGATCAAGGTGCAGATCGCGTTCTGAAGGCGGAGCGTTGCCAGCGACTCCGCGAGAATACGCGAGTAGAGGGTCGGGTTGCAAGCGGAGAGGACAGGTCTGAAGACCTGTCCGTAGGGAGCTACGGAGGAGCCTTCACACGAGCCGCAGGGTTCCTGCGCGAAAGCGACGGTGGTACCCCCGACAGGACTCGAACCTGTGCCCCTGGCTTCGGAGGCCAGTACTCTATCCACTGAGCTACGGGGGCTCGGCATCACTATAAACGCTGGGCTTCGGCGAGAGAATGTCGGCGTGGCGAGCGCGACGCGTCGGGGTGATTCGCGTTATGATGTGAGTCCGACAGCCACGATCCTGGAAGTGAGTTTGCATGCCGCGTCAGAAAAAGGTCGTCCAGAAGCAGAAGCGCCAGAAAGTCTACCGGCCGGGCGAGCTCGATGCCGACGCGCGCCACGTGAAGCCGCGCGGCGCGTTCCGGCTGTTCACCAACTACAAGCTGTTTGCGATCATTGGCATCTTCATTATCGGTGGAGGGTTCCTGATCTCGGCGTTCTATCGTGGCAACCAGAGCACGACCAACAGCACCGGTTCGCCGCGGGGCTCCGGCGTCACGCGCTCGACGCCCGAAGCGAACAGCACGAACACAAACGGCCCGACGGGCGCGGCGAAGAACATCAAGCAGTACGGCGCGCCGCCGCCGCTGACGATCGACATGAACAAGACGTACACGGCGACGATCAAGACGGATCAGGGCGACATCGTTGTCCAGCTCAACCCGGGCAAAGCGCCGGCGACCGTGAACAACTTCGTGTTCCTGGCGAACGACCACTTCTACGACGGCTCGACGTTCTTCCGCGTGGCGGACCAGAACGGGACGCCGTACTACGCGCAGGCCGGCGATCCGACCGGCACAGGCTCCGGCGGTCCCGGCTACGATCTGCCAGTTGAAACCACCGATGTCACGTTCACGGCGGGCGTTCTCGGCATGGCCAAGCCGAACGAGGCGGGGGCGCCGAACAACGGCAGCCAGTTCTTCTTCACGCTGACGTCCGTGCCGACGATCGACGGCAAGTTCACCGCGTTCGGCACCGTCACCAGCGGTCTCGACGTGCTGCAGCATCTTCAGCCCCATCAGTCGACGGACACGGATCCGGGCGCGCGCATCGAGACAATCACCGTCAGCTCGTCATAGTCGAAGCGGCTTCGGCCCCGATTCACGGCACCTCCCCGGCGCCTCCACGGCACCTCAGCGGCGCCCCAGCGGCACCTCAGCAGCGCTTCGGCGAGACAAAGCAAAAGGCCACCGATAAATCGGTGGCCTTTTGCCGTTGGAGGAGGAGGAGGCTGTTTGGTATCAGCTCCCGTTTCGGAGAAATAAAAACGACCGAAGGGACCTTCAGTCGGTTTGCCTTCTCCTTCTTATGCCTACGGGGTTAGCTGTCGGGTTCGGCTCGAAGGAGTTTGCCTACGCAACTTTCGCTGCGATTCACCCCGGGAACTGTTTGGTTCCCCCGTCTCGCTTCGTAGCGAGTTAGGCTCTATTCGGTTGTGACCCCAGACTAATCCCTCGCCGATCGGAAGTCAAACGGGCACCAGATTCGGGCGTACACAATCCGGGTGACGGGGCCGAAAATTAATCCTTTTCGAACGCCATTGTCAGTGTCGCCGCGGCATCGACGACGACATCGATGAGCACCAGCGGCCCGTCGACGGCGAACGTCACGGGCGCGTCATCGAGCGCGGCGGCGGCGAGCCGGAGCCCAGCGGAGGCGACGAAGATCCTGCGTTCGTGCCTCCCTGACGGATCGAGATCGAGGCGTAGCTGGCCTGACGCTGGATCATATCTCTGGTGTGTTATGTCTAGTATGCCCATACCAATGTGGGCGTTCGTCGCGACCACCTGCGGTTCTTCCCGCCCGGGGCGGAGCGCGACGACGCGCGACGCATGGCCGTCTACCAGCGCGCAATCAAGCGCGCCCTCGACGATGCCGCGGTAGCGCTCCTCCCAGAGCTCGAAGGCGTGCCAGCGGCCGGGCGGCAGTGGCAGATGCAGGTCTTCGGCGTCGTCGCCGAAGTTGAAGAG
>JBBQVO010000235.1:0-4464 GCA_038211505.1 Dehalococcoidia bacterium | reverse complement strand
GTTGTCTAACGGTTCGGGCCGATGCTGCCGATGGACGTTCTAGCTCCGGGTCGGGGACTGACGGCAAATCACCTTCGGCTGGAGACAAACAGGGCGGTGGCGACACCGCCCTGTTCTATGGAGCAGCGCGGTGGCGAAACTGCCACTTTCCTTGCGCCTGAGCCGCTCCTCCTAGGCCGGGAGAGGCTCGTCGTCGTGGACGACGCGGCCCTCCATCCCGCCGGCGACGATGACGAGCTGGCCGCTGACGTGGCCGGAGAGGACATCCGAGGCGAGGACGACCACCTGCGCGGCGACATCCTCGGGCTGCCCGACCTTGCGTAGGGCCATCGTTCGCGAGATGCGGCGAACGGCTTCCGCATCGACGAGGCCGCGTGCCATCGGCGTCTCCGTCCATCCGGGCGCGACGGCGTTCACGCGGCCGCGCGGCGTGATGCGCGTGATCTCGTTCTTCAACGACGCGAGCAGGCCGACCTGGATCGCGGCCTTCGCCGCCGCATAGTCGGCGTGACCAGCCTCGCCGAAGTGGCCCGCAGTCGAGCCGACGAGGACGAGTGACCCGGCGCCGTTTCGCGCGACCTCGCGCAGGAAGCCACGCGCGGTCAGGAACGTCGCGGTCAGGTTCGCGCGCAGCGTCTCCTCCCACCGCTCGAGTGGCAACTCCCACACCGGCAGGTCCTCGGCCGGCCAGACCCCCGCGACTGCCGCACACACGTGGACTTCCCCGAGCGCGTCGCGCGCCTGCGCGAACAGCGCGTCGACCTCGGACTCGGCGGTGAGATCCGCCGCAATGACGCAGGCCGCGCCGATCTCTGCCGCAAGCTCTCGCGCGCGCTCTTCGCCGCGATGGAAGTGGACCGCGACGCGCGCGCCCTCGGCAGCAAACGCGCGGGCGCAGGCGCTGCCGATGCCGCCGGACGCGCCGGTGACGAGCACACCCTTCCCTGCGAGGCCGGTCTCCACAGGCGCAACGCTAACGGTCTAGGCTTGCCGCTGTGTCGAATGTCGCCATCGTTCGCCGTTCCTACGTCGCATTCGCGCTCGATGACATGGACGGGGTCGTCGGGGACATGCACCGAGACATCGTCTGGCACCAGGCGCAGGGTCTGCCACACGGCGGCGTCTACCACGGTTTGGACGAGGTGCGGCGCAACGTCTTCGACCCCCTCGACCGCGACTGGTGGTCGGAGTTCACCGCCGAGCCGGAGGACTTTCTGGACGCCGGCGACGAGGTCGTCGTGCTCGGCCGCTACCGCGGTGTGGCGCAGGGGAGCGGCAAGAAGCTCGATGTCCCGTTCGCGCATGTTTGGACGCTCCAGGACGAGAAGGCCGTCCGATTCCGCCAGTTCCTCGACACGGCAGGCTGGGTCGAAGCGCTCTCGTAAAACACCGGTCGTTCTCCGCTTGTTGACATGTCAGGCGGCGAGGTGCGACAGTTCCGCGGATGAACCCCCGGGACGGGGTCGATGCAGGCATGATCACGCCTGTCCGACCGCTCAACCGATACGGAGTGAGGGGCAACCAGAGTGCCCTTGCGAACGTCAAAGAAATGAGAGAGAAGCAACGTCATCCCAAGGAGGACTAGTTCATGAGGAAAGCCATCGCGCTCGCGTTTGCGCTCGTTGTCGCCATCGGGGCGACCGCGGCCGCATTCGCGAAGCCAACAGCGATCAAGGCCGCTGCCGAAGCCAAGGTGCCGTGCAGCAAGGCCACGATCGCACTGACGGGCATCTATACAGGCCCGGCCGCCTCGGCCGGCCTCGATCAGCGCGGCTGGCAGCGCACGTTCATCACCAACTGGAACGCCGGCAAGCCAATCCCGGGCGTTCCGGCGGGCTTCAAGCGGACGAAGCTCAAGACGGTCGAGGCGGACACCGCTCTCAACCCGCAGCTTGCCGCGACTGTTGCCGTGCAGCTTCGTGCGAACCAGTCGATCCTCGGTGTCCAGGGCTTCTCGGGCAGCCAGGAGAACATCGCCGGCGGCCCGATCCTTCGTCGCGGCGGTCTCGCGTTCGTCTCCGGTTCGGCGACGCGCGCGAGTCTCACTGATCCGTCGACGCCGGACGGCTCGGTGCTGAAGAACGGCTACTTCCGCCGTGTTGTGCCGACCGACAAGTTCCAGGGCGAGACCGACGCCGCGTTCATCCTGAAGTCGATGGGCGTCAAGTCGGGCGATACCGTGATGACCGTCGATCAGGCCGAGGCGTACTCGGTGCCGCTGGTCACGCTCATCAGCAGCATCCTGTCCAAGGCCGGCGTCAAGGTCGATCACGAGTCGCAGGCTGCGTCCCAGACCGACTTCACGGCGCTCGCCAACAAAGCAGTTGCCCAGAAGGCGAAGGCTGTGGTGCTCGGCTCGCAGGTCGCCGCGAACGCGCAGCTCTTCGCATCTCAGCTGAAGGCGGACGGCTTCAAGGGCGGGTTCATCGGGACGGACGGCGTGTTCGACTCGAACACGTTCAAGGTCCCCGGCTCGTACATCTCGTCGTTCAGCCTCGACATCCACGATGTGGCGGTCGCAAAGCCGTTTGTCGCGCAGTTCGAGTCGAAGTTCGGCAAGACCAACTCGTTCGGCGCCCCGTCGTTCGTCGCAACTCAGATGATCGCGATGGGGATCTCGGCCGCCTGTGCCGACGGCAAGGCGACGCGCAGCGAGGTTCGTGCCGCGATCGGCAAGGTCAGCATCTCCAACTCGCTTCTCGGCAAGCCGATCGCCTTCCAGGCGAGCGGTGACGTCAAGGGCGGCGTCGGCTTCACGATCTTCCAGATCGGTTCCGACGGTGGTTACAACGTGGTTCAGAAGGGCTAGGCAGCTCGACCTCGTGGGCGGT
Source organism: Dehalococcoidia bacterium (assembly GCA_038211505.1). GTDB lineage: Bacteria > Chloroflexota > Dehalococcoidia > DSTF01 > JACRBR01 > JBBQVO01. Next base: position 1,633 of record JBBQVO010000235.1, on the reverse strand, counting down.
CAGGGAAACCTGGCCGCCCACCCCTTACACTCCTGCCCATGCACGCCCTCCACCTCGTCGTCGGCCACGTCCCGGTCGGCTACTTCCAGTCGTATCAGCTGACGTGGAGCTACCTGTTTTCCCAGCTCGTCGCAGGGCTTGCGCTCGGCAGCGTGTACGGGCTGATCGCCCTCGGCTACTCGATGGTCTACGGGATCCTCAAGCTCCTGAACTTCGCCCACGGCGAGGTCTTCATGGTCGGCTCGTACATCGGCTACTTCGTGTTGACCGCCTTCGGCGGGGCCGCTAGCCCGTCGATTCCGGTTGCGATCCTGATTCCGCTGATGTTCGGGGCGGCGATGATCGGGTCGGGCCTGCTCGGCATGGCGGTAGAGCGGTTCGCGTACCGCCCGCTGCGCCAGAAGAAGGCGCCGCGGATCGCCCCGCTCATCAGTGCTCTCGGCGTCTCCTTTTGCCTACAGCAAATCGCAGTCATCTGCTTCGGCGCGACCCCGAAGACGTACAACTCGTTTGCGTTGAGCGGGGGGGCGCTCTTCAAACGCATCACGATCGGCGCGTTCGAGATCCAGTACATCCAGCTGATCGTGATCCTGCTCGCCGTATTCCTCATGGCGCTGCTGACCCAGTTCGTCTCGCGCACACAGGTCGGGCGGGCGATGCGTGCCACCTCGTTCGATCTCGAGGCCGCGTCGATGATGGGAATCGACGTCGACCGGGTGATCGTCGCCACGTTTCTCGTCGGGTCGGCGCTCGCCGGGGCCGGCGGCGTGATGAACGGGCTGATCTTCCAGAACGTCGATCCGTACATCGGCTTCCAGGTGGGGCTCGTCGCGTTCACCGCCGCTGTCGTCGGGGGTATCGGCAGCCTTCCGGGCGCGATGGTCGGCGGGCTCGCCATCGGAATCGGACGGGCGTTGTCGATCGGGTTCATATCGTCCGCCTACCAGGACGTGATCGTGTTCGGCATCTTGATCCTGTTCCTCCTGATCCGCCCCACGGGGCTCTTCGGCGTTGCCGCGCCGCAAAAGGTGTGATGTGAGCGAGACGCCGGACAGCCCGTCGAATCCCCCCGCCGAGCAGACCGGCCCGCAGATCGGCGCCGACGAATGGGTCGCGCGGTCGGGCGAGCGGACCCGTGGAGTGGGCGCGCTCCGTGCGGCGTTCGAGCGTCTTCCCAAACCGGTGGTTTTCGCGGGTGCGATCGGGCTCGCGGCGCTCGTTCCCGCCGTCAGCGCGCTGAGCTCGAACGATTCGTACTTCCTTCGTGTCGGGACGATCACGATGGTGTTCGCACTCCTCGCCCTCGGTCTCAACGTGGCCGTCGGGTTTGCAGGTCTGCTCGACCTCGGCTACATCGCGTACTACGGCGTCGGCGCGTATGGCTACGCGATGCTGTCGTCCGACAAGTTCGGAGCGCACCTTCAGGCCTGGGCGTCGATTCCCCTCGTCGTGCTGCTTGCCGCAACGCTCGGCTTTCTGCTCGCTCTGCCTTCGCGTCGCTTGAGCGGTGACTACCTGGCTATCGTGACGTTGTTCTTCGGCCAGATCTTCTACGTTCTGGTGTCGCAGGGATACCGAGTCTCCTTGCTCGGACTGAACAAGGACCTCGGTCTCAAGCCCAACTGGAACGTCA
>JBBQVO010000234.1:0-4542 GCA_038211505.1 Dehalococcoidia bacterium | reverse complement strand
GGCGAGATCTGGTCCCGGATCTCCTGATCGAGGATCTCGGCGGATGTCCCCGGCAGGCTGCCGACTCCGGCGTCCTTCAGCGCGGCCAGATACTCCGGGATCGAGCAGCGGGCGCGGATCGAGCCGTACAGTACCTCCTCGGGCGAGAAGCCGTGGATGTGCATGTCGGGCATCGCGCGCTTGATCGCCTTCGTGAGCTCGACGTAGTAGTAGCCCTCCATCTTCGGCGGCAGCCCCGCCTGCACGCAGACCTCGCGCGCGCCGAGATCCCACGCTTCCTTCGCGCGCCGCACGACCTCCTCCATCGGCAGGAAGTAGCCTTCTTCCTCGCGATGATCGCGGCTGAATGCGCAGAAGCCGCAGTGCTTGATGCAGACGTTCGTGAAGTTGATGTTGCGGTTGATCACGTACGTCACGACATCGCCGACCGTGCGCCGCCGCAACTCGTCCGCCGTCTGGATCACCGCTGTCAGCGACGAACCCTGCGCGCCGAACAGTGTCACCGCCTCATCGACGCTTATGTCCGCGCCGTCGAGCGCGCGATCGAGAATGCCCGCGATCTCGCGCTCCACCGGCATCGGACGCGACCAGGGGATGGTGTGCTCGTCATTATTGATTGGTGATTGGTGATTGGTGATTGGTGATTGGTGGTTGGTCATTGTGGGCCTCAGATTCGCTATCGACGGACGGTTCTGGGTGTGGGCGGGACAGGTCTGAAGGCCTGTCCGTACGATTGAAAGCGACTCTCTTGATGACTACCAACGCTCGGCTTCGCGTTTGACGAGGCCGTCGTTGTCGGCGAGCGGCATGATCACGTTGGCGATCGCCGGCGGCGTGAAGCCTGCGTATCGCACGTCGTCCGCGCGCAGGTACTCCGGATAGAGGCCGAAGCGTTCGCGCAGCTCGAACCCGGCGTCGGCGCAGGTGTCGCGCAGGTCGGCGATCTGCGGCCACGGGCGCTCAGGGTTGATGTGGTCCTTCGTCACCGGCGAGATGCCGCCCCAGTCGTTGATGCCGGCGAGCAGATACGTGCCGTGCGCCTCCGGCGTCAGATTGGGCGGCGCCTGGATGTTCATCTCGCCACCGAGCAGCAGTCGCGCCGTCGCGATCGTGCGCAGCATCTCGAAGACGCTCGGCTCATCCTTGTGACGCATGGCGATATCGTCTTTGATGCGGAAGTTCTGGATGATCACTTCTTGCAAATGCCCGTACTCGGCGTGCAGATCACGAATCGCCAGGAGCGAATCGACGCGTTCTTCGCGCGTCTCGCCGATGCCGATGAGGATGCCCGTCGTCCACGCAACCTTCTCTTCGCCGGCGATGCGCATCGTCCGCAGGCGCTCCTCTGGAATCTTGCCGGGGCAGTTCCAGTGCGCGCCGCCCTTCTCGTGCAGCCGCAGGGACACCGTCTCGAGCATCATCCCCATCGACGCGCTGACTTCTCGCAGCGAGACGATCTCGTCCCGCTCCATCAGCCCCTGGTTGATGTGCGGCTGCAGCCCCGTCTCGCGCAGCACCAGCTCCGCCATCGCGCGCACATACGATGACGTCGTCGCGTGACCAAAGCGTGCCAGATCGTCGCGCACGAAATCGTAGATCTCCTCCGGCCGCTCGCCGAGCGAGAACAGCGCTTCCTTGCACCCCTGCCGCGCGCCAGCGCGTGCGACGGCGAGCACCTCGTCGGGCGACATCGTGTGCGCGATCGAATCTTTCGGCCCGCGAGCGAAGGTGCAGTACCCGCACTTCTGCCGGCAAAGATTCGTCAGCGGGATGAAGACTTTGCGCGAATATGTGATCGTTCGCCCGTGCGACTGATCGCGCATCCGCGATGCGGCGGCCATCATCGCCGCCAGATCACCGGCGTCCGCGTGAATCAGCCGATAGCCGTCCGCGGCCGAGAGCGGCGCGCTGTCGATTGCGCGCTCGAGTATCTCATCGATATCGTTGCCGCGTGTGCGGACTTCGATCATCACGTCTCCCGATCTCGTGCGCTGCGCCGGTCGCCCGGTGTCTCGCGTTCAAAAGTCGCCCGCTCGCGGGCGCAAAAAAAGCCGCACCGCGCAGCCGTGCCTTGAATCGGCGGCTTGCGACGGCCCGGCGACTCGCCATACGGCAAGTTCGATTCGCCCGGAACCATGAACGTATCCACGATCATAAGTACTGTGCCCGGCGCCGTCAAGCATCGCAGATGCAACCTGGGTGACGGTGCGGCCGCGTCAACGCGAGGCCAGGACACGATCGAGATCATCCTCCGACGTAAGCGCGCGCGCCGCGATCATGAACTGCTGCAACGATGCGCTCGACTTGCGCAGCTGGTCGAGTTTCGGGCCGATCGGATCGATCGAACCTGCGCTGTCCGCGTACGATCCGTGAAACGCGAAATATGCCTGATTGAGCTTGCGGATGTAGTAGCCGTTCGCGGCGAGAAACTCGCGCTCCTGCTCCATGCGCTGCTCCGCCTCGTCGATCTTCCCCTGCGCCAGCAGCCCCTCGACCTCGCGCCGCAGGTTCCGCATCTCCGTCGTGAAATCGATCGGCGCGGCGGCGGGCGGCGCAGGCGCAGGCGCTGCTGCGGGGATTTGCGCGATCGTGACGAACGACGCTTGCGGCTTCGCGAGCGGATATTCGGCGAAGAGGCGATCGCCGAGCTCGCGCCCGACCATGTTGGCAACGGTTTCGTTCAGCGTCGTCAGCTTCGCGCTCGCGAAGTAGGCGCGGCCGAGCGGCGTGAAGTAGAGGTAGTGGTGCGTCCACTCGTGCGCGATGTCTTGCAGGATGAATTGATAGTCCTCGTCCGGCGGGATCACTGCCGGATACAGCGCGATGCCGCCGATCTCGACGACGAGCGCCGACGTCTGGCCGTCGCTCTCGGCTTTCGCTTCGATTTCCTGCGCGCGCGCCACTGGCAGATCGCCCTGCAGCAGTCGCTCGCTCTCTTTGCGGATCTCTGATCGCGGCGACGTCACCAGCACCGACGGCGGATCTTGAAACTCGATGTTCACCGGCGGCCAGACGAGATCTCCACCGATGTGCCGCGTCAGCCCCGTCTCTTTGATCGCGCGCGTCAGCCGCCCTTCGAGGATCAGCTGCACCGTATTCTTGATGCCGTCGCGCTCGCTGCGCAGCGACGCATCTGCAGCGCGCGCAGCCGCAGCGGCATCTGGCGTCGATGCGGGATCGCCGGCGATCCGCTCCTGCTGTGCGACGAGTTTGTTGATCTCGAAGAAGCGCGCGACGGTGGCGTCTTCTTCGTCCCGCGTCAGCTGATGCCGAAACGGCTGCGTCGCCAGCATCGCGAACTTCACCCACGAGTGACGCACGATAAACGCCGGCGAGTTGAAGTCGTTCGCCTGGTTCGGCAGCGCAATGGCGTACGCAATCGCCGCCGACCAGACGGCGACGACCAGCAACACGGCGAGCAAGAGCGCATGCGGCGTGAACCGCGTCGCGCCCGGTGTCTGTCCACCCACCGGAGCGCCGCTTGCCGCGCCCTCGGCGGATCCGTTCGTAGGGGCGCTGCTCGCTGCGCCCTCGTCGAAATCAGCACTCACCCCGTAAGTCTCGCACGTCCGCCGCGCTCACACCGAATTTCGATGCCCGTCTCGCGAACGGCGAAACCGAGATGTCGATCTGCACACTCGCGCTCACCCCTCCGCGCCGAGATGCCGCCCACCGATCAGGTGCATGTGCAGATGCGGGATCGTCATGCCGGCATCCTCGCCGACGTTGAACGCGAGGCGATAGCCGCGCCGCGAGAGCCCATCCGCCTCGGCGAGGCGCGCCGCGACGGCGAACATCCGTCCGAGTTCGGGCGCGTCGGCGTCGCCTGTGTCGCGCCCGTCGGCGATGTGGCGCTTCGGGATGATCAAGATGTGGACGGGCGCGCGTGGATTGATGTCGCGGATGGCGAAGACGAGATCATCGTCATGCAACTTCGGCACGTCGATCGCGCCACTCGCCATCGAGCAGAAGAGGCAGCCGTCAACCATCGCCGCGCTCGGTCGTCTTCAAGTCGGGCTTGAGTTGCAGGCCGACGGCATCGAGCGCGGGCGCGTCAACGGCCGACGGGGCGCCGGTCATCAAGTCAGTCGCGCTCTTCGTCTTCGGAAATGCGATCACTTCGCGAATATCCGTCTCCTGCGCGAACAACGCCGCCGTGCGATCGATGCCCGGCGCGAAGCCGCCGTGCGGCGGCGCGCCGAACTCGAACGCATCAAGCATGTGGCCGAACTTGATGCGCTGATCCTCTGGCCCGATGCCGAGGAAGTCGAAGATGCGCTCCTGCTCCGCGCGTTGATGGATCCGGATGCTGCCGCTGCCGATCTCCCAGCCGTTGCAGGTGATGTCGTAGGCGTTGCTGCGCACGCCGAGCGGATCCGTCGCCAGCAGCTCGGCATCTTCGGCATGCATCGACGTGAACAGATGATGCTTCGCCGCCCAGCGCTCTTCATCCTCGTTCCACTCGACGAGCGGAAAGTCGACGATGAACGCAAACTTCAACACGTCGCGATCGACGAGATCGAGCTTCGCGGCGACGTTGCG